>CABYEX010000004.1 GCA_902518075.1 Halieaceae bacterium | reverse complement strand
AGACGTTTGAGCCATTTCTGGCAGGGGCCTTTGACTCTCTCGTTGAATTTAAAGTTCTGAATCGACGGTGATGCTACCGATAAGACAATGAAAGCCAACCTGATACTTGTTTTCGCTGAGTACGGTTAAAGTTGGGGTCTGTAGGCGCCTAGTAATGCCCTGTCAGTGTTCAAAGATATTCGCGAGTTAAGCAACATCGCCGGTCGCATGTAGGAGGGGATTTTGTTTTCCACGATCTACCCATCTGTGCGTGATGTCGTCCCTCAAAAGCTAGCTAAATATCTGGTTATGGGAAGAATAAATGCGAAAGAATATGCATGACATCTTTCAGTCGGCAATTGAGTCCCACAAAAGCGGGCGGCTACAAGATGCAGAACAGTTATACAAATCAGTTCTAGCTAAAGAGCCCAAGCATTCGGACGCAAACCACAACCTGGGTGTGTTGCTCGTGTCGGTTGGATATCTATCCAACGCCCTGTCACACTTTAGGGCCGCTTTAGATCAGGACCCTACCGTCAACCAATTTTGGCTCAGTTATATTGATGCTCTTATCAAGGTAGGCAGCTTTGAGATGGCGAGCGAGGCAATATGTGATGGCAGGCAGGCCGGCGTCCCAGATGAAAGTTTATCTGCTCTAACTCTCGCGCTAGACTCGGCCTCGTCCGGAAATACACTGCTAGAAAAACATAAATCATCTTTGGCTGAGAAAAATAAACGACCTTCATATGCAAAAAAAAACAAGATGAAGAAGGGAAAGCGAGCGTCACCAAGAGATAAGCCATCGCAGAAAGAAATGAACCGGCTTATGGAGCTCTTCCAACAAGGACGGTTTGACCTACTCGAGACGGCTGCCGCTTCGATGACCAAGAAATTCCCGACTTTTCAGGTCGGGTGGAAATGTCTGGGTGTTGCTTTGATTAAATTGGGCAGATTTCACGAATCGATAGATGCTTTGCAGCGATGTTCTGATTTAGGGCCTCATGATCCAGCAGTTCACAATAATCTCGGCATTGCTTTTAAACAATTAGGTAAATTAGAGGAGGCGGTATCTAGCTTGCGGCAAGCGACAGCTCTAAAGCCTGATCTTGGCGAAGCACAATATAACTTGGGTAATGCGCTTATGGATTTGGGAAGTTTGGATGAGGCGGAGGTTTGCTTAAGGCGGGCTATTTCACTTCGTGGAGGTCACGCTGAAACTCATGAAAGATTGGGTGTCACTCTTTACCTTCAGGGGAAACTTGCTGAAGCAGAGGCCGTCACTCGACAGTCAATAACTCTGACCCCCAATCAAGCCACCGCGCACAGAAGCCTGGGGGATACGCTCAAGGCGCTCGGGAGATTTGACGATGCTAAAGCAGCCTATTTGCAAGCTATAAATCTCAATCCAGACTGCCATGAGGCACTTAACAATCTGGGCATAATGATGTTTGAGCGTGGTGATTACGATGAAGCCTATCGATACTTGGCTTCATCACACTCTGATGAGAGCCGGCGCTACGCGATTCGATGTTCATATCAGCGCGACAGTGGTCCAGATTTTCTAAAAAAATTAGACGAATACATAGCGACAGGAAGCGTAGATCCAGTTTTGGGATCGCTCATTGCTTGCGCCAAGCAAAAATATGGAGTGGAAAAGCAAAATCCATTCTGCAGTAATCCTCAAAATTATGTTGTCCACAGTAACTTGTCAGCAAGCATGAGCTTTAAAGATGCTTTTATCGAGCCATTTCATGAAGCTCTTGAAGATTGTATGCAGAGCACGAGAAGACAGGTTTTGTTAACAAATGGAATTCAAACCAGTGGAAATATTTTCAGTCACAAGTTTTTCCGTAGGGCAGGGATAGAGGATGTTGTAAGGTCGGAAATAGAAAAATACCGTGCGCGTTTCAGCGAGAATACGGAGGGTCTATTTAAACAGTGGCCGTCAAATTATGAGTTGTCAGGTTGGTTAATTGCGATGAAAAGCGGTGGCAAGTTGAGTTCTCATATGCATCCTGACGGCTGGGTCTCAGGCAGCATTTATGTAAATGTCCCCAGCCTCTCTGGCTCAGAAGACGGCAAGCTGGTCTTGAGTAATTTTGACCGAGAGGGAGGATCAACTACTCATTATGCAGATGACCGGATTATCGATGTATGTACCGGTAGCATGTGCATTTTCCCTTCCTCCATGTACCACTATACGATCCCTTTTGAATCGACCGAAAAACGTTTGGTTTTCGCTTTTGACGTCATACCAAAGTCCTAAAGTGCAGAGAGTTGCGTGAACAATATGAAGTTTGTGGGCATGATCATTATGCGGATAGTTAGGCTAAAGCGAACCAAATGCGATAAGCGTTTTAACCTGGATGACTAACGCAGGTTGAGTTGCGTCACAAATTCTATTCAAACTATTAAATTGAACTGTACTTAGGTCGATAGGGTAGTGGCAGCCTCGCAGATTTTGGGCCAGATCTATAGTGCCTCTGCAAGTGATGTGCCGGTTTGTTGCAGCGACTCGATGGATTCAGAGATGCTTTGGATCCTTTGTGCAAAGATAACTTCTTTAACGTCTGTAATGCTGTCACTAACTGATCGCGCGATGCTTTGATAAATCGTCTCCAGCTGTTGTAACCGGGCAGATGTTCTAGTCTTTCTAGCTGTTATTCTCGCACCATGCACTGTGTGAATATCTCACTGCGTATACTCACCAGGCCTCTTATCAATACATGTAAGTGTTTGGCCTTTGCACGCAAGATTTGCGAAATCTCGCTGTCGATTTGCTCCAGCCTCTCATAAGTCGATAAACCCCATTGTTTTGTTTTGTCGGCACCTAACCAATCAACGAGCAGAGCACTGCTAAGTGACGAGGAGATTGGTTTTACCTTCGCACGGCTGTTTTGCCTTTCCAGAGAAGAATGATTAAGGGCCCAACCATCGTTGAAAATCGCGCCATCGGTGGTATCTGTGCAATGCCCTCGTTGCCGTTGCCGTTGCCGTTGCCGTCGCTGTTGCGGGCCTGCTCATTCAACCTCCGGGGACAGCAGTACATACCCCTCTCCAGATTGGAGAGGTCTGAGTAAAGAGATTCGCGCTAGCTCAGTCGTTTTCTCTTTCAGTTGATAGGCGTCTTTTCCTAGCAGCACCACGGTACCCGAAAAGTTTGTCACAACTTGGGTCAACGCTGATGCATCAATCGCGGCCGCACTGGTGGGCAACGCCATGAAGGGTAGGCGCTGCGCCTCAAAGTGGCTGCTTCGATCCAGGCTTGCTGTGAGCATGGGTGCCGCCGTGAGGGCTGGATTTTGTTTCACCGACGCAATGAGTGGTATCAAATGCGCGCCATCGAGTTTCACCGTGTCAGCATGAGCATTAGCGCCCTCTGGTGGGGCTCGCATGAGTGCACATACCTGATTGAGATGCGTGGTACTGCCAAGTAGCCATAGGCCCGAAACGGCCAGTAACATGCCGCGGACCGCTGCCGTTTTGCTCGCCGGTGCCAGTAACCACCAAGTAACCCCGATCACAATAATGAGCATAAGAGCAACGACCAGCACCCTCTGTAGGGCAATGGGTGCCATCAAATGTCCTGTGGTGCTGTTAATAAGGCGGTGACTAAGCGGAGCCGGCGTCACCCAATGATGAATTAGCGCTGGTATAGCGTTTAGCAACGAATCGGTGAGTGTCACCGATCTTATAGCCGCCTGATTAAAGTCCCGGGGCTTCGCGAGGAAGCCCATTTCGGCTATCGGTTTCTGCCAAAAGTCCTGATACTCCGCCATGTCCAAAACGGACCACCCTGAAAGGGGCAAGGGCGTCGAGTGCACACCCGGCTCTTCATTGTTGATCCAGTAGAACGAGAGTATTCCCGGCGCTCGCATCCAGGATTGGCTGACAACATATCGGGGCTGAATCGCATTGCTCTGTGGCAAGGGAATCGCCGCAACACCAACAGGTATATTGTCGCGCCGGAACCGATAACCCTGATGGGTTTGCTGAAGACTACCAACAACTGCCCGGAGTTCGCCTGCCGACACAATTCTGGTGGCCGTCGAGGTGCTCTGCGGCATGGCCCATGAGGATATGACGAGGGTCAGTGGCAGCGCCACCGCCAAAGCCATGATGGCCAAAGTGCCCGCTAACAGCCCTTGTCGCCACTTTCGCCGCCTGCGGATGTTAATGGCAGATCTTTGCGTCACAGGGTTCGTTTTTGCAGGGTCCTTTATTGCCATGCCCCTCATGACGGGCCCGCTTAACAGTGCCTTGGATTGCAAGACTGCGGTGATGGTGACAATGAGCACGGGTAAATTCTGCAAAAGGAGCCGGTTGAGCGCGGTGCCGGTTTCGGCATAGAAGGAATGCTCCGAAAGCCCGAAAATCACGAAGTGCACTGCTATCAGGCATAACGCCATCAGGAGGTACCCGAAATTGTCGCGGAAATCCATTACTAAAAGGGTTACCAGTGCAATACCGTAAAGTGGGACAAGGAGTAGAAAATTGCTTTGCAGGATGCTCATTTCCAGAAAGGCAGGGGCCGGATTAAAGGGCCGCGCGGCAAATACGCCGAACCACCCGGCACTAAGCACTGATTCAGTCACACCCCATCGGCCGAGTGGCCCCAGATCTAACGGTTGAGCGAACCCGAGCGCAACCGCGACCGGCGCAATAACGACCCATCCCCAGAGGGTCCGTCTTGGCCAAAAATAGAACGCCATTGCCACTCCGCAACCCAGTGTCGCCCAGAGCCAGCCCTCGGATTTCCATAAACACCCGAGCGCAAGCAGCAACAAACTCACAGCCAGCGTGGAGCGGGCTTTGCTCTGCGTCCATATGCAGATGCCCGCAAGCCCCATGCCGCTGGTACCCATCACCCAGATGTCCGCGTAGCCTGCCAGCACACCGTGCCAATGCACCAAAGGCGCTGTCACTAATAGCGTGGCGCCAAATAGTGTCGCAATAGGGTGGTTTGGTGTCTGAAGACGACACAACCCTGCCATAATAAGTGCGCTGGCGGTCATCGCAAAAAACCAGGGGATGCTGGCGGCTTGATCGCTCCAGCCACCTGATACAGCGGCAGCAAATGCAGCAACGGCGGATAATGAAATGGGGTAATGGGCTGCAGGCAGTGTAAAACCCGATCCACTGACCAGCCATTCATTGAATGTGGCAAAGTCGACGGCCTGATCGGTAGTAACCCAGGCTTTGGCACGAAACATCCAAGTGGTGAATGCGTCCCAGGGGAATACTTGCTGGCTCATATTATTCAACAAGATCAGCGTTAAGTATCCTGCGATCAAACACAGGCACACAGCGTCAAACAATGTAAGCCGGGAGCCCAGGGGTATGTCAGCCGACAGGGCTAGGCGGCTTCCCCGATTGAAATCGAGTGCAGTGACCGCCGCAGCACAGCAACTCACCAGCAAAATAGCCTGACTCACCGTGGAAATCGCAAGCCAGCTCTGGCTGACAATGAAGCTAACCCCCGCCATAATCAAGAAAAACCCTAACCCGAGATTAATCAACGCGTTAGTTGGTAATTCCAGCCGGCGAGTCAAAACCTGACAAACGCCAAAGCCGGCGATTGCCAAAGCAAAAAAACTCAATAAAGTGAGAGCCATACCTGCCTTTTGTTCAACTACGCACGGTGATTATGGCATTTAACAGAACTTGGTGGTCCGCCCCCATCTGGTGTATGTGCAAGCGCATTGCGCGCGGCGGGTCTTGGTGAGCTGATGGAGCATTGGCTGAGCGAACCTTTTTTTGAGCGTGGAGTCTGACTGGCGATCTTGCGGGCAGCGGCCTTTGATTGGGCGATTTTTTAGTGCCGACCTACGCCCGCGATTTGCGTGATTCAAAGGCGGAGAACGTTGATTGAAAAAAAGATCGACGATATTCGCGATAAACGCGCTCGCGCGCCAATTGGCATTAAGACGCTTGTCATGTAACGGGGTGCGTTTCTGAAAATTAGCGGTTGAAAACAGAATATTGCCAATGTTCTATTAAGGTGGATTCACGCTATGTTGGGGTTATAAGAAATTGTTCGCGAAACGGTGTGACTGAGGCGGCTGGCTTAATTCAATGCCAACGCGTATTTACCAAAAGTTTGCCTCTTCTCGAAAGGCGACTGTTGCATGGCTAACCAGCAGCGCTTTGTAAGGCGAGTGCTGTCCCTGGATGGTGGAGGCATTCGAGGCATCATCCCTGCGCTAGTGGTGGCCCATCTCGAGCGTCAAATGGGCGCGCCGGCGTGTGAGATCTTTGACCTGATTGTCGGCACATCAACGGGCGGCATTTTGGCTCTAGGGTTGTCCCTGCAGGATCAACAGGGCGAATCTTTGTTGGCCGCAAAAAGGATGGTGGCACTGTATGAGCGGCATGGTGCACAAATCTTTGAGAGATCCATGTGGCGCAAATTACGAACGGCGGGGGGGCTCCTCGAAGAGGCCTATTCCCATGAAGCACTTGAGAAGGTCCTCCACAAATACTTTGCGAATAAAAGGATGGGTGACTGCGGTACGCCGGTGATGGTCACCAGTTACGACATTGAGCGCCGTAAAACGGTATTCCTTAAAAGCTGGCATCCAGATCATAGCGAGTTGCTGTGTGCCGAAGCGTCGCGCGCAACTTCGGCGGCGCCGACCTACTTTGAGCCCGTCAATTTAAAGTGGGCAGAACAAAGCGCCACGCTGATCGACGGGGGAGTATTCATCAACTCACCCGCCGTGTCGGCCTACGCTGAGGCCTGTAAGTTGTTCCCCGATGAACCCATCGCCATGCTCTCTTTGGGCACAGGTGAGTTAACCCGACCAATCCCCTACGACGCGGCCAGGAGCTGGGGAAGCGCGTTGTGGATTATGTCCTTACTGGATTGCATGTTCGATGGCGCGTCCAAGGCGGCGGATCACCAAATGCGCTTGTTTTTGGGTGATCACTATCTGCGTGTGCAAACACAATTGCACTTCGCGAGCGATGACATGGACGATGCCTCGCGAGGTAATATCCGAAATTTAAAGCAGACCGCTAAGGAATTGATCGAACGGGAAGAAGATGCATTGCATCGATTTTTGGCACTGGGCGCGCCACGCGAGCTCACGGGGGAGGCGCCTTAAAATGACCATTGTGGGTGCTGTCAGTGATAGGCACTGTGTTGCCTCGGGTCGGGCAGTGGCCGGCGTCGCCAGAAATCCGAGCGGCGCCTAACATGGCTAATGAGCTGACAGAAAGACCGGCACTCCCAGCGTAGAGCTAAAACCGAGTGCAAAGGCCAAAACGGTAAGCGCTTGGGCTATCCACCGTATTCATCCCCGCGTGTCAACGCTGCCTCTGGTCATCGAACTAACCGATCAGTTTGTCTTAGAGGTCTCAGCGCCTAATAAGGCCTGAAGTCTTTGCTTGTCTCACAAATTTCCGGCCATGCCGACAATGCATCGGCAAAATGATCGCCCATATCTCTTACGGAGGCCTCGGTGGCTATGGATTCGCTTTCGAGGAGACTACCTAGGGGCGCTGGCTCTGGGCTCTGTAAAGCCTCAATCAGCCCCGCTTGGGACTGGGATAAAAATTCGGACCACGCGGTCGCATTTGCTGAAATATCCATGCCTGAGAGTTGTTCTAAATGTTCAGTGCAACGGGCCAATAAACTGGTGCGTTTGCTCGCAATCTTTTCACCCACCAAACGCTCTAGCGCATCGATCTCCAACTGGGCAAGCTTTTTGATATCGTCACTAACGCTCAACAGGCGCCGCGCTGGCGTCAGGCCTTTTTCTTCTTCTGGTTCACGGCCCAGCCAATCTGCCAACGTATTCATGCCCGGTTTAACGCTGAGCGGTTTTAGGTCGCCGCGGTTCGCCCTTTTATCGAGCGGTTCGTGACGGACCGCCCAGCCCTCACTTAGTACCAGAGAATTCGGTTGCACGCGCTGGAGCATGATGCCAAACAGTGCATCCTCACCCCGCCCGGCGGGGAAGTAAGGGGGCAGCAACGTGCGGTGATCAAAGCCCGTAAGCTGCGAAAGGGAACCATAGGCCGTTAGCGTTGGTCCGCTATAGCCCATCCAATTGGCGCGCACGGCGAGTAGGTGGTCGAGAGGCTGCTCCGAGCTGATGAGGCTTTTGATGCTTTGCTCGGGCAAAAAGAATATCCAGCTGGCGTCCCCGGTACCGGGGTCGCCCCATGATCCACATTGATTGAGGAGCACAGGTGATTGAGCGCCATATCGGCTTAATAGCTCGCCATCCCAACCGGCAAGGTCCGCCGGTACTGCGAGATTGTTAAGCATCAGGTTGCCCAGCGATTGCCCAACATTGCTAAGTAATTGGGTGAGTGGATCGTGGTTTGTATCGAGCGCGTGCTGTGCCAGCGCCTCAAAGCTCCCATAAAACGCGGCTTCCCTGCCTCTTGCTGAATCCAACTTAAGACCGCGTGTCGCATAAGGTGGGGCGATCGCCTGCAAGAGAATATCGTCATCCAATACTAAGGCGCGGAAGCCTACGCTGAGCAGCAGGCTCACATTGCGAGCTCTGCCGTAGGTGGGCTTCCCTGACCAGCGGTCGGCATCCAGCAAAAACGAGAGGCTGGCCTGATGCTGAGGTGCCGATGTGAGCATGTAGTCATTCAGAACCTGTTGCATCGCGGCATCAACATGATGCACGGGTACGGCAATTCGACCTCTAATTGCCCCGATGACCTCGGTGTTGCGTCCAATCGACTCCCCCTGCTTCGAATCGTCGATTATCCAGAGGCTTTCGATGGCGGGGTCGATTGGACGGTCACAAAGACTGTCAAGTAGTCGCTTCAGCGCTTCCGGGCGATCACAGGTGAGAATAAAGACGCGTGCGGGAGTCGATTCGTGCGGCGTGACGTCCGCGCAAAGGCGCTGCCAGGCCGCCTCCGCGGGTTCTAAAAATCCCGCGTCTCGGATGCTTATGAGGATGTTCCTCGCATCTTCTGGGTTGTCCCTGAGCGGCGGCATCGCCGCTAAAATGCGCTCCAGATGTGCGTCCATCGATCTGAATGGCGCGCAAAAACTGAGCGCATGCGCCACCTCGCTCTGTACCAACATGCTTTGGTTGTTTCGGGAATTGTGCAGGGTGACTGTGTTGTCTATGCAGGGCAGCACCTTAGTGCTATTAAAGCTCCATAACGGGGCGGATTCACTTGCGAGGGTAGGGGGCGAACCTATGGAATAAGAAAAATTAATATCTGACATTGGTCCAAAGAAGCTCCTGAATCCTAAGCTTAGTGTACCGCGGATGCGGGTCGGTTAAGCCTGCGAACTGTATCGCTAATCGCATGAGTCCTCGCCAGGCTCCTCGTGCACCGAAGATGAGCCTTGGACTATTAGTCGGCAGCCGTTTACCTACTCTCGCCTGGGTGGCCGCGTGGTGCGTTATTCCGCTAATCTCAAGGGCGATGTGTCCGAAGAAACCAATCAGGACTGGCAGCTGGTGACGGTAGAAGCCTAGCTACCCGAGATCTTCGATCACATCGAGGTGGGTTTTGTTGACCAGGTTGGGAAAAGGGGTGGTGTCGCCCAGAAAACTCTTCATTGAGCTAGCGTTGTTGAGGACATTTGAATGGCCATCTCTATCGCTTGTTTCATGCTGCTTGCATCCGCCTGCCCCGTCCCGGCGAGTGATAGGGCAGTGCCATGGTCTACAGAGGTCCGGATGATGGGCAGACCCAGCGTCACATTCACAATCTCGCCAAATCTCTCTGACTTGATGATTGGTAGACCCTGGTCATGGAACATCGCTAGATAAGCGTCAGTTGTTGCTCGCTGCGCCGCACTAAACGCCGTATCTGCCGATATGGGGCCTTTAATGCTCAGGCCCTCTGCTCTGAGTAAATCGCAGACGGGGCCGATCACTTCCAGCTCTTCACTCCCCATGTGGCCATTCTCACCTGCGTGGGGGTTTAGTCCCAGTACTGTGATGCGTGGGTGAGATATACCAAAGGACGATCTAAGCCCTCTTGCCAGCACCCGAAGCGACCGTTCCAGACTGCTAGGGGTAATCGCGTCCGGCACCGCACTCAATGGTAAATGCGTGGTCGCGAGCGCGACCTTGAGTGCCCCTGCAGTCAACAGCATTACTGGGGCGTCAGCGTTTGTTTGGTTGGCCAAAAACTCGGTGTGTCCGGAAAACGGGATACCGGCGGTATTGATGATCCCTTTGTGTACGGGCGCGGTCACCATCGCATGGCACTCTTGAGCGTGACAGAGTTCAGTCGCCAGCTCCAACTGTGCCAGCACCTGGCCCGCGTTGTCCGGATTGAGAAGCGCGGGTGTGCAAGGCTTGTTCAACGGGATATTAATGACAGGTAGGGTATTGGCACGGTGTTCCGTTGCCCTCTGTCCACTCGTATAGGGCACTAAAGATACGTCTAGGTCCAGTGCTTGATTACGGACTGCAAGGGATTCTATGCAGCCCACTGCCACCAGCTGGGCAGGCCAGGCGGCACCTGCGCTGGCTAGAACAATATCTGGCCCAATACCTGCCGACTCACCCGTGGTGATGACAAGGCGGGGGGTCATTTGATGTCGACGAAAGCTTCTTCGCGAATTTTTCGGAGCCAGGCATCCAGCTCCTCCTGATATTTTTGCTCGCGGATATACCCTGCCACCTGATTGCGTCGAAGCTCCCCCGAGAAGTCTTTGTCCCGGCGGGCTTTAACTTCCAGAATATGCCATCCGAATTCGCTGCGGAAAGGCTGGCTAATCGAGCCTTCAGCTGTGCCTGCCATCGTGGCTTCGAACTCTGGCACCATCTGGCCGGGGTTTGTCCAGCCCAGTTCACCGCCCTCCGCCGCCGAGCCAATGTCATCTGAATACTGACGTGCGAGTTCACCAAACTGCTCCCCCGCCGCTATGCGTGCCCTGAGTTTAACGACGAGGTCTTCTGCCGCTTGTTCATTCAGCACCTCAGTCGGTTTAACGAGAATATGCCGAACATCTGTCTGGCGAACCAACTGTTCGCCACCGACTGAATCGGCTAGGTAAATTAAATGAAGTCCAGAAGATGAGCGCACTTTGGTCACCTCACCGACAGCCAATGTCGGCACAACATCGGCGAACATGCTGGGTATGTCGCCAAGCTTGCGCCAACCGAGATCGCCCCCGGCAAAGGCGTAAGGTTCAGTGCCACTGACTGCCTGCTCAAAAGGTTGGCCTGATTGAATGTTGCTCAGCACTTTGTTGATATAGGCCTCTTTAGCAGCGATTTCTGAGGCGTCTTCACCTCGGCTGACCGAAAGCAAGGCCTGTACCACCTGGTATTCAGGTTGGGTCATGGCTTCACCTTCCTCAGTGGTGAGAAAGTTATCGATCTCTTGTTCCGAGATATTGATATTTCGCATTACGTTGCCCTGTTGGACTCGTTGAATCGCGAGATCGTCCCGCAGGCCCTCCCGGGCCGCGGCATAACTCTGACCAGATTGTTCGAGTGCAATGCGGAACTGCTCCAGCGCCAGACCGTTTTGCCGCGCGAGCCGAGACATTGCCTCATCGAGTTGCTGATCTGGAATACGCACACCGTAACGGTTTGCCAGCTGGAGCTGGATGCTGTCAAGTATCAAACGATCGAGCGTCTCGCGAATCAGCACATCGTCAGAGGGCATCTCAACGCCACGAGACTCCATAGTACTTCTCACGCCTTGCACCCGCTCCTGCAGCTCGCTGGCTAGGATAATATCGTCGTCAACGATCGCGACTACCTGATCTAGCATCTCGACTTGGGCCGACGCTAGGGAAGGCCAGAAAAACAAAGCAAACAATGGAGCTGACAAAACTGCCAGAGCTGATCGTTCACGAGGTGTGGTCATTCTGCAAAGCATATTGGAACTCTTTTCCAGGTTGTCTAGACAGGCTATGGACTATAGATGTTGTGGGTGAAAGCATCAAAAGTTTCTCACCGACACAACGCCAATACTTGCTGAGTTGCGATGCTTGCCCAGATATTGGCGCTAAGCCTCATACACCTAGTCCAAAACACCTACTTAAGTACGCCTGGGCAAGTGCACCTCACCTAGCCAGGTATATTCGAGTTAGTCATCACAAGGCATGAAAACCCGGATGCCTCTGGTCTGGGGCCACTGTGTGGCCCTTCTTCTCTACTTGATCAATCAAAAGCCGGGGTCGAACAGCAAGGCGCACTGCGCAATTCATTCTAGCGATCTGCGAACCCGCGGATCATGTCTTTCAGAAGGTTATCGACCCTGCCACCAAAACCACCCATACCCTTGAGCAGGAATTGCACCTGAATCGCGTTTTCGCGGTTGAGGTTGGGGTCGCTGAAATTCGGTATTTCACCGCGTTCGGTGTCTATGTAGCGCATATACAGGACTCGAAGACGCCAGCAGCAGTTGTCATACTCAAAGCCAACCATGTCTTCTACCGCTGTAGACCCTTCAAGAGAATACTCCAGTGCGCCAAACACACTCCAGTGGTCAGTAATTGGAGCGTAAGCCGAAACGTTAGCCTGCTCCGTCACCGGCCTTTCCAACAGTGACGGCGGTGGTTCTCGTAACGTGTAACCGGCACTCAGTACCGCCCCAGACCAAGGGAAGTAGGTGGCCTGTGCGCTCGCAGCATCAAAAGTATTGTCGTTGGTGTCGTAAAGCGCGCTGGCCCGCAATTGCCATTGTGGGTTGGGCGACCAAGAGAATTCGCCCGCCAAAGGCGACGTGTTTTCCACGAGCTCGGGATCAAGGGCGTTGAGCCGAACTTCTCGGTCGCGGAAGTAGTATATTTGGCCCAGACTGACGCTCAGCTTTTCTTCGCCAGTCTCGTTGTCGAAGTATCGACTTGTCACGCCAACCGAGAGTTGATTTGCATCATCAAGCCGGTCGTTTCCAGAGAAGCGTGTATCGCGAAAAAGTTGCCCGTAGCTAAAGGTTAGTTCGGCAGTGTCAAAATCGGGCTGAAAAATCTGCTCTTCATATTTGCTATAGAGATAATACACTCGGGGTTCCAACGTCTGGGTCATGGACTGGCCAAATAATTTGGTCTGCCGCTCAAATATCAAACCCCCATCAAGGCTCGCCATCAGAGAACCCGCGTTGGGCGAATTTTCGATGTCAGTAAACGGCCGGTTGAGTTTATAAGTCACGGATCGATACTTAATTGTTGGCTGCAAAAACCCCGCGGTCCAATTCATGGGCTTGGTCAGCCCGAATTCGTTATACAGGCGTTGGCCGGTAACACGTTCGATGTCGCTATCAAAATGCGACAACTCGCTCAGGAAAATAGGAGTCAGGCCCGCCCACTCCCGATTGCCCACCCAGTGCGCTGTCATCTGCGGGAGTTTGCGGTAGTCCTCGGCGATGTCTTCAGCAATGGACTGAAACTGCTCGAAGTCTAACGTGATCTGCCATTGATCATTGGTCCAACCTATCCTCGCCAGCTGTTGTAAAGCGGTTTCTCGTTGAGCGCTAAGATTGCTGTTATTGAGGTCGCGGAGATATTCGGTGTCGCTCACGCGCGTGAAGTTGACACGTGTGTACCAGTTTTCCCCATATTGACCTTTGTGCTGTGCGCCGACTAGCCATCTCGAACCATCGTCTAGCGGGAAATTGTCTTCATACTTGCTGTCATCACCGGTCCAGCCACCGTCGAGCTCCCAGTAGCCCATATTGTCGCTTAGCCAGCGGAATTTTCCTTGATGGAGGAGGCCACGCTCCTGGATGTACCGAGGGCGGTAGAGCAGATCGTAGTTGGGTGCAAGGTTGAGGTAGATCGGCGCCGTAATATCAACGCCACCCCGCGTATCGCTGCCGATATCAGGAAACAGCAAGCCAGTTTTGCGGCGGGAATCAACCGGGAAGCGAATCCATGGCAGGTACATCACCGGCACGCCAGCCACCTTCAGCTTGGCGCCCCAGGCCTGCGCATCGCCGCTCCCTGGATCGATTTCAAGCTCGTCCGCGTGCAGTACCCATTCGGGATCCTCGGGGCTGCAGTACGTCATACGACCGTCGTCAATCGCGATTTCGCCGTTTCCCAGGCGCTTGAGCTGAACCGCTGAGCCGACCATTCGCCGATCGTGAATGACGTAACGCGCGTCGGTTACGGTCGCTTCTTCTGATTGGCTGTTGTAATCAATGCGGGATCCGCGAATCAAAATGCCGGGCTCTCGGAAAACAACGTTGCCATTGGCGGTAGCCGTTTCTCGAGCCCGGTCCGCGATCACCTGATCGGCAGTGACCTGACGATAACCCTGTTTCAGCGAGACATTGCCCTCGAACAGCAGCTCTCCCTCTGTCACCTCGGTATCATCCGCATATACCTCAAGGTCGGCTTCAGTGGGTGACTGGTTGAGGTCAACGCCGGCGAGTGGATCGGCAAAGCGACCACCGCACTGTCGGCATACCCGGTCTTGTTCATTCAGTGGAATGGCCCGCAGGGGCTCCCAATCCATATCCGCAATCACAGTTTCTTCTAGCAAGCGCTCGGCGCTGAGCGGCGCTGAGCTAAGTGCTGTTACAACGGCCAGTACCAGCAGTTTTGGACGCGGTATCGGTTGAAGAAGCTGTTGGCTCACGGGGGCTTAGGGTTCACACGGAGGGATAGAGAAACGGATGCGCATCATAATCCAAGGCGCCCGCAGATGCGCGGACAATTTCACCGCTCACTACCGCTATTTTTTGCCGTTCGGTGGCAGCAAAGCCGCCCAAGCGCGATAAACTCAGACAGGTCACAGCACTTGTTATGTCAGCGCTATTTAACTGATATGGAGGTGGTCACAGGAGCATCTTATTCCGACATGAGTCTTTACCCGGTAGGACTAAAAGAGTGGATAGCGAGGGCGTTGCAGTGTGCGGTCTCCGAAATGAATATCGAGCTCATCGCCGGTGATGCTAGCCCGCGCCAATACTATCGGGTTACCTCTTTAAAGGGACTAGCAACACCCAACATGGGAGGGGCGACGCGAGAGATGCCATCCCTTATTGCGATGGTGTCGCCAGCGTCGCAGAACAACGAGGCTTTCTTGCGTGTTGGCGCCCAGATGGCTAAAGCCGGTGTTCGCACACCGGCCGTGTTTGCGCAGTCACTGCGACGAGGCTGGTTTTTGCTTGAGGATTTCGGCGATCAACAACTGCTCCCTGCGCTGGCTTCCTACCCTGAGTCTGCCGCTGCTCTGTACCAAAAGGCTTTCAATGCGCTGATGTGCCAGATCAGTATGCCATGTGAGGAGGTAGGCATCCCTGGTTATGATTCGGGTCGGCTGAAAACCGAGATGGATGTTTTTCCAGAGTGGTTCCTCTCGGGCTTGCTGGGCATTCAACCGGATGAGCGTTTGCGTCAGTGCTATGCGATGCTCACCGACTATTTGATCAGCGTGTTCGCTGAGCAGCCAACTGTGTGGGTGCATCGCGACTTTCACAGCCGCAATTTGATGCTGCTCGAGGGGAGTGAACTGGGTGTGATTGATTTTCAAGATGCGGTTTTGGGACCGATCACTTACGACCCTGTGTCACTGCTGAAGGATTGCTACATTCGCTGGCCACGATCGCAACAGCTGGCGTGGCTCGACAGTTATTTGCTGCAGCTGAAGAGCGTGGGGGTCGCCGCGCCATCGGCAGAACAGGCATCGAGCCTGCAGGCTCTAGCAACACGACTAAAGGAGGTGAGTCCAGCGCAATTTCAGAGTTGGTTTGATCTAACTGGTTTGCAACGCCACCTCCGGGTGCTTGGGGTCTTTGCCCGGTTGCATCTGAGAGATCAAAAATCGACCTATTTGGCGGACTTGCCGCTTGTGGCCGAGTACGTGCGGGAAGCGCTCGCATTAACGGCCGGCGCACACAGCAGCGTTACGGAGTTCAGAGACTGGTTTGAATCGGATCTGATGTCTGTGATTAGCGAACAGCCTTGGTACGAAGCGATCGACCCAGAGGGTTGGGTCCGATGAAGGCGATGATTCTTGCCGCGGGGGTGGGCCGGCGGATGCAGCCGCTGACCGATGTCACGCCTAAACCGCTTCTAGAGGTGGCAGGTAAGCCACTGATCGAGCATCACATTGCAAGACTGAGTGCAGCAGGTTTCAGCGAGATTGTGGTCAACGTCTCTCACCTCGGACAGCAGTTGGTCGAGTTTCTGGGGGATGGCAGCCAGTGGCAGGTAGCGATCTCGATCTCGTTAGAGCAGGCCCCGCTTGAAACCGCCGGCGGCATTATCCAGGCTCTGCCGCGCCTCGGTAATACACCATTCTTGCTTGTCAATGGCGACGTGTTTACCGATTATCCCTTTGCTCAGTTACGCGAGATGGCGCCCGCTGAGCGAGGTGCGCACATTGTGTTGGTGCCAAACCCGGAGCATCATCCCCTGGGCGACTTTGCATTGCAGGATGATTGCGTCGGTCATCGACCGCCAACCCAGCCAGCGGCAGGTGACTCAATGGTGGCCACTTACAGCGGCATTGGTGTTTATGCCCCCGGGTTGTTTGCCAACTGTGCGTCGGGTCGGCACCCCTTGAAGCCGCTGTTGGATGAGGCGATAGCGAGTGCGTCACTCTCTGGTGAGCTGTATCAGGGCGTGTGGGAGGACGTCGGCACGCCCGAGAGGCTGACCACGCTCAACCACCGATTTCCCTCGGATTCAGCCAACCAGTAAACTACTTGCTCTAGCGTCCCCGGAGAACCCACCCCGTGTCTGACTATCTGATTGCGCCTTCCATTTTGGCAGCCAATTTTGCTCGTTTGGGCGAAGAGGTTGACGCCGTGCTCGCGGCTGGCGCGGACATGGTGCATTTCGATGTCATGGACAATCACTATGTGCCCAATCTTACAATGGGGCCCATGGTCTGTCAGTCGCTACGTGATCACGGTGTGACCGCGCCGATCGATGTACATCTGATGGTGCAGCCTGTCGATGCGTTGATTGAGATGTTTGCCCGAGCAGGGGCGACCTACATCACGTTTCATCCCCACGCTTCCCGTCATCTAGACCGTTCTATCCAGTTGATACGCGATCTGGGGTGTAAGCCAGGATTGGTGTTCAACCCCGCCGAGTCGCTCAATGCACTGGATTACACCATCCAGAACATCGATATAGTGTTACTGATGTCGGTCAACCCGGGTTTTGGCGGGCAGGCTTTCATCCCGTCCACACTAAAGAAGGTTAAAGCGGCGCGGGCGCTGATTGATGCCTCGGGCCGCGACATTCGGCTCGAGGTAGATGGTGGCGTTGGGCCAGATAACATATTCGACGTCGCGGCTGCCGGTGCGGATACCTTTGTTGCGGGCTCCGCGATTTTCAAGGCAGCAGATTACAAATCCGTGGTCGACCAGATGCGCGCTAATCTGGCGACCGTAGCCTAAGTGTGGCCACCACCGTCACCCAATCCCAGTTTTCAGCAGAACGGGCTAAAGGCTTCAATCATATTCCGGTGGCGCGCACCGTGCTGGCCGATGCGGAAACACCGCTCTCTGCGTATGCCAAGTTGGCTCAAGGCCCGCGCTCCTTCCTGTTTGAATCTGTAGAAGGAGGCGAGCGCTGGGGTCGCTACTCCATTATTGGCTTACCAGCAAAAACCTGGCTGACCGTTGAGGGTTATCGACTGAGCCTGTTTGAGGCTGGTGAATGTGTCGAGAGCCGCGACGTGACGGACCCTTTGCAGGAAATTGAGCGCTACCGGCAGCACTTTAATAGCGCACCCGCGCCGGAGCTTCCTATTTTTCACGGCGGGCTCGTTGGCTATTTTGGGTATGACACGGTGCGTTATACCGAATCCACGTTGATGAATTCTTGCCCACCTGATGAGCTGGATTTGCCGGATATTTTGCTCGTGCTGGCGGAGGAGGTGCTGATATTTGATGGCCTGCGTGGCACGCTTACGCTAGTGGTCAATGCCGACGCCACTCGTGATAACGCCTACGAGGCAGCGCTTACACGCCTTGACGAGATTGAAGCCACGCTGATAAGCGCGCACGCGCAATTTGGCACTATCAACCTTGATCCATCAGTGGACGATTGCGATGCCAGCACCATTTGCTACCGAACTACGCAATCCGAATACGAGGCCTGGGTGGAGAGGATACGGGAGTATATTCTTGAAGGTGAGGTAATGCAGGTGGTGCCCTCGCAAAGGTCGTCGCTGCCACTGAAGGCGCCGCCCCTGTCTCTCTACCGGGCGCTCAGAAACTTGAATCCCTCGCCCTACATGTACTTTCTGGATCTCGATGGATTCGAGGTGATCGGCTCATCCCCTGAGATTTTGGTGCGACTCGAAGGGGGGTTGGTCACCGTTCGACCAATCGCCGGCACCCGTGGGCGCGGCGCAACCGAGGAGGAAGATCAAGTGCTCGAGGCAGAACTGCTGGCCGATCAGAAAGAGATTGCCGAGCACCTGATGTTGATTGATCTGGGCCGTAATGACGTGGGGCGGGTGA
Organism: Halieaceae bacterium; assembly: GCA_902518075.1. Next base: position 51,260 of record CABYEX010000004.1, on the reverse strand, counting down.
GCGAGGCGGGCAGCGTAAGTCTGACAGACAAAATGGTAATCGAACGTTACTCTCATGTGATGCATATTGTGTCTAATGTCACCGGCCGCGCTAGAGAGGGGATATCCGCTGTTGACGCGCTGCGCGCTGCACTGCCGGCAGGAACGCTAAGTGGCGCCCCCAAAGTACGAGCCATGGAAATCATTGATGAGCTTGAACCGGTGAAGCGCGGTATCTATGGCGGAGCGGTTGGTTACTTATCGTGGTCAGGAAACATGGATACTGCGATTGCGATCCGCACCGTAGTAGTGAAAGACGGCCAGGCCATCCTACAGGCAGGTGCAGGTGTCGTCGCGGATTCAGTGCCCACCTCAGAGTGGGAGGAAACCCTTAGTAAAGCGCGAGCAATGATGCGCGCTATCGCAATGTGCTCGGGGTGATGAGGTATTGAGTGAGTGTTTCAGACATAGTGTCAGTCGGCCTCTATTGACGCCAGCTGGCCGTCGGAAGCTCAGGCGCTAGTTCTTGACAATGTTGATGACCTCGAAAGACTGGGTCAGCGTCTGCCAGCGAAGCGTTACAGAGTAGACGCTACCGCCAACCTCAACCCCACGAACTGTAATGTAATCAGCGTAGCTTGATGCCAGAGACCAGTTCATATTAGGTGTGTTCTCTTTCCCGACAAAGAATGGCTCGAAGCGCACAACTTCGAATGTAGCACTGCGCTCCACGCGATCTCCGAAGCCATCCGTCACAATGACCGAAATCGTGTGCTCACCAGCGCTTAGTGCACTGTAACGGAAGGGCACAGAGAACCCGGACGTTGATGAATCATCAATATCGGGGTACGCGTAGCCCACATCTTCTCGAGGGTCACCGTAGGGTGCGTCAAAAGCATAGCGGCCATCAATGTAGACTTCGATGCGTTCGACCTCTTCTTCTGAGAGCGCCCAGCCGCGGATCATTCCCACGCCGGTGTACACTCCCCGATCCGCAGGCTGATCCAATTCGGCTCTAAGAGGCTCTACCACGGCGTCGAACTCGATGACGTACATCAACCTGTTGCCGGCTTCCAAATCATTCCATTGACCGATAGCGCCCAGATCGTAGAAAGGCTCGGGCCAACCTGACAAACTCATGGCCAGCGCGTCTTCAGCACCGCCTGCATTGTCAGGCTGGATGCCCCAGTTGGTATAGCGTCCGTTCACGGGTACTCCATTGAAGTCACCCTGCCAGAAAAGATCACCGTTATTAGTCCAGGTCCACCGCCCCTCTTGCCCGGCATCCGACCCGCCAAGCCAAACAAACGCGGCCTCGGATCCGTCATTGGGGATGCTATTCGCAAGTTGCGCGGGACTTAGGTGGGAAACCACAGCTTCGAGAATGGCTTGGTTTTCAACGGCTGAATCAATTCTTGCTAGATATCCCGGGTCGCCGGCTAGTGTCATCCCCTTTGCCGTAGCCGCGGCTTCGCTCCAATTAGCAGGAAGCTCCACCAGCCTATAGGTGTGTCCATCGTGCTCAAACACGAGATCAGCCTGGGCCCCTGCAGGGAGCAGCGCCAGCATGGCGACCACACAGACAGGCGTCGCTAACGTCTTCGCAAACTTGGCGATGGTTCTCTTCATATAGAGCACCTTGCAGGGTGAAAAGGGTTATGAAGTTAGCACCGGTCGGCATCTACTCGCCAGCGCTCGTTCCGTATATATTGACGCCGCACCGCTGCAGATTATTCCCGTAGCGAGACTACTGACCCTAAGTCAGTGCGGCCGTTGCAGTGTCGCTGTTAATGGCAGTCTAGCCCCCGACCAGCTCGGTAAGTTAGAAGTCAGATAACGACGCTCACAGTGGGTTTTCCGCGAATTTCGGCGCATTTGTTGACTATTTTACCGATCATTGTGGGACGAGGCGCTTTTAGGATGCTTTTTGACCACACTTAGCGTAAAAAGTCCGCATATTTGCCGTTCTAAAGAGCGCATTCTGACCTCCCCATGATTTTGATGATCGACAATTACGACTCCTTCACCTGGAATGTCGTTCAATACTTGTGGGAACTTGGTGCGGAAGTCGACGTGCAGCGCAATGACGCGATAAGTCTGGCGGACATTGAAGCGCGGGCGCCTGAGGGTATTTGCATCTCGCCTGGCCCCAGCTCACCCACGGAAGCAGGCATTTCTATGTCGGTGATCGAACACTTCGCTGGTAAAGTGCCGATATTCGGCATTTGTCTCGGACAGCAGAGCATTGGTGCCGTCTTTGGTGGTCAGATCGTGCGCGCGCAAAAAGTGATGCACGGCAAGACCAGCCCGATCCATCACATCGGTGAAGGTGTGTTCAGAGACCTGCCCAGTCCATTCACTGCTACCCGCTATCACAGTCTCGTGGTCGACCCAGACTCGCTGCCCGACTGCCTCGAGGTCACTGCCTGGACAGAGGACGACAGCGGGAATCAAGAGGCGATCATGGGGCTGCGTCACCGTGAACTCGATATTGAGGGTGTGCAGTTTCATCCCGAGTCTGTTCTCTCCGAACATGGTCACGCCATGTTGGATCAGTTTCTGGCACGATGTTCGTGAGTCAATAATGGGCACGAAAATATGACGCTGCAGCAGGCACTCGAGCAATGGGTGGAGGGGAAAGATATCTCCCGTGAGTCGATGCGCGCCGTTATGACGACTGTGATGATAGGCGAGGCGTCTCAAGCACAGATTGGTGCGTTGTTAGTAGCCCTGCGCATGAAAGGCGAAGCCATCGAAGAAATCGCTGGTGCCGCAGAGGTGATGCGCGATTTAGTGACCCCTGTCTCCGTAGCCGGTAAACATGTAATCGACCTTGTGGGAACAGGGGGTGATGGTGCCAACTTGTTCAATGTGTCGACCGCTGCTACGTTTGTTGCCGCCGCCGCCGGCGCGCAGGTTGCCAAGCACGGAAATAGGTCGGTCTCGAGCAGCAGCGGTTCATCTGATGTACTCGAGGCGCTGGGGGTAAACCTCGATGTAAGCCCTGAGCAGATCGCCCTCTGCGTTCAGGAAGTGGGCATGGGTTTTATGTTTGCGCCGGTGCATCACGGGGCCATGAAACACGCTGTCGGCCCGCGACAAGAGCTCGGTCTGCGCACCCTCTTTAACGTGCTAGGCCCGCTGACGAATCCCGCAAAGGTGAAACGACAGGTGCTTGGTGTATACGACTCGGTGCTCTGCGAGCCGCTGGCTGAGGTGCTGGTCCGGTTAGGCACTGAGCATGCACTGGTCCTTCACAGCGACGACGGGCTCGATGAGATTTCCGTCGCAGCCAACACGCGAGGCTTTGAATGCAAAGCCGGTGAAATCTCGCCGATAGATATCGATCCCGCCGCTTTGGGCCATGCTCATGACAGCTTGAACGGCTTGCAGGTAGAAACCGCAGAGCACTCTGCGAGTCTGATTCGGTCCGCACTTGGTGGCGACGAAGATGCGGTCAGCATCAAGGCGCGCTCTATGATTACGCTGAACGCGGGCGCCGGGATTTATGTGTCGGGGGTAGCTGACTCGCTGGCTTTAGGTATTACTGCTGCCGAAAAAGCTATGGCCTCAGGAGCTGCTGCGCAAAAACTCGAGGCGTTCGTCGCTTTCACGCAGGCTTTGGCTCAAGAGCAAGGCGGAGCACCTTGCCGATGACTACCAAACTTGCTGCACCCACGGTGCTGAAAAAGATTTTCGACCGCAAGATAGAAGAAGTTGCAGAGCGCAAGCAGCTGCGGTCGCTCGGAGAGCTTGAACAACTGGCAACCCGCGCGGACCCGGCCAGGGGCTTTCGGCACGCGCTTTCTGATCGTGTGGCGCAGGGCCAGGCGGCAGTCATTGCCGAGATCAAAAAGGCGAGCCCCAGCAGAGGAGTGATTCGCGAGGAGTTCCATCCCGCCGAGATTGGCGCCAGCTATGAGGCGGGCGGTGCGGCCTGTTTATCAGTTTTGACCGACATCGATTTTTTTCAAGGGGCAGACAACTACTTGCAGGCCGCTCGGGGCGCCTGCTCACTGCCAGTATTACGCAAGGATTTTACCCTCGACCCATATCAGATTTGGGAAGCAAGGGCGCTTGGCGCCGATGCTATCCTGCTGATTGTGGCCTGTCTGGAGTTACCGCATCTCAAGGATCTTCACGACTGTGCCTGTGAGGCAGGGCTGGATGTGCTGGTCGAGGTCCACGACGAGACGGAGCTCGACGAGGCCCTGACACTGGGTGGTGATCTCATCGGGATCAATAACCGCGATCTGCATACGTTCGAGACGAGTCTCGATACGACCTACGGATTATTAGAGCGCATACCTGCCGGAGTGCAGGTGGTAACCGAAAGCGGATTCAGTTCCGCAGCACAGGTCTTGGAGATGCGCGGGCGTGGGGTGCACACCTTTCTGATTGGAGAGACCTTTATGCGGGCTGAAGACCCGGGCGTTGCTCTGGCGACCATGTTCACCGGTGACTCATTTGGCAGACTAGTTGGACAGCGGAGAGATTTCGGGGAGTAAAGCGGATTTTGTATCGCTTGTGTTTGGCCCTCGCTACGGAGTGGATCAAGACCCGGTGATGGGATCGGCAAGCTACCTGCTATCACTGTTTTAGTCAGAGCGATTGGGAAAATCGATGATTTCTGGTGAGCACTGTTCCGCCCGTGGGAGTAGGGTCACCTGTGTTGTCGACCGTAACCGGGTGAAGTCAGTTGGTCACACCGACACGCTTGCCTCTGGGCGGATCACAGAGCTCATGTCTGGATAGACATGAGCTACCTTTGCCAGCCGTATTAATATGAGACACCCTACCGTGGGCCCGAGATAAAGTATCGGGTGCGCAACCGCTACCTAGTACTGGGTAGCCTAGAATAGTTGCAGGTGACGATACAGCAGCTCCTCGGATGATGCCGCGAGGTCATGCGACTACGTTTAGTTGCCAGAGGGGAGTTCTCCTACCCACAGTGGACCCGTGCCATAGTCCGATTGCAGCTCTTGTGCGAAATCCGTAGCGGCGACTTTGGAGGCAAAGCCAGTCAACCTCACGCGGTTCAGGGTGACGCCTTCGGACGTCTCTATCTCCGTAACGGAGACGTCGTAGCCAGAGTTCTGCAATCTGAGTGCCCAGGTGTTGGCGGAAAGCGCACTGGCGTAGGCGCCGATATTTATAAACCATCCGCCAGTATCGGTTGGCGTTGCTTTGCTACCTTCGCTGCGCTCAGGTTCATCGTCCTGCGCTTCTAGAGCGGTTGTCGGATTCGATGGCGTGACCGTGTTCTGGGCATCATCATTCTCCCCAGTCGCCTCTCCGGTTATTGGTGCATTTCTGAGCTCACCCATCGCCGCATTGTAGTCTCGGTAAAGGGTATCGAGCTGTAGTTTGAGGGCAGCGTTCTCGACTTCCAGCTCTGCGACGGTTTTGGCATCGAGCGCTGCTGATTCCCTGGTGCGAGCTTGGGTTTGTTCCAACTCGGTAATGCGAGTTAGCAGGGTGACGCGTTCCTGGAACAGGTCCCAGCCTCCAAGGACTATCAGCACAAGTGCAATGCCACCAAAGACTATGGGCCAGACTGCACGGGTTGTGGGCGCGGGATTTTCATGGTCGGAGTCAATAAGAGAGGCTTGCTCGTCTTCTCTGAAATCGTCTTCATCACCAGACCTGGCTAGATCATCCTCATAATCGTCATCTTCGGACTCATCCTGCTCCCAGATGTCCTCATCATTATCATCATTGTCGTAAAGCTCCGATTCGGCGATCTCTTGGCCGGTGTTGTCTGATTCGCGGTCCTCTGATGCTTCTTCCGGGATATCGCTCTGAGGGTTAATTGCTGCAGCCAAGCCAGTATCGATCAACCAGTCTGTTCCTGACTCTGCAATGTCATCAGTATCTTCGTCTGTCTGCGCCGCTGAAAAGTCGTCGGCTCGGTCAGCGCTTGGATCTATCTCTACAAGCTGGCTATCTGCTGTGCCTTCGGTGTCGTCCGTCGTCTCGGTTGCCTCTCCGATCAGTTCCTCGTCAAGCGAGGCTTCTGACGCCGAGACAGTTTCGTCACGTTGATTCTCTTCTTCGTTCTTATTCATAGTGATCGCTCCCAAACATAGCTAGAACAACTTTTCGGTTAGTTGACAGCCCCCGCGGCGGTGTGCTCCGCAACAGCTTGATTGCCTAATGGCAAGAATGATGTCAGTGATATGAAGGAAGTCTTACTTGCTGTTTCGGCATGGATTTCGCCCCTTCTTATGATCATGTGGAGGCTAAAACATCTCGCTGGGTAACGCTACTTAGATATTAGGTGCCAGAAATGCATCTGGGCGGCAGCTCTGTTGAAACTAAATCCAGTAGGTGGTCCGGGTCATCAGCTGGCTCGCCAGCGTCATAACATCCTTCACAGGGCGCGGGAACTCCTCGCCACCGTGCCTTAGTGCTTCTGCGCCGTGACGCTCCTCATCACTCAGCATCTGCTGCAGAATTAATTGGGACTTGCGATCCTCGCCCGGCAAGGCTTTCAGGTGCGCCCGCAGATGGCTGGCCACGCGCTCCTCGGTGGCATGCACAAATCCCAGGCTGACCTTATCGCCCGCCACGGCAGTGGCAGCACCTAGTGCAAAAGAGGCAGCGTAAAACAGGGGGTTCAGGCGACTGGGTTCGGCATCGAGCTCGGCCAATCTCGCCTTGCACCAAGCCAGATGATCCGCTTCCTCCCGCGCGGCACCAAGAAGCTTTTCGCGCGTCTCGTCCGAGCGGGCAGCCAGTGCCTGTCCCTGATAGAGAGCCTGCGCGCAGACCTCTCCGGTATGGTTCACTCGCATCAAGCCAGCGGCATGCTCGCGCTCGAGTGTGCTCAGCTTGGGCTCTTCGTGGCCGACTGACGGGGAAGGTCGCGATGTAGCCTCGGGGAGGGAGATGGATTTGCCCGCCAACTGACGAAGCCGCTTATCGACTCGACTTAAAAGGCGGTCGATGCTATCTAGGGTTCTTCGCGATGAGGGGCGAGTGGGTTCAGTCATGGTTCAAGCTTAACGGTCTATGGCGCGCCAACCAATATCCCGGCGGCAGACCATTCCCTCCCAGCTGATCTGATCGACACCAGTATAGGCCGCCGCAATGGCATCAGTCATGCAATCACCGAGTGCGCTGACGCAGAGCACGCGGCCGCCTTGCGTCACCACGCTGTCACCCGTTTGCTGCGTCCCCGCGTGGAAGACCCTGGTAGTGGCCGGCCAATTGGCGTTCAGGCCTTTAATCTCGTGGCCCTTTTCATAGGGACCAGGGTAACCCCCCGCAGCCAATACTACGCCCACAGCGGGTCGGGGATCCCAGTCTGCAGTCATCTCGTGCAGTCGGCCATCGAGCGCTGCAAGGCACAGCGCGCCGAGATCGCCTCTTAGACGCTGCATAATGGGCTGAGTTTCCGGGTCGCCAAAACGACAGTTGTACTCGATGACCGAGGGATTCCCCCCCGCATCAATCATGAGCCCGGCGTAGAGAAAGCCGGTATAGGGGTGCCCTTCCGCCGCCATGCCCTTTACGGTGGGTAGGATCACCCGCTCCATTACTTTGGCGAAGACGGCGTCGGTCACAACCGGTGCCGGGGAGTAGGCACCCATGCCGCCAGTATTGGGGCCGGTATCTCCTTCACCAATACGTTTGTGATCCTGAGAGGTGGCCATAGGCAGCACGTGCTCGCCATCGACCATCACGATAAAGCTGGCTTCTTCGCCCTCGAGAAAGCCTTCTACGACAATCCTCGCTCCGGCGTCACCAAACTTGTTATCGGCGAGTATATCGTGGATGGCAGCCTCGGCCTCATCCAGCGTCATCGCCACAACAACCCCTTTCCCTGCAGCGAGGCCGTCGGCCTTTATGACAATCGGTGCGCCTTGCCCCCGGATATAGGCCAAAGCCGGCTCGATGTCGGTAAACACGGCGTAGGAGGCGGTGGGGATCTTGTGCCGCGCAAGAAAATTCTTTGTAAAGGACTTACTGCCCTCCAATTGCGCGGCACCGGCAGTGGGGCCAAAGCAGGGCAGATTTAGCTCTTCGAATCGGTCCACGACGCCGGCAACCAATGGTGCTTCCGGACCGATGACGGTCAGTTCGCAGTCCTGCTCCCTGGCAAATTGCGCGAGGCTCTCGATGTCCATAGGGTCAAGTGGCACATTTTCGAGTTTCGGTTCGAGTGCCGTGCCGGCGTTGCCCGGCGCCACATACACTCGCGCGACCGAGTCCGGCTCGGCCAGCTTCCACGCCAGCGCGTGCTCGCGCCCGCCACTCCCCACAACCAGAATATTCATACGGCGGTATCGCTTTGATTCACTGATCAATGCCGGAAATGGCGCATGCCGGTAAACACCATGGCCATGCCCGCCTCGTTTGCCGCCGCGATCACCTCTTCGTCCCGCATGGAGCCACCGGGCTGAATCACTGCGGCGATCCCGCGCTCCGCTGCATTGTCGATACCATCCCGGAATGGGAAGAAGGCGTCGGAGGCCATCACCGCACCTTTCACTTTCAGGCCCGCGTGCTCTGCCTTGATCGCGGCGATGCGCGCAGAGTTCACCCGCGACATTTGGCCAGCGCCCACGCCAATCGTGCGCCGGTTGGCGGCATAAATGATCGCATTGCTTTTCACGAACTTGGCCACTTTCCAGGCGAACAATAAGTCGTCCCACTCAGCGTCGGTAGGTGCGCGTTCGGTGGCCACCGTGAGATCTGCCCGGGCGACCATGCCGTCGTCGCGACCCTGAACCAGTAGCCCGCCGTTGACCCGTTTGAAGTCTCTGGCAGAGGCGGGGGCAGCCCACGCGCCGGTGCGCAGTAACCGCACGTTTTCCTTCGCGGCAACGGCTGCGATGGCATCGTTGGATATTTCGGGCGCAATTATCACTTCAATGAATTGGCGCTCGATTATCGCCGCTGCAGTGGCGCCATCCAGCTCGCGGTTAAACGCGATGATGCCGCCAAACGCCGACTCGGTATCCGTGTGAAAGGCGAGGTCGTAGGCGCTTATCAAATCCGGCGCGACCGCCACACCGCAGGGGTTGGCGTGTTTGACAATCACGCAAGCCGGCGCGTCGAAGCTCTTTACGCACTCCAGTGCGGCGTCGGTGTCTGCGACGTTGTTATATGAGAGTGCCTTACCCTGCAGCTGCTCGGCACTGCTGATGCTCACTTCGGGCTGTCGCGCCTCGCGATAAAAAGCGGCGCTCTGGTGGGGGTTTTCCCCGTAGCGCATCTCTTGCACCTTTTCGAGCTGCAGGTTGAAGGTCCGCGGGTAGTCCTCAGAGCCACTCTCGACCAGGCAGCCAAAGTGATTGGCGATCATGCCGTCGTAAGCGGCGGTGTGCTCATAGGCGCGAACAGCAAGATCAAATCGTGTCGCCAGCGCGGTGTGGCCGTCATGCGATTCGAGTTCATTGAGGATGCGATGGTAGTCGCCGGCCGATACCACAATAGCGACGTCGCGGTGGTTTTTCGCTGCCGCACGGACCATGGTGGGTCCGCCGATATCAATATTTTCCACCGCGTCTTGCAAGGTGCAGTCTAGGCGTGCGACGGTGGCCTCGAACGGATACAAATTCACTACGACCAGATCGATAGGCGGTATTTCGTTTGCGGCCATCACTTCATCGTCTGTGCCACGCCGGCCCAGAATGCCGCCATGAATCTTGGGGTGCAGGGTCTTCACACGACCATCCATCATCTCAGGAAATCCGGTGTGATCGGAGACTTCCACCACGCTCAGTCCCTCTTCGCGGAGCAGTCGGCAGGTGCCGCCGGTCGAGAGTATCTCAACTTTGCGCGCCGCCAGTGCGCGGGCGAAATCAACGATGCCGGTTTTATCTGAAACACTAATGAGGGCACGCCTCAGGGGGGCCAGTCCGGCTTCGCTCATGGTCTATCGTTTCCCTTTGCTCGTGGTTTTGCTGTTGGCGGGTGCTTTGCCCCCGCTGGTGGATCGCTTGGGCTTCGGCGGTTCTGATTCAGCCAGCAAGCCATGTTGTCGGAGTTTTTTCCGCAGGGTGCCCCGGTTCAGACCCAGCATGGCCGCCGCATGACTCTGGTTGTGCTGGGTGTAGTCGAGTACGGCTTTGAAAAGTGGCTCTTCTACCTGGTGCAGCACCATTTCATAGAGCTCACTGCACGGCTCTCCGTCGAGGGTCTGAAGAAAGTGGCCAATCGCCTCGCTCGCACTGTCGCGCAGAGGTTGCGGGCCTGAGCGATTTTTTTTGCGACGCTTGGGTGCCGCGCTGGGCTTGGGTGGGTTCATGCGACTATGGACATCTGAGGGCACATCTGGGATGGCGGCGCATTGGCAGGTGAGGCTGATATCAGTGCATCGGTCAGTTTCCTGAGGCACTTGACCTGCTCCTTAGCCGACTCAAGCCGATTGAAAGTCTGTCGCCAGGCGCGGGCGTCCTCTCTAGAGATTGCCTGCTGCGCGGTCAACGAATCGAGCAGCCACGCCTGATGCTTGCGCGCGATGCGCGGTCCAAAATGATCACCGTGAAAATCGTGCAGCCGCACAAGATGATCGCCTTGCAGGCGCAGTTGCTCGCTCAGCGCGGGAGTTCGCACGCGCTCGTTTCCCGCGGCCAAGGTGGATGCAATCGCACCGGGCAGCCAGAGCTGGCCCTGCGCCGCGCGACCAATCATTACGCCGGCGGCGCCTGTCATGGTTAAGACTCTCCGCGCTTTCTCTGCAGAGTCGATGTCGCCGTTGGCGATCACCGGGATCGTCACGGCGTGCACAATTTCGGCGATGGTTTGGTACTCGGCCTGCCCCTTGAAGCGGTCCGCGCGGGTGCGGCCATGTACGGTCAGCATTTGGATGCCCGCGCTCTCGGCGATCCGTGCAATGGCGACGCCGTTACGATGCTCGGGATAGGTGCCGGTGCGGATTTTCACTGTCACGGGCACATCGACTGCGGTGACGACCGTTTCGAGAATGCGACCTACCAGCGCTTCATCGGCCAGCAGCGCGGACCCCGCGGCGCGGCGGCAGACTTTTTTCGCGGGGCAGCCCATGTTGATGTCGATGATCTCGGCACCTAGATCTGCATTGACGCGCGCGGCTTCAGCCAGTTGTTGGGGGTCGTAGCCCACAATCTGCACAGAGCGGAGCCCCGCTCGGGCGCTGTGTCTCTGTCGTTGTGTTGTTTTGCGCGAATGCGCCAGGCTCAGATCAGCACTCTGCATCTCGCCCACAGCCATACCCGCACCCAACTCAACGGCGAGTTCTCGCATCGGGAGATCTGTGACCCCGGCCATGGGCGCAAGGAACACGTTATTGCAGGGCTTTAGGCCGCCAATATGCATCGGGAAAAGGACTCAACTCCGGGTGGTGAGTGTAAAGGAGCCAGTGTGGAACCGAAAGATCTGCTGAACATTTTTTAACCAACCGTCTCAAGTCTCAAAATTCAGTGCCGATTTATTCCTCGCGCCTATGGCGATCACAAGCGGCATGCACCGGCCTGATCTTGGCTTTGCCCGGGGTGTTGGCTGGATCGCTGTTGTGGCGGCTATGGGGTGCAGGCGGTGCCTCATTCTGTTCGGGCGGAGCAGGCCATACCGCTCCCAGCGCAGTGATGAGGCATTTTTGTTAGATGGGCCGCACCTCAATTTTGCGGCAATTATGCGGGCATCGTCGCGAAAAAGAGTGCAAATGACCAAAAAAGTGGACTCCGGGTGATTTCTGCGACACACTCGCGCCCCTGTTACCCATATTGGCGGATCAGCCCATGGCGGCAATCCTGGTATTACATGGACCCAACCTCAATCTGTTGGGTACCCGCGAGCCCGAGATCTACGGCTCGGAAACCCTGGACGAGATTAACCATCGCTTGCAATCCGAGGCCGAGCGTGTGGGTGCGAGCCTCACCTGCCTGCAGAGCAACAGCGAACAGGAAATGATTGAGGCGATTCATCAAGCGCGCGCCGATGGCACGCAGTTCATCATTATCAATCCGGCGGCATATACCCATACCAGCGTTGCGTTGCGCGATGCGCTGGCCGGGGTCGATATTCCATGCATCGAAGTGCACATTTCCAATGTATATGCCCGCGAACCTTTTCGACATCACAGTTACATCTCAGACATCGCTGAGGCGGTGGTCTCGGGGCTCGGTAGCTTCGGTTACGACTGCGCACTGGCCGCAGTGCTGCAGTCCCTCGACACCCATTCCACGACCCATTGAAGGAACCCACATGGATATTCGCAAAGTCAAAAAACTGATAGAACTGCTGGAAGAATCGAATATCGGCGAGATTGAGATCAAAGAGGGCGAGGAATCGGTTCGCATTAGCCGTCATGGCAATCAACCCGCGGCGCCCGTTGCCTATTCTGTGCCAGCACCTGTCGCGCCTGCTCCCGCACCCGCGTCGGCCCCCTCCGCGGCTGAGGCGCTCGTTGCTGAGGCTGCTGCACCCGCTGTCGCGCCGGTTGCTGATAATGCGGTGCTGTCGCCCATGGTGGGCACCTTCTATCGGGCGCCTAGCCCTGAAGCCCCCTCGTTTGTCGAGGTCGGCCAGACCGTGCGCGTGGGTGACGTGCTCTGCATTGTCGAGGCCATGAAGATGATGAACCAGATCGAAGCCGATCGCGCCGGCACCGTCACTGCGATTCACGTTGATAACGGCGAAGCCGTCGAGTTTGATCAGCCCCTGATCTCCATTTCCTGAAGCGTGGGTGAGCGACCCCAAAAGGACATTCCCCATGCTTGAAAAAGTACTGATCGCTAACCGCGGCGAAATTGCGCTTCGCGTGTTACGCGCCTGTAAAGAGTTAGGCATCAAGACCGTGGCTGTGCACTCCACAGCGGATCGGGATCTCAAACACGTTCGCCTCGCCGACGAAGCAGTGTGTATCGGGCCGCCGCCCTCGGCACAGAGTTACCTCGATGTGCCCTCCATTATCAGCGTTGCCGAGCTGACCAACGCAAACGGGATTCACCCCGGTTACGGCTTTTTGTCAGAAAACGCTGACTTTGCCGAGCAGGTAGAGAAGAGCGGCTTCACCTTTATTGGCCCTACTGCGGACACCATTCGCTTGATGGGTGACAAGGTATCTGCCAAGCAGCAGATGCAGCGCACCGGTGTACCGACAGTACCGGGCTCTGACGGCGCACTGCCCGATGATCCGGATGAAGTGATTCGGATCGCGAGAGAAATTGGTTTCCCAGTGATTGTGAAGGCGGCAGCCGGCGGCGGCGGTCGCGGTATGCGGGTGGTGCACAACGAAGAGGTGCTGCTCTCCTCGATACAGGTGACGCAATCCGAGGCCCAGGCGGCCTTTGGATCGCCGGTTGTCTACATGGAGAAATTTCTGCAGCGACCGCGCCACGTAGAAATTCAGGTGCTAGCGGACGGGCAGGGCAATGCAATCCATCTCGGTGATCGAGATTGCTCGCTGCAGCGTCGCCACCAGAAAGTGATCGAGGAGGCGCCAGCCCCCGGTATCGACGATGCCCTGCGCAACGAAATCGGTGACGCTTGTGTGCGCGCTTGCCTTGATATGAGCTATCGCGGTGCGGGTACCTTCGAGTTCCTGTTCGAAGACAACGCGTTTTACTTCATCGAGATGAACACCCGGGTACAGGTTGAGCACCCCGTGACCGAGATGATCAGCGGCGTGGACATTGTTCGCGAGCAGCTATTGATCGCCGGCGGTGCCCCGCTGTCGATCAAGCAGGAAGACGTGAAACTGAAAGGGCACTCGATCGAGTGTCGCATCAATGCAGAGGATCCTCGCACTTTCATGCCCTCACCAGGCACGATCAAAACCTTCCATGCACCAGGTGGCCACGGCGTGCGGGTCGATTCCCACATTTACAGTGGTTACACCGTGCCGCCGCACTACGACAGTCTAATCGGCAAGCTGATCACTTTTGCCGACACGCGAGAGGCCGCGCTGGTCAAAATGCGTCAGGCGCTCGACGAGCTGGTGGTGGACGGCATCCGCACCAACGCTGCCCTACACCGTGAGCTGGTGACCGATAGCTCGTTTATGGCCGGCGGCGTCAGTATTCATTACCTCGAGAGTAAGCTGGAACACGAGCATTGAGCCTTGCCGCCGAATGGCAGGAGCTTCATTTCACCGCCCGCAAGGATCAGGTTGAGCCCCTCGAAGACTGGTTGTTCGCGCGCGGCGCCTTGTCTGTCACCTTGGAGGATGAGGCGGATCAACCGCTTCTTGAGCCGGGTCCCGGCGAAACGCCGCTCTGGAATGCGGTTCGCTTGACGGCGCTATTTGCTGGGGCTGAGGACCTCACCCTGCTGCTGGGCGACATACCTTCTGAGCTCTGCACCCAAGCACCCACTGTCGCCGTGCCCGTGGAGGATCGCGAGTGGACCCGCGTCTGGGAAGATCAATTTCATCCCCTACAGATAGGGGAGCGACTGTGGATTTGTCCCAGCTGGACGAACCACCCCAATCCTGACGCGATCAATATCTTGCTTGACCCGGGTCTGGCCTTTGGTACGGGTGCACATCCGTCTACTGCCATGTGTCTGCGTGCACTAGATGCGGATCTCCCGCCCGGCCAGCGCGTCGTGGATTATGGATGTGGCTCAGGCATTCTCGGAATTGCAGCGGCACGCCTGGGCGCGACACAGGTGCTGGGTGTTGATAACGACCCCCAGGCGATCATAGCAAGTCGGAATAATGCCCAGCGCAACGAAGTACCGGATGCTGCTTTCCGGGTTGTGCTCCCCCAGGATGATGTGGTGGCAAGCTGGCAAGCGTCAGCCGATTGGGTCGTGGCCAATATTCTGGCTGGGCCGCTAGTGGCACTTGCGCCAGCCCTGACATCATTGATGACTCCTGGGGGGCGTTTACTTTTGGCGGGGCTCTTGGTGGATCAGGCTGAAGCGGTCATCGAGGCTTACGCGCCGAGAGTGGCGTTATCGATTGCGGATCAGCAGGAACAGTGGGTGCTACTTGCCGGCGAGAAGTGCTGAGTAGCGCAAACTTTTGGCCGTTTACAATCACTTTTCTACCACTGAACGCTCTGTCACTCTTTGCACTGACCTCTCTTTATCGCTGCGCTTGCCTCGTTTTCTACTTGCCGTCACTTGCCGCCAGTGTCCGACTAGTATCTCTTTTAAAACTTTCTGAATCGGCGTACTTTTACCCTTGCGCTAGCAGCTCCCTAAGGTCAATGAGCGCCGCGTTTGCGCGCGAGATGTAGCTTGCCATCACCAACGAATGATTGGCCCACAAGCCGAAACCAGAGCCATTTAAAATCATCGGACTCCAGACGGTGGCTTGAGCGGCTTCCAATTCTCTGATGATTTGTCGCAGGCTGACGGTGGCATTCTTCTTGGCCAGCACGTCTGCGAAGTCGACCTCGGCGGCTTTTAAAAACTGCGTCAGGGCCCAGGCCGCACCGCGGCTTTCATAGAAAATATCGTCGATTTCGCGCCACGGAGTGCGCACCAGTATTTCTTCAGGCGCGTTGGTCGATTGTGCGGCGGCGGCATCCCCCGCGAGGTCGGTATTCAGTCGGCGCTGTCCCACGCTGGCAGACAGCCGTTGGGACAAACTTCCAAGCCGCTTCTCGATCATGCCGAGCCAATGGCTCAGATTGTCAGCACGTGCATAAAACTGGGCACTGTTCTGGCCAGTGACCGCGAGCCGCGCGCGATAGGCCTCAAGAAAACGTAATGCGTCGCGATACTCGCTTTCCGAAGCCGGCAGAATCCAGCTTTTTGATTGAAAGTTAATGCGCGGTTCTGCGAGGGTGAGATCGACATCCTCTTTTGACTGGGACTGAGAGCGACTCAACACCTCGCGCAGCGCGCGGGCCAAATCGCGGCTTTGCACGAGCACGCCGTATTCCCAGTTCGGCATGTTGTCCAGCCAGACACCCGGTGGGAAAAGATCGTTGTGTAAGTAGCCGCCCGGTTTCTCCAGCAGGATGCGAATCGTTTCCTGTAGCGTGGCGACAGTGGTCGTGCCGGTCACCACATCCTGCTCTGTGGCCGCGGCATAGCGCGCGGCGTTCTCGCGGACATCAAAATGCTCGAGGGTGCTGCTCCAGTAGACGCCCACTGCCGCCGCAATAAGCAAATAGGCAATAGCAACGATGCCACCCCACTTGCCCAGCTTGCGGGGGTTAGAACTACCTGGGTCAGGCGTCAGCCAACCCATCGAGCGGCGCAAAAAGCTAAGCTCGCTGTCTGGTGTGGCGGCGTCTGGTTGTGGGCTGTCGTCATCCATCAGTGGTGACCGGTCTGCGTATCGTCTGCGACAGGGGCTTGTCGTCTCACCGCAGCCTCAGTACAGGCTCTGGTACCTGCAGCGCTGACCGCGCAGATTTCAACATTTTCACCTTCAATGGGAGGTGCCGCGATATCGAGAAGCATAATGTGGCGACCACCAGCTTCGAATATCAGCGTCTCGTGAGGTGCGATGTCGATGGATTCGAGCTCCGCCATGCGACGCTGGTCGCCGTCGGCAATCACTTCGTGCATTTGTGCGCTGCCGCTGATCTCACTGCTCACTGTCGATAAGGTCACCGTTTGGTCACTGTGATTCATGAGCATGCCGTAGGCAGCGGACACCTGCGCGCCCGGTGGCATGCTGCGGACCCAGGCATCCTTCCAGTGAAGTATCTCGCTCGCGTGGGACGGGCACGACAAGCCCGCTGAGAATAGGCACACGAGGGCCGTGAATGCATACCGCTGTTTAGGGGAAGACCGGGGTCGCGGCATTATTGGATCGGTCATGCGCTAGGCTCCTTTGCTTTGAGGGCCATGGTGGCAGAGCTGCAAGACCATATCACGCCACCGCTTGGTCGGAGGCGGGAGAAAGCAGGCTGAACTGAATGGATGGCGCATGGCCATGGGGCATGAACTAACGATGCGCCGCGTAATAAACATGTTGTCTGCTTAACGAGAGACACTGGCTAAGGCCTTGTTGACTATATTAGCGGTCAGTAGCTGGGGCAAAATGGTGGGCGTTGCACTCAGATTACCCGGGTACATAACGTACAGCGGAATGCCATTACGCCCGTGCTCGCGCACGAAAGCGCCAATTTCAGGGTCGTAATTAGTCCAGTCCGCCACCATATAGGTGACGCCGGCAGCGTCGAAGGCGAGGATCATGTCATCGGTGAACAGCACGGCCTGCTCGTTGGCGAGGCAGGTAATGCACCAATCGGCGGTCACATCGACAAATACCGGCGTGCCCTGTTTACGCAGCGTCTGAAGCTGCTCGGGTGACCAGGCGACGATCCCGTCTCTCCCTCCTTTGCCGATCGACACAGTGGCGTCACCGCGCACACTGCCCAGCATGACGGCTGAGACCATGCAGATCAGGCCGACGACGCGGGCAGTCGCCCCGCCGCGGATTAGCGTCAGCCCTAGCGCGAGCATCACGAGGCCTGCGGCCGCCGCCGCCATCGTGTCGACGCCACTCTGTTTGCCTGCAACCCAAAGTAGCCAGACTGCCGTGAGGTAGAGCGGGAAGGCCATCACCTGTTTCAGGGTTTCCATCCAGGCGCCGGGCTTGGGTAGCCAGCGTCGCGCGATGTCGCTCATGCTGATGGCGACCATCGGAGTCGCCATGCCCACGCCGAGCGCAGCGAACACGGCCAGCGCCTCAAATGCCGGTTGGGTGAGGGCGTAGCCCAGCGCGCCGCCCATAAAGGGCGCGGTACAGGGGCTCGCTACCACCACCGCCAGAACGCCCGTGAAGAAGCTGCCGCGCGAACCAGGAGCGGTCGCAAGTCCCGCACCGAGGTTCATCCATCTCCCGCCGAACAGCACGAGCCCCGACAGGGAGAGCCCCATCACGGCAAACAAATAGGCCAGCCCAATCACAAAGCCGGTGGACTGTAGCTGAAATCCCCAGCCTACCCAGCGGCCGGCACTCTGCAGGCTGATCAGCACGCTGGCAATCAGAACAAAAGAAGCGACGACCCCCGCGAGATACGCGAGGCCGTGCCGACGGTGCTCAGTACGATCGCCGGTGGCAAAGCTCAGCACTTTGAGCGAGAGAATGGGGAACACACAGGGCATGGCATTGAGGATAAGGCCTCCAAGAAAGGCCAGCCCCAGCGCCAGCAAAAACGTCATATTCGAGCCGGTGGAGGTAGCATTAGCGGCATTAGAAGGTTGGCGTTCAAAGGCTGTTGGCGTAACCGCACCCGTGGCGACATCCACCAGCAAATACTCGGTCTCGGGCGGGTAACACAGTCCCGCATCCGCGCAGCCTTGATAGGTGACTGCAAGCGTTAACCTTTCTGCTTCATTTGGAAGCGAGACTGCGAGATCTGCCTCATCGTAATAGACCGAGACATCTCCAAAGAACTCATCGGTTTTGTCCAGCGTAGGTGGAAAGTCAATCGATAGATTCGTCGGTGTGGACAAGTCTGCCTGTCTCACCTTGAACATTTGCTGATAGAGGTAATACCCCTCGGCGATCTGCCAGTAAAGACGGAGTTGACCGTCCGCGGTCACCGCGCCATCGAGTCGGTAGGCCTCGCGGACCGGCAGGAATTCACTCTGCTGCTGCAGCGCCGTGGCGAGGCTGTTTTGTGCTTGCCCGGCTGGGCTCTGAAGGTGCAGCGAGCAAGCCAGCAGGAGAAAGCCTAACCAAGCCCTGAAGCTGTAAGCCGACGAGATAGAGATGGCGTCCCTGCCAATCATGTCCGCTTAGTCCCGGTGATAGCGCAGGCGCGTGCCATGATCGAGGGAGAGTCGTATCTCGTCAGCGCTCAAGGCTTCGGGGAAGTACACCCCAGACACTTTGGCGTCCATTAGGCTTGCGCCTTCGAGATTGGTTTCCCGGAAGTCGATGCCGCTGAGATCACAGTTGCGAAAATAGGCATTGGAAAAGTCCAATCCCCGGGCGTTCATCTTGCGCAGGTCACGGCCTCGATAATCACCACCGGTGAGTTCACTAGTGTCTAGACTGTCGCGATTGGCATTGAAGTCGTCGACATCTTCCTGGCGCAGCATCTGATATAGCGGGTCTGCCTTGATGACAGGTTTGATCTCTTTATCGCTCATACGCTGTGGTGTGTTCCTGTTGGGCGCTGACGCATCAGTCACCAAAAAATTGACGGCGTAGAACCAGACAGGCGTCTTGCTCCAACCGCGGGCCGAGGTATTTTACTACTTCTCCCGCGGCAAGAGTGGCATATTCAGTGGCACGCAGGTCGGTTTCCCCCCGCGATAACGCGTAAAGGAAAGCGCCAGCAAACATATCCCCGGCGCCATTGGTGTTCACCGCCTCAACGGGCTGCGCGGCGACCCGGTGCAGTGTTTCGCCATCCCAAGTTATTGCGCCCTCGGCACCCAGCGTGATGACGAAGCGTTTCGTCACCTGTTGGATGGCCGTGATAGCGCCCTCAAGATCATCGCACTGACCCCACTCCAGCGCCTCGGACTCATTACAGAACACCAGCTCCACGCCGCCCTCGACCATGGCGGCCATGTTGTCGCGAAAAAATTTCACCATGCCCGGGTCCGAAAAGCTGACGGCTGTCTTCACACCGTGTGCTTCAGCGAGCGCTTTAGTTTTCAGGGCGGCGGCATGCCCGGTGGGCGAGGTCACCAGATAGCCTTCAAGATAAACCCACTCTGAGTTCTTGATAGCCGCCTCGTCGACCTCATCGGTGGACAGTGTCTCGGAAATCCCCAGATGGGTATTGAGGGACCGTTCCGCATCGGGGGTGATCAATACGATGCATTTGCCCGTGACGCCGTCGGTGCTTCGTTCTGTGAGTCCGTGGGCCACGCCCGATTGTTCGAGGTCGGCCAGATAAATATCCCCGTCGGCATCCTGCGCCACCTTGCAACTCATGTAGGTTGGTGCGCCCATCATTGCGGTGGCGATCATGCTGTTGCCGGCGCTACCCCCTGAGGCGTTGTTCGCTCGGATCAGGTGATCAGACAGTGTTGCCAGCATGTCGCGCTGTCGCGCCTGATCGACCAGGACCATCACGCCTTTCTCTACATTCATTTCAGCCAGTTCGGCGTCGGTCACCTGAATTTCGGTGTCGACCAGTGCTGCACCGATGGCATAAGCCGTATAGGGTTTCACAGAGTGTTTCCTGTCAGTGGGTAAAGCGCTGGCATGATACCGGAAGCTCCGCCACCATGCGTTGCCATCGCTGAGCGGTCGCGCCGGAGCGGGTGTAAACCGATATGATGTGTCCGCCGGGCTGGGCTGCGGGATGGCACTGGCCGCGAGAGCCACGACTGTTTTGGCCCCGCACTGATGTGGAGAAGCATGCGCGATCTCACCCGACAACTCGAAACCCAACTCCAGAGCTTTAACAAGGAAGAGGCCGCCTTTGAGCCGCGCTCGGGCCGTGCGGCCGTCGCTATCATGATTCGCGAGGGTCTTGATGCCACTGAAATGTTCATGATTCGCCGGGCGACCCGCGAGGGTGACCCCTGGTCGGGACACATGGGTTTCCCTGGCGGCCGACGCGACCCCGGGGATCCCTCCAATTTCTCTTGTGCGCTGAGGGAAACGGAGGAGGAGATTGGTGTGAATCTCGCTCGGTGGGGCACCCCACTGGGTGAACTGTCCGATGTGAACACTGGCTGGCGCAAAGACCGCCCGGAGATGCTGGTAACACCCTTTATCTTTCAGGTCACTGAGTTACCCGAGCTCACCCCCAACCACGAGGTGGACGATGTGGTGTGGGTGCCGCTGCACTTCTTGCTGGATGAACGCAATAGAGAGCCGCTGGAGTGGGAGTGGAAGGGGCAGAAGATGGAGACAGATTCTTACTTGTATGCCAGCTACCGTATTTGGGGCCTGTCGCTCATAATGATCGACGAGATGATGGGTTTGTTACGGAGGTAAGTCCCACTAACGGCCCCTGTGGTTGTGGGGGTTGGGGTCGCACGTTGTTACAGTGGTGATGGCTTTTAAAACGGATTGGCAAGCAGTGAAGAGTGGGACAGGGAGAGGCACAGCAGGACGCTGTCACCCGTCACCGAGTCAGATACTGATCTTAATGTGGCGCCTCAGCCGGTGGGGCCGCGTCTTCATCGGAAAGCCAGTCGTCTTGCCCTCTGAGAAAGCTCCGGGTGTCGAGGATCAATTCATCAACGGCTTCAGGCCGCTCGCGGCTCGCTTCAGCCAGCGCTTCGGTGGATACCGTTCCCCTCAGATAACCGGTAACGAGGTCTACCAGCACGGGCGACATATCCGGCTGGTGGTAAAAGCGCGGCATACCGGGCACCAGATTGCCGGTCGCGGCGCTGCCGTTCACCCGCAACCAATAACCGCCGCAGCTCGACAGGGTGTAGTCGTAGGGTCGTCCGAAGCTTTGATTGGGGGTGGAGGGATCAAACCCCCCCTCGGGGACTTCCTGAATTTGCGAGAGCGCCATGATCCAGCGACTACCCACCGGAAAATCGTCAGCGGGCGGGCGGCAGTAATCTCGGGTTTGCATCCAAATGCGCAGGGTATCTAGCCAGAACTCACCTTTTAGCACCTGCTCGGGGACGACATCCACGGCGTTGCCCTTGATAGCTTGGACCTCAGCCAGCACCACCAAGTCGGTTGTCGACGCGACCTCGGAAAAGCTTCCCTCCCACAGGCATCCGCATTCTGCGCCCATGGCGTCGGGTTGGGCGAGCGTCCCATGGGCTAGCACAAGTGCCAACAGTAAAGGGAGCGTCTTGATGAATCGTTGCCGCAAGGTAGGTTTACCCGTTGAGCAGTCGGGCCGCATCCATCGCGAAGTAAGTGAGGATGCCGTCAGCACCGGCGCGCTTGAAACAGAGCAGAGATTCGAGCATCACCGCGTCGCAACTCAGCCAATCCTGCGCAAAGGCCGCCTGGTGCATCGCGTACTCACCACTAACTTGATAGGCGAAGGTCGGCACTTGTAACTCGGCTTTGACCCGCCGCACGATATCCAGATATGGCATACCCGGCTTCACCATGACGATGTCTGCGCCTTCTTGAAGGTCCAGCGCCACCTCATGAATCGCTTCGTCACTGTTGCCGGGGTCCATCTGGTAGGTCTTCTTGTCGCCGCCTTTGATGTTGGCGGCGGACCCGACCGCATCACGGAACGGGCCATAGTAAGTGGACGCATATTTCGCGGCGTAAGAGAGGATGAGGGTGTTGATATGACTCTCACTTTCGAGCGCGCTGCGAATCGCACCGATGCGTCCGTCCATCATGTCAGAAGGCGCCACCACATCGGCACCAGCGGCCGCATGACTGAGCGCCTGTTTGACCAAAGTGTCACTGGTGACGTCGTTTAGCACGTAGCCTGCTTCATCAATGATGCCGTCCTGTCCGTGGGTGGTGTAGGGGTCCAGTGCGACATCTGTGATCACGCCGATTTCTGGCACGGCCGACTTGAGCTCGGCAGCGGCACGCTGCACCAATCCGTCAGCTTGATAGGCAGCTTCAGCCAGCAGTGACTTACGGTCCTGCCCGACCACTGGAAAGAGTGCGAGGGCAGGGATACCCAGAGCGTTTGCTTCTTTGGCGAGCTTCACCAGCAGGTCGATACTCAGGCGTTCCACACCAGGCATGGATGGTATGGCTTCGCGTTGCCCACTGCCCTCAAGCACGAAAACTGGGTAGATGAAGTCCACGGGACTCAGCGTGCTTTCGCGCACTATGTCGCGGGCAAATGCCGAAGCCCGCAGGCGACGCATTCGGGTGTGGGGAAAAGCTCCGCGTGCACTCATGATCGGCCTCCCTTATCCCTACAGCGCTGCAAACGCTGCACGGGCAGCGTCAACGGTGGCGGCGATGTCGTCGTCGCTGTGGGCTGATGACATGAAGCCGGCTTCAAAGGATGCGGGTGCGAGATACACGCCCCTATCGAGCATCAGATGGAAAAACTGATTGAAGGCTTCCACATTGGAGTCAATAACCTGATGGTACTGGGTCACGGTTTCGTCTTCAGTGAAGAACCCGCCAAACATGGAGCCTAGATGATTGGTGGTGAATGACACGCCTGCTGCGGCCGCGGCTTCCCGCATGCCGGTGCACAAGTCGCCCGTGCGACGGAAGAGATCATCGTAAAAGCCAGGCTCACTGATAATCGACATGGTCGCCAGGCCTGCGGCCATCGCTACCGGATTTCCGGATAGCGTGCCCGCCTGATAGACCGGCCCCAGCGGCGAGATCTGTTCCATGATGTCGCGACGCCCGCCGAAGGCGCCCACCGGCATACCACCGCCGATCACCTTACCCAGACAGGTGAGATCCGGGGTGATGCCCAAAAAGCCCTGAACGCCGCCGGTGCCGAATCGGAAACCGGTCATCACCTCATCAAAGATTAGTAGCGCGCCATGGCGAGTACAGAGATCGCGCATGCCTTCGAGATAGCCCTCGACCGAAGGGATACAGTTCATGTTGCCGGCAACCGGCTCGGTAATCACACATGCGACCTGATCACCCAGCTCGTCCATGGCGGTTTCCAGTGCCGCAAGGTCGTTAAAGGGCAGGGTGACAGTGTGTTGTGCCAACACTTCGGGTACGCCCGGCGAGCTGGGCACGCCAAACGTCAGAGCACCTGAGCCTGCCTTGATCAGCAGCGAATCCGAATGGCCGTGATAGCAACCTTCGAACTTTATGATCTTGTCGCGACCGGTAAAGCCACGCGCCAGACGAATGGCACTCATGGTGGCTTCGGTACCCGAACTGGTCATGCGCACAAGCGGCATACTGGGCACCAGATTGCTGATGGTTTCAGCCAGTTCGATCTCGATCTCGGTGGGACAGCCAAAGCTGAGCCCGCTTTGGGCGGCCTCGACCACCGCCTCGCGCACCCGTGGGTGATTGTGGCCCATGATCATTGGGCCCCAAGAGAGCACGTAATCGATGTAGCGCTTGCCGTCGGCATCAAAGAGATAGGCACCCTCTGCGCGCTCCATGAAACGCGGGGTGCCACCCACTGCTTTAAAAGCTCGCACGGGAGAATTCACGCCACCCGGGATGGTGTGTTTCGCGCGCTCGAAGAGCGCTTCAGATCGACTCATGACTAACCAGCGTTGCTTTTGTTTCCGTTGATTATCGCAGGCCGGGCGCCTCTGCGCACCCCAACGGAATCAGCCGTTCAATGCGGGGCGCAGATAGACCAGCAGCACAATCGCAAACAAGAATAAGACGGGTACCTCGTTAAATACCCGATAAAACACGTGGGTTCGGTCGTCTTCACCGCGGCAGACCCTGCCAACGTAGATGCCGGTCTGAAAGTGGTAGACGACCAAAGCCACGACCCCCGCAAGTTTAGCGATCATCCAGCCCGACGACAGGTAGTACTCCCATTGGAAGCTCAGTCGCCAAAGGCCGAGCGCAATCGCGAGCACCATAAAGGGTGTGACGAAGCGATACAGTTTATGTGCCATCACTGCGAGGACTGCTTTGGTTTCGGTGTCGGGGCTTTGGGCATAGTAAACAAGGATGCGAGGCAGGTAGAAGATGCCCGCAAACCAGCAGACTACGAAGATGACGTGAAAACCCTGTATCCACAGCATGTGGCTGCCCTTTTGCGCTTTGGTAAAAAGCCCACCCGCCCATGACACTGCGCGATCGATCGTGAGACAGTACGCGCCCCGCAACACTAACAGAAGCAGGCGCGAAAATGATCAGGGTCGGAGTGGTCGGCGGAACCGGATACACAGGCGTGGAGCTTTTAAGGCTTCTGCTGCGTCATCCGGACGTCACCGTATCTCTCATCACCTCACGGGGTGAGGCTGGACGCCGTCTGGACAATCTGTTCCCGAGCCTTTTGGGAGCCTGCGATCTGGCTTTCACGGACCCTGCCGAGGCAGATTACTCAGCCTGCGATCTGGTGTTTTTTGCGACGCCACACAATGTCGCTATGCGCGAAGTGCCGGCACTGATTGAGCAAGGTATTCGCGTTGTCGACCTGTCTGCGGATTTTCGTCTGCGGGATGTAGGCGTTTGGGAGCGTTGGTACGGCGAGACTCACGCGGCACCTGAATTCTGTGCCGAGGCGGTCTATGGATTACCCGAGGTCAATCGCGACGCGATCCGCATAGCTCGGCTGGTGGCCTGCCCCGGGTGTTATCCTACTGCTGTGCAACTGGGGTTTCTGCCTTTACTCGAGGCTGGGTTAGTCGACCCAAACCAGTTAGTTGCCTCGTGTGGATCTGGGGTAAGCGGTGCTGGGCGGCAGGCTAAGCTGGATAGCCTGCTCACAGAGGCGGGCGAGAGTATCGCCGCCTATGGCGTTGCAGGACATCGGCATCTGCCCGAAATTGAGCAGGGGCTTGGCACTATGGCAGATCAGCCGGTGCAGCTGACATTTGTGCCGCATTTGTTGCCCATGAGCCGGGGGATCCACGCCACACTCTTTGCAAAAATAAACGCCGATTCGGCAGATTTGCAATCGCTTTATAAGAACCGTTACGCAGGCGAGCCGTTTGTATCAGTGCTGGCTCCAGGCAAGCATCCGGCGACCCGGGACGTGCGAGGCGCTAATGTCTGCCAGCTTTCAGTGGCGCAGCCACAGGGGCGCGATACGGTGGTGGTGATGTCTGTGATTGACAACCTGGTGAAAGGGGCGGCGGGTCAGGCAGTGCAATGCATGAACATTCTTATGGGTTATAGCGAGACCACGGGTCTTGACGGTATTGCCCTGACACCCTGAACGGAAAAGTAATTTGGGCTCATGAAAAAACATCAACCGCGAACAATGGTGGTGCGAGTGCACCCGCATGCTTGGCGATGGCGCGCGGGCGCCGGGGCCGGCGCCTTCGCGATCACCTTGTTGGTGGGATATCTGTGGGGTGCGAGTAGCGGCAGCGAGATCCCCTTTTTTGACAACCCTGAAGAGAAGCTGCGGGATCAGGTGGCGCAACTCTCGGTCGAACGCGATGCTGATCAGCAAACCCTTCGGGACCTGCGCGCCAGCCTGGCTGACCAAGCCACCGAACTCAACGAAATGCGCGAAATGTTGGCCCTTTATCGGGGGGTCATGATGCCGGATGACAGCGAGGAGGTAGTGGTGTTGA
Source organism: Halieaceae bacterium (assembly GCA_902518075.1). The sequence goes on along the minus strand of CABYEX010000004.1, from coordinate 25,317 downwards.
GACCCCCGACGGTCGAATATGACGCCATCAACCATAGCCTCCGGTTGGTCTCACTCGTTCATCGCGGCACGGGTGATCACAAGACATACCAGGGCCATCTCACTGTTTGGATTGAGGGTCTGCTCAATGATGAGACCGATACAGTCAATATCGCAGCCCTTGACACTGGGCAAGAGACAAATAATTATAGTATACGATTCAGATATTTACAAAAGGTTCAGGCAGCCGTTTCTCTGCCAAGGGGCTTCGTTCCAGAGAGTGTTGTATCATCGCTCAAGCTGGATGTGCCGATGGTCGTGACACGGGAGCGGCGCGATGCACTCGGTGACACCGCCGCGATGGTGACGGGCAGAGCAGTGAGCCGAGAATAACTCAGCCGAAATAAGAGACGATGATCAAAGACAGGATCACTGGAAAAAAAAGAGCCATCATGCGTAACCCAAAGGAGGCTGTTGTGACGAACTCAGCATCAGGTAGAACAACTTTGATTTCGCCCGGTACCACTGTCAGAGGCGACATTACTTTTACCGGTCATCTCGATATCGAAGGAGAAGTCTCTGGCAGCATTCAGGCTGCGGCGGGGCAGGAGGCCATCCTGCGTATCGTCGAGGGTGGCAAAGTGACTGGCGAGGTGAAAGTGCCGCATGCCATGATCAACGGTAATGTTGAGGGCGATATCCACGCGACAGAGCGTCTCGAGCTGGCTGAGCGGGCCGTTGTCGACGGTGACGTGTATTACAACCTGATCGAAATGGCAGTGGGTGCTAAGGTCAATGGCGGATTACGACACACCAGCAACGTGACCGACGATTTGGCCGTGAAGCGTGAGGCTAAAGCGGTTGAGACACCGCCCTCTAGCTAAGCCTTTGCCGCTACCGGAACTCGCCCCCGGCCCATTGCTCGGGGTCGGATTCCGGTGCACTTCTAAGCGACTGATCTGCCCGCAGTCAACTAGGGCGCACGAGAGCATCCATGAGCGTTGTTGAAGCGTTTGACCCCAACGAAATCCGTCTTAGCGATAACGCGGTCAGTAAGGTCCGTGCTTTAGTCGAAGACGAGGGCAACCCTGAACTCAAGCTCCGGGTTTACATCACTGGCGGCGGCTGCTCAGGGTTTCAGTACGGTTTCTCATTTGACGAGGCGGTCAGTGAGGACGACATGGTGGTCGAGCGTGATGGCGTGACAGCGCTGATCGATGCCATGAGCTACCAGTATCTGGTGGGCAGCGAAGTCGATTACTCCGAGGGTTTGGAAGGCTCGCGCTTTGTCGTGAAAAATCCCAATGCGACCACCACCTGCGGCTGCGGTGCGTCTTTTTCGATCTGATCTTTTATAGCTAGTTGAGCGCAGCTGCAACGGCTCCTCCGCTAAGCGACCGGAAGGCCTGATCGCCTCGGCCCTGGCGTGAGGTCTCTACTCAGGTCCAACGCATACAACATTGCAAGGCAAGTTTTGTCGGTTCTGCTGCAGGTCAAAGGTCACGCGTTCAGGCAGGGAAAACCCCTCCAAGCACCCTAGAGCCTGTTGCCCCGGTCACTGCCGGGACGTTGCCGGGCTGCCCGGTAAGCGTCTGCTCGGCGAGCCAGGCAAAAGCCCAGGCTTCGACCCATTCTGGATCCACACCGATGGCTTCGGTGGTCGTCACGGCCGTTTCCCCTAGCCGATCGCTCAACCGCTGCATTAGCCATGTATTGCGGGCACCTCCACCACAGATCCTCACCACATCGAGGGGTTGTTGCACCAGCGCCGAGGCGAGGCTTTCCACTGTGAGCGCTGCCAGCGTGCATTGCACGTCGGCCGGTGTCTCGTCTCCACTCAGGTGCGCTGCCAACCAATCGAGATGAAAATACTCTGGGCCGGTACTTTTAGGGGGGCACATGGCGAAGTAGGGGTCTTGCAGTAACGCGCTGAGCAAGGGTGCGATGATGATGCCGCTCGCCGCCCATTCGCCGTTGCGATCAAATGGTTCGCCCTGGTTTTGCGCGATCCAGCCGTCCATCAAGGTGTTGCCAGGGCCTGTATCCCACCCCGCGACATCACCACCCGCCGTGATCAGGCTGATGTTGGCAATGCCGCCAATGTTCACCACCGCAGTGGCTACCCCCGTGCTTACCAGCCGGGCGCGATGAAAAGCCGGCACCAATGGGGCGCCCTGGCCGCCTGCGGCCATGTCTCGGCGTCGAAAGTCGGAGACCACCGTAATGCCGGTTAGTTCGGCAAGCCGATTCGGGTCGCCGATTTGTAGTGTATAGGGAGCGTCACCTTCTGGGTGGTGTCGGATCGTCTGGCCGTGGCACCCGATTGCCGTCACGGCAGCGGCCTCGAGCTGGGCCGTATCCAATAACGCCGAGACGGCTGACGCATATTCTTTGGCCAGCTGCACATCGAGTGTGGCCAGCCGATGTAGTTCGTCCGGCCCCGATTGTCGAAACGCCAAAATCTCGTCCCGGAGTGGTGCGGGCAGCGGACGGTGATGTGAGCCAAGCAGCTCGCTTTGCTCCCCTTCGGTAGTGATGAGCACTGCATCGATGCCATCGGCACTGGTGCCCGACATGAGGCCGATAAAGCAGGGTTGCGTCACTCGGCGAGGGCCACTTGCTGTGAATTGCGAAGGCTGGCGAGCTGCTGACCGGTCTGCCGAATCGAGGCGAGGTAGCGAGGCAACTCCTCCTCGGGAAGCGATCGCGCTTTGGGCAGAATCTTGTGCACCGTGCGGGGATTGCGATGCACGCCATTCACCAGAAATTCATAGTGCAGATGGGCGCCCGTCGCTGCGCCGGTTGAGCCGACGGTGCCAATCTCGTTGCCCTGTTTCACCCGCGCGCCTTTCTTCACCTTGAGGCGGTGCAGATGCAGGTAGTGGGTCTCAAACTGCTCCCCGTGCTGAATGAACACATAGTTGCCGTTTGGCCGGGTATAGCCCGCCTCTATCACTCGCCCGTCGCCCGCCGCATAAACCGGGGTGCCGCGAGGTGCGGCGTAGTCAGTGCCGCGATGCGGTCGCTGGGTTTTATAAATGGGATGCAGACGGTTCGGGTTGAAGTTTGAGCTAACGCGGGTGAAATCGAGCGGTGCCAGCAGGAAGGCCTTGCGCATGCTGACGCCGACTTCGTTGTAGTAGCTGGTGTCACCCTCTGAATCGGTATACCGATAGGCCTCAAACGTTTCGCCGCGATTAGTAAAACTGGCCGCCAGAATAGGGCCGTCGTCGTAGCGCTCACCGTCCAGCACGAGCTCCTCGAAGAGCACATGGATGGTGTCGCCGGTGCGGGGGTCCATGACAAAGTCGATTACACCGCCAAAAATGCCTGCCAATTCCATGATCATGCCGTCGCTCAGACCGGCATCGCTACCCGCGATAAACAATGAGCTGTCGATAGTCATGGAGACATCCCGCGCGACACGCTCGGGGACTCTCGTGAGGTCTGAGGCAATGAAGGCGTCGCCCTGCCGCTCATAGACCGTTGTCAAAAGGGGTGATTGCACGTGCTGAAGCATCAGTAGATTACCGTCAGTATCCGATTGGAAACTGATTGTCTCTCCCGGGTAGATCCGCCTGAGGGAGCGGTCGTCGTTGTCGCGCGCCACCCGATATAGATCTGTATCGGTGAAGCCGGCGCGATTAAATATCAGGCTCAGGTTGTCGCCATCCCCCACGATAAAGTCTCGCCGTTGAGGTTTGAGCGGCGCCTCCTCGATCACCTCGGGCGCGGGACTGGCGCCTAACATCTCTCTGGCTGAGCCATCCGCATCACCCTCCGCCTCGGCGATCGTCGTGTCTATCTGCTCGGGCCCTAACAGCGACAACCCCATGACCAGCAACAGGGAGCCTACCATCGCCATCCAGATCAGTGGACGGCGATGCAGTGGCGGCTCTGGCAAAGATAGTGGTTTGGCCCCTTGAGGGACGGGTTTACGCGACATGACGGTTTATCGTTGCGCTGACGTGCTCGGCATTATATACGGCCCGATCCCGGCTTCGGATAGCGCCGGCAGCAGTCCATGCGGGATTGCTGCCGGTCCCATGGCCGGCGGTTTATGGGATACTCCCGCATCGCCTTGATTCAGTCGAAATTGACGCCGCTTTTGCAAAGAGCACACTGCCGATTATGTCCAGCGAACTCCTAGATGACCTGCGCGCGCGCGACCTAATTTTCCAGGTCGCGGGTGAGGATGCGATCGAATTGTGGCTCTCCGCCGCGCCGCGCACCCTCTATTGCGGCTTTGATCCCACTGCGGACAGTCTGCACATTGGTTCTCTGGTCCCATTACTTGTGCTCCGCCGCTTCCAGGAGGCTGGTCACCGCCCCATTGCCCTGGTCGGTGGTGCCACCGGTTTGATTGGAGACCCCAGCTTCAAGGCTTCGGAGCGACAACTGAATACGCCCGAAGTCGTGGGGGGGTGGGTCGAAAAGATTCGAGAGCAGGTCAGCCAGTTTATTAATTTCGTTGGCGATGACCCGGCGTTGGTGGTGAACAATCTGGACTGGACGGCCAACATCGATGTGCTCGGATTTTTGCGCGACGTTGGCAAGCATTTTTCGGTGAACAATATGATCGGCAAGGAGTCGGTCCGCCAGCGACTCGATCGTGAGGGTGCCGGCATCAGCTTCACCGAGTTCAGCTACATGATCCTTCAGTCTTTCGATTTTTCAGAGCTCTATCGGTTGCATGGCTGTGGCCTGCAAATCGGGGGATCCGATCAATGGGGCAACATTACCGGCGGTATCGATCTCACGCGCCGTCTGCATGGTGCCCAGGTTTTCGGCTTAACACTGCCTCTCGTGACCAAAGCCGATGGCACCAAGTTTGGTAAAACCGAGTCGGGTACCATTTGGCTAGACGCCAATCGCACCTCCCCCTATGCCTTTTATCAATTCTGGTTGGGCACGGCGGATGCCGATGTCTACCGCTTTCTCCGCTACTTCACCTTTTTGCCCGTTGATGAGATTGCAGCGATTGAGCAGGCCGATGCGGAACGCGCGGGTCGGCTCGAGGCGCAGCAGATCCTGGCGCGAGAGGTGACCCGTCTGGTGCACGGCGACACCGGACTGACCGCGGCCGAGCGCATTACCGAGGCGCTGTTCTCCGGGGATCCGAGCGCGCTGGGCGAGGCGGATCTTGCCCAATTGGCCTTGGATGGACTGCCCGCTGAAAAGATCAAAAGGGGCGATGTTCCGCCAACATTTACTCAGCTCTTGGCGCAGGTCGGCGTCGCGGCGGGCAAGCAAATCAAAGACGCGCTGGCGCGAGAGGCTATTCTGGTGAACGGACAGCCCGTGACAGGCGGACCAACGGTGACCTGTGAGGAGGCGCTGGCGCCGCAGCGAGCGCTGCATGGCCGGTTCTTCCTCGTGCGCTTTGGCAAAAAGAAGTATCACCTCCTCGTTGAGGATGCCTGAGCTCAATCCGCCCGAACAGGATGCCCAACTGCTGGCGCAGATCCAGACAGATGTATCCGTAGCCACTCGTTTATTGAGCGAGTTACCCCGCGGCGTCACCGTATTTGGCAGTGCCCGAACCGCTCCTGATGATGCCGCCTATCAGTGCGCGGAGCGGTTGGGAACGTGGCTGGGTCGCGCCGGTCTGCCGGTGCTGACCGGCGGTGGGCCCGGCATCATGGAAGCGGTGAACCGAGGGGCCCGCGAGGCGAATGGCATTTCGGTGGGCCTCAATATCGAGCTGCCCTATGAGCAAACCCCCAATCCGCACCTGACACATCAACTACACTTCCATCATTTTTCGATCCGCAAGATGATGCTTACGCGTTACTCCCGGGGCTTCGTCATCTTTCCCGGTGGCTTTGGCACCACCGATGAATTGCTGGAGCTGCTGGTCGCCTTTCATACTGATCGCGGCGCTCGTCACCCCATGGTGTTGGTCGAAAGCGCGTTCTGGTCAGGGTTGCTGACCTGGTTCACTGAGCAGCTGGGGTCCCGGCAGTTGATTGACCTGCACAAGACTGATTTCATTGAAGTGGTTGACGATGAGAAGGCCGCATTGGACGTTTTGCTGGGTGTCGAGGCCGCAGCCGATCTGATGAGCCGATACCGCGAATAGCGGGAGTCTCTGAGGAAGTGCGTGAAGAACCTCTATTTGCTACGACACGCTAAATCGAGCTGGGATGACCCGTCTCTGAGCGATGCTGAGCGGCCATTGAATGGACGGGGGCGGCGTGATGCCCCCCGGATGGGCGAAGCACTGAGCGCTCGCCTGTCTCCCATTACCTTTCATGTGAGTCCCGCCAAGCGTGCGCAGCAGACCTTTGCCGCCCTGCAACAAAGCTGGGCAGGGTTGGAATTGCAGCATGGCATCATGGCACCTACGCTCTACACCTTTGACTACCGGGAGGTGCTGCGGTGGATCGCGGCGCAGTCCGATGACACCGACAGCCTCGCGCTGGTGGGTCACAACCCGGCGTTCACTGAACTGGTCAATTTCCTTGTAGGTCCGGGTACGCTGGACAATCTCCCCACTACGGGTTGGGCAGAGCTCTCGATCTGCATCCATGAGTGGTTGCAGGCGCCCGATGCCAAGGGGAAGGGCGAGCTCATTTATCACCTCTTTCCCAAGTCTCTGGCTCAAAGCGATGGGGGCCATTGAGTGATGCTACCGGTGATCTTTGGTCTGTCGGGGGCGCATGTGACTGCGGACGAGCAGTCGTTTTTCAAAGACGCCAACCCCGCGGGGTACATTCTGTTTGCCCGCAATATCGAGAACCCCCAGCAACTGCGTGCCTTGACGGATTCCCTGCGCGATCTGGCGGGGCGCGACGACTTGCCGATCCTGATCGACCAGGAGGGAGGGCGCATCGCGCGACTAGGGCCACCTCACTGGCGGGCGTGGCCCGCGGCCGCCGCATTGGTCGGCGTATCGGACTCGCCGGTGTCGTCAGATCTTGATCGCGCGATCGCCAGGGTGCAGTGCAATTATGAGGCGCTGGGTCTGGAGCTGGCGGCGATGGGTATCAACGTTACCTGCGCGCCGGTGCTCGATGTGCCCCAGCCAGACGCCCACGACATCATTGGAGATCGTGCCTTCGCTCAGACGCCAGAGATCGTAGCCAAAATGGGGCGGGCCTGTCTGGCCGGTTTACAGCTCGCGGGTGTAGCCGGCGTCATTAAGCATATCCCCGGACACGGCCGGGCACTGAGTGACTCCCACGAATCGCTACCGCGGGTGGCAGTGAGTGAGCGTGAGTTGGCTGCCGACTGCGCACCTTTTATTGCATTGGCTGATGCATCCATGGCCATGACCGCACATGTCATCTACGAGGCGTGGGATGCCGAGTATTGCGCCAGTGTGTCTGCTACCGTGATTCAGGAACAAATTCGCCAACATGTGGGTTTCGATGGGCTGCTGATCAGCGATGATCTGGATATGAAGGCTCTGTCGGGAGACATACCGACCCGCGCCGCAGCGGTGCTGGCGGCAGGTTGTGATATTGCGCTCAACTGCTGGGGCCGGCTCGACGATATGGCGGGGATTGCCGAGCAGGTGCCGGCCATGACGGCGGAGGCCACCAGGCGGCTCGCCCGCGCCTGTGCACCGCTTCGTGTCACGCAGGCTTCCTCTGCCTTGAACGTGCGCATCGATGAATTGGTCGTGCGGCGGGAGTCGCTGGCCTGAGTGATCGGGGGTGCATTGCGGGAGCGATTCCCTACAATAGCCCGATGCGTATTAGTCGGTTGCTCCTGTTTTTTCTCACGCTGCTGCCAATCCTGTTGGCAGGGTGCAGTGCCTCAACGCCAAGTCGCGACATTGCACCTAGCGCTGGCGGCTGGCGGGCCTGCGACGCCGAGCGACCGAGTGTCTGCACCATGATTTATGACCCGGTGTGTGCCCGACGCAGCACGGGTGAGGTGGCCGGCTACGCCTCACCCTGTAATGCCTGCGCAGATGTGACCGTAACCGCCTGGCACCCCGAAACCTGCGAGGAATAGCATGTCCCTGACTAATCGCATCTTGCTCGCCATGTTGGCGGGCATCGTTCTCGGTTCTCTGCTTGAGTGGCTGATGGGCGCGTTGGATCCCGCGGGTGGGCTACACGCGTTTATCGAGAATGGTGTGATACTGGGATTGTTCGACGTCTTAGGCAGAATCTTTATCGCGTCGCTGAAGCTGCTGGTCGTGCCGCTGGTCATGGTGTCGCTCATCTGTGGCATGAGCTCCCTTGGCACCAGCTCCAGAATGGGTTCCATTGCGGGCCGCACCATTGGCCTTTATTTGTTCACCACCTGCGTGGCGGTTACGCTGGGCCTGAGTGCGGCGCTGCTGATTGGCCCCGGTAAGGGCGTTGAGGCAATGTCCTCGGCGGCCTATGAGGCCAAGGCGGCACCCCCGCTAACCGATACCCTGGTTAACATCTTCCCCAGCAACCCTTTCAAAGCTATGGCCGAAGGGCAGATGCTACAGGTGATTGTATTTGCTCTGCTGGTGGGCTTCGCCCTGACCCGGGCGGGCGACGCGGGAGAGCGCATTGCGAACTGGTTTCGCGACATGGAAGCGATTGTGATGAAGATGGTGGGCATCCTTATCGAGCTGGCGCCCTATGGCGTTTTTGCGCTACTGACCAAGCTTTTCGCGACCATGGGTTTTGGCACCATTGTTGATCTGGCGGCCTACTTCTTCACCCTGCTTGGCGTACTCCTGTTCCATGGTCTGGTGGTGTACACGAGTCTCTTCAGAACATTGACCGGTCTGAGTCCCGCGGTGCTGTTGCAAAAAATGCGCCGGGTGTGGGCCTTTGCGTTCTCGACGGCGTCTTCCGGTGCCACCTTGCCGATCACCCTGCGCACGGTGGAGAAGCGTCTGGGTGTGAGTAAAAGCGTCGCTGGCTTCTCAGTGCCGCTGGGCGCGACTATCAATATGGATGGCACCGCCATCATGCAGGGGGTCGCTACCGTGTTTATCGCTCAGGTCTATGGTGTGGATCTGACCAGCGGACAAATCCTTATGGTGGTGCTGACCGCCACCCTAGCATCGATAGGTACCGCAGCGGTACCCGGTGTCGGGCTGATTACATTGGCACTGGTGCTCCAGCAGGCGGGTCTGCCGGTAGAGGGCGTTGCCCTGATTATCGGTGTAGACCGTTTCCTAGACATGGTGCGCACCATGGTGAATGTGACAGGGGACGCCACCGTGGCCACGATCGTCGCGCATCAGGAAGGCCAGCTCGATCAGGATATCTACCTCGACCCCAACGCTGATCATGGCGGTGACCTTGAGGAACCCCAGACAACAGGAGCGGCCGCATGAGCCTAAAAGTGCAGGTCGTGCCTGTCACGCCCTATCAACAGAACTGCTCGATCATCCAATGTCAGGCAACAGGCCTTGCGGCGATTGTGGATCCGGGTGGCGACATTGATCGCATCGAGGGGGCCATCACAAAAATGGACGCCACGGTGGAGAAAATCCTGCTCACCCACGGACATCTCGACCACTGCGCCGCAGCAGATGTGCTACGTCAGAAGCTCACAGTGCCCATGGAGGGCCCCGAGCAGGGCGACAGCTTCTGGATCGACAAGCTTCCCGAGTGGTGTGAGATGGCCGGCTTTCCGAGAGCGGAACCCTTCACGCCGGATCGCTGGCTAGAGGACGGCGACACCGTCACCGTGGGCGAGCAGACGCTAGAGGTGATTCATTGTCCAGGTCACACCCCGGGCCACGTCGTTTTTTTGCACCGGGAAACCCAACTCGCGTGGGTGGGTGACGTGATCTTTGCGGGGTCGATCGGTCGCACGGACTTCCCCATGGGAAATCACGAGCAGCTGATTCACTCGATTCGCGAGAAGCTCTTTCCGATCGGTGACGACATCCGTTTCGTCCCAGGCCACGGGCCGGACTCGACCTTTGGTCAAGAGCGTGTCGGTAACCCCTTCGTGGCGGATAAGCAATACGGCTGATTACGGGGTGGGGTAGGGTTCTCCTGCAAATACCGTCGCTTTCACTTTTATCTGCCGCAGCGCATCGGCCGATACGGTCATGGGGTCGGCCTCAAGCACCACGAAGTCGGCGCGTTTGCCCGCACGGATAGACCCGATTTCATTCTCGCGACCCATCACGGCCGCCGCACCAGAAGTCACTGCCTTGAGCGCAGAGGCTCGCGAGAGCCGCTCCGTTGCCAAACCCTCTGCGCCACTGATGGTCTCGCGTTCGCTCGCGGCCCACACCAAGGTGAGGGGAGACAGAGGCGCCATGGGCGCGTCAGAGTGGAGCGTTAGCGGCACGCCGTTGCGTTCAAGTGACCCTAGGCGGGCCATTTGTGCTGCGCGGTCGGGGCCAAGCCAATCCCCCGAATAGGCCTCGGAGAGGATGTAGTGGTAGTAGGGATTCACCGATGCCTGCGCGCCCAGCTTGGCCAATTGCGCGCTCTGTTGCTCGGTGCTGTAGGCTAGGTGCTCAATGGTGGAGCGGTGATCCGGGCGCGGGAAGTCTTGTTGAAGTCCCTCTACCAGCCTTAAAAACCGATCAACGGCGGCATCACCGTTGGCATGGGCGTGAAGCTGAAATCCTGCGCGCCAAAACACCTCACTATAGGCGCGTAGCATGGGCTCCGGCACCATCCAGACACCCTCATGGCCATCGAGGTAGCCGGGCGGGCCCATCTGGGCGAGTCCCGAAAAAATCGCGCCGTCGATCATGAGTTTGAAGTGATTGCCCACCATTACGCGGTCGCCGTTGGCGGTCTGCCATTCCAGAATCTCCGCCAGCGCCTCCTCTGGAGTTTTACCGCGGGTCAGGAAATCGACAATGATCGGCGTGAGGATGAGTCGCACCGGCACCGGGTAGGCGTTCGCTGCGGCGCGGACGCCGGCGATCTCACCTACCGGGTTGCCATAGATGCCGGTGCCCATATCGAGGGCGGTGGTGACGCCGGCCTGATGCAGCATGGCAAGAAAGTTGAACATGCCTCCGCCAAAGCGCTGTGGTGTAAACAGGAAGCCAAGCTTGGGCAAGACGGCCTTCAGCCCGTTCTCATAAAAATGGCCCCGGGCCCAGTCAGCGCCTTCGTCTAATTGCGCATCGGCCTCTGCCACACCCAGCAAAGCCCAAGCCGCGTCGTTGCCAATCAGTTCATGGAAGGAGCGATGCCAGAGCATCACCGGTTGGTTCCCGAACATCTCATTCAGATCCTCTCGCCAGATCTCACCGTGCCACAGGGCGTGATAGCCCCAGGTAATAAAAGGCACAGCGGGGTCGCGGTGCTGAGCGGCAAGTGCTTTCAGGCGGGCGCGATACCGGTCCGGCGTTGTCTCGCCAGGGAATTCGCCGGTGGGCAGCGACCAGTCATCGGGCGCCAGGAACGGGAACTGGGTGAGTACCGCGGGAAGAGCAGGGTGCACGTGAGGATCGATGAACCCCGGTAGCAGAATGTCATTAGCAAATTGGTGATCGACCCGGCCCCTGCGAGCCTCAATGAGGGGTTGAAGCGTGTCCTCGCTGCCTACGGCGACGATCAATCCGTCCTGTACCGCGACCGCGGTGGCGGTTGGCAGGGCGGGCTCCATGGTGCGGATCAGCTCTGCCGTGTACACCACGAGTTCGGCGCGAGCCGCCGCGGCCGCAAGGGTAAAAGACAACAGCGTGATACACAGTGGCAGTGCAAAAAAGCGCGACATAGGTGGTGCTTCGCCTAACGAGAAGATCAGCGGATGACTTTAACCCAATCTCCCGTGCGCGGCTCGCCATTGGGGTAGTAGCCGTTGATCAACCGCAGCTGATTTTCGGCATCGGGTATTTTTGCGCTGCTCGCGAGTGACGCAAAGGTCGCTCCACGGGGCACCTGAATGTAGTGCAGCTTGTGGCTGGTGCCAGTTACTTTTTCACGACCTGTCAGGGGTCGGAAGCTATCTATAATGGTCCGGAAACCTGCATCGGCGGCGCCAAGATCCGGCGCCTCGCCCTCGAACAGGAAGCGGTAACTGTGATCGATCACCGCGAGACGGACAGACTGCCCGCCGCTTGAGGCCACGGCGGTGGAGCCATTCAGGCCATATTGCTCCAGCGCCTCGAAGTCAGTGACGTCTCCCTGAGCGTTGGCAATGAGGCTCGCCTCGGTATCTTGATCCGGGTCAATCCGTGCCAGCCCAATGGCGAGTGTTTGGCTACCGTCAGCCGAGGTGGCCACAATGGCGCGGCTTGATTGGCTCACCGACCAGCCGGGTGGGTGGGCAAAGGTGAAATTCAGCTTGTTGTGATAGAACCGGTTTGACTCGCCCTGTGCGGTAGCACTCGCCCCGTAAACCAGACCATCGGTCCGCCGGCGGAACTCGCCGGGAAATTCGGGATTCTCCTGCATCACATCCATGTCGAGCTCGTTGGCGGACCTGATCACCGTTTGTAATCGTAGATCGTTGCGCGGGTGACTGGCATAGAGCCCATGGTACGTACCGGATGGCTTGCCACTCGCTTTGGCCTTTGCTCGTTCATATTGCTCATGGTCCTTTAATACCCCAAGAACTGTAAGCATTGAGTCAACTTCATAGCCCGCCGAGTGCAGATAACTTGCTCCCGCCGCGTCCGCTTCTAGCTCGCGATCTCTCCCAAACCCTGCTTTCAATTCGGCCGAATATATATTGGTTGCATCAGTAATATCCCTATTCCCAGTCAAAATGCATGTAGTGGCCGAGGCCATCTGCGAGAGAAATTCGCCCATCTTTCTTCTGGAGTAGTGCTGTTCGGTAAGATGACCAATTTCGTGTCCTAGCACGCCTGCCAACTCTGCCTCGCTATTTAAAAGTGCGAGCAGGCCGCGATATATAAAAATCCGGCCTCCTCGGGCGGCAGATGCATTTATGGCAGGCGAGTCTAGTACCGTGAACGTATATGCTTCGATATCTAGGCCGGCCTTAGCCAATAAGTGCTGCCCAACCCTGCTAACGTAGTCCCCCAATTCTTGATCTTCGTAGACGCCTACCGCGTCCACCATCGCATCTATCCCCGCATCCACCTCATCATCGGAGGGTAGCCCGTATGACTGTCCGCAAATGCTAAAAGTTTGAGCTATGGCATCAGCCGTGCTGAGCGCCAATATCGCGCAAAAGCAAATCTGTCTGGTCCTGATGAACACTAGAAATACTCCGAGAGATATTCCAGCAGCTGATCGCCCAGGCTGTCACAGGCTGTGCCCTGCACCGGCGCGATGATGGGAATCGGCACGACCACAGCCGGCATGTAGCTCTGCCCGCTGGTTTGAGCGCTTACCCGGCCCACTTCGACCTTGTCGGTGAAATCCCATATGGTGGCTTCGTATTCGGATTCGGTGCCCCAGGTGCCAAAGCCAAAGCAGCCCGCGACCCCGGGCCCGATGCCGCAGCTCATTGATCCGGTGCTCTCGGTGTTCTCGGTGTTGCCGTCGATCCAGATCATGTATTCGAGTTTCATCTCGTCAAAACGCGCGGCGACTGGGGGCAGTTGCAGCAGCCGATTGATCGTTTGCGGCTGTAGCGGTGCGGTGCGCGGTTCGAACCAGGGGTAGAACTGGTTGATAAAGGCGATTTCATTGATCACTTCGATACTTGGGTCGCCGCGGTGGATGTGATCCCCGATGCACTCAATAAAATCGAATTCCGTGTCGTAGTCCGGCTTGTGGCGCCTGCCGAGAATCACGACGCTGGACTCACCGATGCCGGCCACCGGCTCGTTGTAGGTCATCTCATCGACGGTGGCATTGACGCATCCACCCAGCAGCACGGCAATCGCCATCATGGCCGCTGCGCGGCATGGCAGATATTGGAAAGGCAGCGGGCTCATAACGCTTCTCCCGAGGCCGCTTCACTGTCGACAGGCGCTGGTTCTTCTGATGTTGGGCTTGCGGGCTCCGTCTCTTCCGCGGTGTCGTGCGAAACGCCCGAGGCCGATGCGCTCGCCACAGGTGGTGTTTCGGGCGATGCGTCGCTCTCAACTGGCGCCGTCTCCGAGGGGTCTGCGGCGGCGCTTTCAACTGCTGCGGCTTCGGTCTCTGCGGAGTTCGAGGTCACCTGGTCGGTCGATTTGGTTGTACCGCCCGGTGCTTCCGCTACCGACGACTGGCGTCTGGCGATACCGTCGAGCCACACTGCGACGTCGGGTGTGGCGCCAAATGAGGTGACGAAGTGGGCGCCAGCGTCACGGAGCGCGACCACTGCTGCGAGGTTGACGGCCTCTTCATCACTTTGCAGAAAGGCAGTGGGCGTCTTGCCGTAGGCCGTGATGGGCCAGGCGGCGAGACGCTCCTCCGGGTTGAAGCTCAGCGCGCTGTCCTCCTGCTGATGAATGGCAGCAACATCGACGAGCCGGAATTCATAACGCATCCAGATCTCATAGATTTTGACGTTGGTGTGGGTCGGGATCGTGTACTGCAGGTCAGCGATAGCGGGTATCAGCACGCCGTCAATTTCCGCGCCCCGGCTCTGAACTGTCTCCCAGTCGCGGATGTGCACCACCTCATCAAACATGCCGCCAAACAGGATGTCCCAAAATTCGACCTGCGCCTCGCCGGTTTTTACCAACCAGTCTGACTCGGCGCGGCCTTTGGCTTCATCAAAGAATTCGTGCTGGGCAAAGGCGGAGGGATAAATCACGCCCAGCGTAATCGGCAGAGGGTCGAGCAAAGGCCTGGGGAAATTGCCCTCAACCGCCACCTGCTTGCTGGCGCACCCTGCAGTGAGCAGCGTGAGACAGAGCGCCAAAAACCACCCTCGGAATCCAGACGGTTTAAGGTCGATAATCGCTGAGACCAACGAAAGTGCCCCCATTCCTTAGGGTCAGTTCTTTCATCAGTGTAGCAAAAAGTAATCCCGTACCCTGTGAGTCCGCTGTAGGTGTTGGAAACCCAACTCCGTGTATCCTAACGAGCCGCTTACCGCTGACGCTTTCGGTATTCAAACGGTCAACGGTTTGTATTACCCCTTCGATTGAGTCCCCGACATCCGGTCGGAATTCGTCACCAAAAACGTAGATGGATATTTTTTTGCGAGGGTCATAGAAGGTCCGTATCGCTGCAGTAATACCCTCGACCGGTGACGAGTTGGAGAACACATTCCAGTTGCGCAAATTCTGCAGGATCAGACTGCGACGGGCCGGCGTGTCCGGTATCCATTCGCCCCGGTAGCGACTGAATAAATAGTTACCCATATCGTTTAGTACCTGAATACCTTTGACTTCGGGATAAATATTTAGGGTCGCCTCCATCTCTTTTAACATGCGTTCCCACGCGTAGGAAAACATCGAGCCTGAGGTGTCTATGATGAAGATGATGTACTGACTGTCGACTGGAATGCCACCGATGAGTTGATTCTCTTTGTTAGCCCTAAGTCCAAGTAACTCCTTTTCTTCTTCGGACAGCGTTTGTCGCGCAATGGCCAACTGCTCCCGAATGATCGCGTTGGCATTTTGTGAGATGCTGAGCGCGTCGTAGTCTGAGCGTGTCCGCGCCAGCGTCCCCTGCAGGATCGCGATCTTTTCCTCATATTCTGAAATCTGCTCGCGTTTCACATTGAGGTCACGATTGAGAATTGCAGTTTCGCCAAGAATTTCATTCCTCTGCTCTGTCAATTCAGCGACCTTCGATTCTGCGTCGACCATGGCCTTTTCAATCACCTGTGGCTGCACGGTCTTCGTGATCATCAGCAGCAGAATCACCGCGCCAAAGCCACAGCAGATCACATCCAGAAAAGACAGTGAGAATTCAGCGGGGGCGCGTCGTGCTGGCATAGCGGAGTCTCAGGGCCAGTCCGGTGATGGTGAGAGGAAGCTGCCATTAGTGGCGCGAGCAAGCTGCCAGTACTCCGACGGCGCCATCGGGTCTCCTTTCATGGGAAGTAAAATGACGTTCACTGGTGCACCTGGCGGCAGGCGGCGCGTTGCTTCTCTGAATAACTTCAAACGTTCACGGGGACTCACTTTGTAGCTCCGGGGCAGGCTATTTCCTTGAGTTGGGAGCCCATCGGTGATTAAAAATATATTATCAGGCGGGCTGGGGAGGGCGACCAGCGAATCGAAGGCGTTATGCAAACTGGTGCCGCCAGCCGGTACTTGACCGCGAAGGGCGAGACTGATGGCCTCCAGTTTGGGCGTATCGGCCACCTCTAACCATTGGTTTTCGGTGCCTGCCAGCGCAGATTTGGCCTCGGTATTAAAGGTTATCACCTGAAACTCGGCATTCACCGGCAGCTGGGCAGTCAGCCAGTCGACGGTATCCAGTGTGCGCGTCCATTTACCGGCTTGCTTCTGCAGTTCGGGATCCATATTGCGCAGGCGAATGATGTTTACCAACTCATTTGCCAGCATGCTGGCCGAGGTATCCACCATAATGACAATGCGTCTACCACCCAGGTTCAATCCGGTGAGATATTGGCGGTTTCCGTTGCCCACAAACTCTCTGGCGCTGCGACCGGCCTCCGCCTCGGAGGCCTCCTCGAGCAGGCGAATCTCCTCTTCGAGCTGACTAATCTCGGCCTTTAGTTTGGCGATGCCTTCACTGTCACTGACGCCGGATTCTTCGATCGAGGCAATCAGTGCCTCGTACTCATCGAGCTCCTGGGTGATGCGCTGGGCGAGGCCATCGGCTTCCACGATATCCAAATCAGCATCATCCAAGGCATTGCGCAGGCGCACCTTTCCTGCCTCACCCTCGGAAATGTCTTCTTCGAGTAACTCGACCTCAGACAGCATGTCGGCATTCACGGTGCGGATCTCGACTTCAAGGGAGTGATCGATGATCAGGAATACGAGCACCACCGCGCCGAACCCGCAGGACATGATGTCGAGAAAGCTGAGGTTAAACGTGGATGACTGTCGCTTGCGTCTGGCCACAACTCAGGGGTCCACGGTGATGAAGCGCACCTCGATCTCACCGGCACACAATCTATCGCCGGCATTGACCGCGACTCGCCCTACAACGGGTTGATCATTCAGTTCGGCAGGGGTGCCTAGGGCAATGTCTATGACCCCGGACTCCGCCACGCTCACCCCGTCGGCAATATGCTTACCCGGGCTAAGCAGCACGGCATGGCCGCCCTTGAGAGAGTGGGTTGCGGAGCCATGCGCTTGAACGGTCTCCAGCGATTCCTGCTCTGTCTTGGGCTGCGGCGATGCGGCGGCGAGCTGCTGCGAATCGGCTGGTGCTTGCTCGGATGAGGTCGCGTTGCCGCAGGGTGCCTCACGCTGGAAGTGCAGTTCCCCCGTCGATGGCGCCAGAGTGCCTGCGATCAGGGGGATGACCTCTGGCCCGGTCGTGGTGGCCCGCACGGGCAAGTCCAGTCCGGGTAAGGCAGACAGCAGTGCGTCTAGCGCGATGTGTGCGGTGCCCGCGGGTAAGAGCGGTGCGAGTGCCTGAGTGAATGCCGCACCCACAGGGCGCAGGGCATCTGCGGCGATGCGCGCGGTGTGGCCTTCCACCGAGCAGCTGACTTCGCTTTGGGTGCCCAGCGCTCGGAGCAGGTCGGGTAGTTGTAGATAGAGTGCCTGTTCTGTCTCGGCACGTCGGTGCGGGTCGAAGCGTGTCTGGGCCACAAACTGTTCGCCAATCCGCTCCGCAATCTCGTCCATCAGACCGAGCAAACCGTAACCCGGTAGCAGTTGGGTCTCGCCCGCCCACGCGACGCCACTCTTAACGGTCACGGCCGTAATACTGGCCTGATGCAACTGCAGCTCGACATGGGCGCAGGATTGCGCTGTGGCAGCGCCGACCAGCGCGCTGCGGTGCACCACACTGCTGGTGATAACAGGCAGGGTCTGCAGGATGCCTAGCAGCAGCGATAACTGCCCGGGCTCCATTGCCCCGGGAATCGCCAGCGTGATGTCGCCGCTGATGCCGCTGAGTAACGCTTCAAGGTGGGCGTGGACAAGGTCAGCAGTGTGTCGCGCCGGACCCAGCGCCGGACTAAGCGGCTGTGTCGACAGCCGATGCCAGTAGCGGTTACTGATTTCCCTTGGAGCGCGGCGGGCTTGTTCCCAGGCCGGCTCGCCAAACAGATAGCGGTCACCGCTCAGCCATACGACCCCGGGTGACCAGAGCGCGTTGCCCTCGTTCCACAGGCGCAGTGATGCGTCGTTGCAATCGAGGAGTCGCATCAGCCGCGCGGTACCGACAGATGTCGCAATAGATGACGGTCGATGTAGCGTTGGGTATTGAGCACCAGTCGCTCTTGTGACAACTGCAGTTGGTGCAGCGCGAACATAATGATGATCGACAAGACGAGGGCCACGAAGGTGCTGTTAAAGGCCACTCCGAGGCTCACGGTCACGCCGGAGATATCGCCTTCCACCGCCTTGTAAGCTTGGCCCAGTGCGTCGCCGATACCGCGCACTGTACCGATAAAGCCGATCGATGGAATTGCCCAGGAGATATAGCGCACCATGGAGAGCTCCGAGTCGAGCCGATCCGCTTCGATATCGCATTGCTCGCGCACCGCGTCCGATACCGCCGGAATACTGCCGGTGGTGGTGAAGCGACTCAGCGCATTTCCGAGTGCTCGGGGCAGCAGGTAGTCCTGCTCTTCAGCGGGAAGCGCCTCCAGCGATCGTGACTGCTCCCTAGCGTCCCGGGGCAGAATAGTGGTGCCTTCAGGAATGGCAACCAGCTCGCGATCGAGCATTTGTGCTTCAGACCGGGTGCGGGAGGCTTTAAGACCCATGATCGCCAGCGCCCAGAGCATCAAAATAAAGCACGCCTCTTGCTCGTAATCTTTGATCACGATCGCCAGGGAACGATTGCCGGTGGGTGCTTCTCCCGCCGCCTGTTGTGCTGCCTGAAACGCAAGCTGCGAGTCTGCACTCGGGCGAATCACGCCAACGTAGGCGGCATGCACCACAATCACGGCGAACAGCAGGGCAAATACCTGATAGAGGAACTCTGAGGGTAAACGCAGCTTCATAGTGGGCTCCTGTCGGGCTCAGATATCCACGGGAAAGGACACGGAAAGATCTTCTGAGATGGATTCGGTGGGTTCATAGTCGAGCACGGCACCCGATTCGACGACCGCCGGCGCGTCTGCTGGCTCGCTAGTGGGTTCATTACTAGCGTCGACGCTCTCCGGTGCCGACACTGCCTCCTCGGATTCGGCGGCCTCCTGCGCATAGGCAGGGGCAATCAGCAAAACGCTGAGCATGGCAGCCATCGCCGCGAAGCTCGCAAAGTGTAATGGCACCTTATTCCGCATAGCGCGCAATCCTGAAGCCGAGGTCGTCACGCCCCCGCTCCCCGTAGTCCCTGAAGGTCAGTCGCAGCTCGGACAAACGACTGAGTGCCCAACTGCCACCGCGAATGGTGTAGTTGTCGCCGCGCTGCGCGCCCAATGGATCGATCGCAAGCTCCGCATTGGGGGATAGGATGGCGTAACTGTCGTGTACCCATTCGGCAACATTACCACCCATATCGTGCAGTCCGCGATGGTTCGCGGGGAAGCTGCCCACCGGTGCCGAGACGACAAACTGGTCGGTGTAGCCATTGAGAATACGCCCAGTGACGAATGCCGAGGTGTTGTCGGCCACGTTGGTCACGACGGCGCTCGGGGGGAAGTCATCTCCCCAAGCAAATCGTCGCAGGGCATCGCCGTCTACGCGGGCAGCAAAGGCCCACTCCGCCTCACTCGGCAATCGGTATCCGGAGCTGCTGGGGTTGAAGCCGATGATGATGCCCTGATTCTCGCGATAAAAAGGCGGCAGACCCTCGAGTTGGCTGAGCCAGTTACAGAAGCTGGCCGCTTGCTGCCAACTGATGCCTGCGACCGGCTGGTGGTCGCGATCGAGGGAGTAGCTCTCTATCAGGCCCGAGTCATGGGTGGCCTCGTACTGGCGGAACTGCGCATTGGTGGTTTCAGTGCTCGCAATATAGAAAGCGCGCCGCAATTCAACGGGATGCTCGACTTCGTTGGCACGCCGGCCGGGGTCCCGGCGCGATGCGCCCACAGTGAAAGTGTTCAGGCTTTCTACTGACGGGTCGACCAGCACCAGCGTTTGGCCTAGCGGCGTTGTGATCGTCGGCTTCATTGCCGCCTTCCGCGCGGCGGCTTTGGTCAGAAGCGTGACGCTAATCTGCTGCGGCAACCCGGGTTTCGGCAGTATCTTGGTCTCGAAGCTGGCATAGCCCTCGAGCCGCACGGCGATACGCTGCTGCACCGCGGGGAGCGAGAGGCTTTGACTGCCCGTACCCACGCGCTGCCCGTTAATCCGGATCTCTGCCTCGGCGGGTTCGATGGTGAAACGGACCTCCCCTAACTCGGGTTTGAGTGTGATCGCTCGGCTGGCGGTTTCCCCCCTGGCCAAGGTCAGTGACAGGCTGGCCCCGAGGTAGCCAGCCTTGGAGAGACTGATGGCATGGCGATCGCCAGGACTGAGGGGCACAACCAGCGGTGTCAGACCGGCGAAGGCGCCGTCCACCGTCACACCTGCACCCGGAGGAGTGCTCTCCAGCGTCAGGGTGGCGTCAGCCGGGGTCAGGGTCACCGCGCCGAGGTCCTGATCCACACCCGCCACGATGTTCAAAGGCAGCGTCAGGGGCATGAAGCCGGGTGCTCTGAGCGTTAGCTCGTGCTCGCCCGAGAGCACTTCCACGCCGCCGGCGGCGGTCTCGGCGGGCTGGCCATCAATGATCGCCGTTACGTTTGCGGGCGTGGCAGTAAAGCTGACGTTTGCCCAATCCGGTAACAACACGATGTCCACGGTTTGGCTTTGGTTGCGGCCAACGACGTCAATTTGTCCCTGCCAGCGCTGGTAGCGATCGTGCACGGCTTCCACGCGGTAAGCGCCCGCCTCGAGCGTCAGGTCCACCAGCGGCGCAGATCCCAGAGACAGCTCATCCAGAATAATTTCGCCGCCGGCGGGTTTGGTGGCGATGGTGACGGTACCGGGAAGGGGGGCGAGGCGAATATCGAGCTGTTGGGTATCCGCATCGCCCACGGTGATGGTTTGCTCGTAGGAATGATAACCCTCAGCTGTAATCCTGAGCGTGTAGTCTCCGGGTCGCACCAGCAGCCGTTCGCCAAATGACCAGTTGAGCCCACTTAGTGAAAAGTCGGGTTCCGCCTCGGCATTAATATTGAGGGTCAGGGAGCGGGCGGTGAAGAGAAAAAACAACAGCGCAGCGATTAGCAGTCCGGCAACGCCGAGCAGGATCTGGGTCACATTGAGACGCTTTATTTGCTGGGACGACTGGCTGAGAGGTTCGAAGGCGGTCGCTGCCAGCTGCTCACCGCCCAGCGAGGGCGTTGCAGGCGAAAACCCGTCAGGCGGCAGGGTGTCAGATGTACCGCTGTCAGTGTCGCGATCGTGCATGGCGCCCGCTCAAATCGTCTCGACACAGCGTACCGCGACCGTGTTCGTCTGGTCAGGCCGCCCCTCGAATTTGATCCGCACGTCGCGGTATCCGTTGCGGATGCCCACGGCGGTGTACACGCCGGGTCGTAGCGACAGCGTTTGTTCTGCCAGCGTGCCCAGCCGCCTGACGCGCAACAGGGTGATGTCGGTGAGTCCATCAGAGGTCATGGTCACCGCCACCGGGGTACTGGCATAGGCGAGGGTATCTCGCGCCGCGGCAATTTGGGCTTGCAAACGCGGGCCAGGGTCCGCAATCGCTTCTGCCTCGGCCAGTGTTTCTTGTGCAAGGCGTATGATCCGTGCATCGATCAGGCGGTCGCGCTCCTTTGGCATGGTCTCCAGTCGCGTGTCCAGGTCAGCCCGCGGCTCGGCGCGGGCCACCCCCTCTGTGGCAAAGAGCATTAGCGCGTCGATCTCAAGTGCTTGTTGATACAGATCCGCCGCGTCGGCCCATCGCTCCTCGCGCTCGGCTTGCGTGCCTTGCTCACGCAAGCCCAGCAAGGTGTTCTGTGTGCGGGCCTGCTCCAGTTCAATCAGGGCGGCACCGGGTTCCGGCGCGCCGGGTATCAGCCTCGCAGCGCTGCGAAATTGCTGCTCTGCGCTGTCCAAGGCTCTCGCCCTCATCGCGCCGTACCCCACGGTCATGGCGTCGGTAAATTGCTGCCGGGTCAGCGCGGTGCGCAACTCATTCAGGCGGGCGGCCGCGCGCTGGTGGGCGGGGTCAGCGCTTGTGGCGTCAGTGGCAGCCTCCACTGCGGCGCCGAGGTTGCCAGACGCCTCACTCTCGGCGGCGGTATCCAATGCAGCGATTACTGCGGGCAGTGCGGAAAGTCGATCCTTCAGCGCAATTAGCCGGATATCGGCTGGTGCCATTTCGGCCAGCTCGCTAAAGCGCGCCCGGGCGGCTAGCACGTCACCGCTCTCGATCGCTGAGACCAGCGTGTCATGGAGCGCCTCAATGCGCTCGGGCAGGCTGGCCTCGAGCGCAAGCAGCTGGTCGAGGGCCAGCTGGTACTCGGCGGTGGCACCGGTAAAGTCGCGCTCCCGGTAGGTGGTATCGCCCGCAGCCGCATGTCCCAAAGCCTCTCCGTAGGTGGGTTCGCCCCATTTCTCTGCGCCGCGTTCCGCAAGCGATTCCTGCAGCGTCAGCAGCGACTGCAGCACTTCCTGCGCATCGCGTCTCAGCGCGCTTTCTTGTGCTTCGGCGAAGGGGCTACGCTCATTACCCGTGTCGTTGGCGACGCTACCTGATGCAACTGTGTTGCCAGAGGATGTGGCCTGCTCCGGGTCAGTCAGGCTGGGTGTGACCTCATCAGGCGTCACCAACTGTGGCAGGACAAAAAAAACGAAGATCAGTAATGCCGCGGCGGCAGCGAGGGCGATCACCGCTACTCGCGGCTGTCCCCCTGCTGACGCCGAGTCAACCGATGCTGTTTTGGCTGGCGCGGGCTCGAAGGTGGTCGCGGAGAGGGGCTGATCTTTGTGGTCGGTCACGAGTCCTGCGATTCGGGCGCGGCCGGCAGGCTGTCGGCTGGCGGAGCCGGGGGCTCGAGTGCGGCGAGCTCTGCGGCGTAGATGTCGGCCAGCAGTTCGCGCCACTGATCGTATTGGTCTTCCACGTTGCCCGTCAGGCGCACCGTGCGGTCCTCGAGCTCAATCACCCTTGGCGTAATTTCCGCGTCTAAGGATTGCCCCAGTTCTTCCAGTGCTGTGGAGTGAATATTTGCTTCGGCGCGTTTTTGTAGACCTCTTTTAAGAAGAACGCCACCACCACCTATTCCCGCTACTGCTCCAGCGGTTCGAGTAGCGCGGCTACCCGATGTCTGGGCAAGCACGCCGGCTAGAATCGCCGCACCGCCCGCGATCATCTCGCGTTGCGCCTCGGTCTCCAGCTCGCGCAGTGCGACGGTCTCTTCATAGCTGGCCTTTCGCCACTCCTGATAGGGAGCATACATGCCCTCGGCAAAGCCCGAGTAGTGGCCCTGAAGCGTGTCGACAAAGACATAGTGGCGTTGCCGCAGACCGCGCACACGGTTCAGCATGGGGTCATCTTCTGCCGGCAGTCGGCGCAGGCTGATCTGGCCTTTGTCATCTTCCTCGAGGTAATCGGCGAAGGCGCCGTTGGCAAAATCCCTCGCGAAACGCATCTCGGCCACCTGGCGGATAGTCACGCGATCTTCGGAGGGGAGTCGGTTAAAGATGGCCAGCATGTCGTTAGCAATCATGCGGTACACCTCGAGGAATGGATCCTGCTTGACGCGGGTGCCCTGCTCGTAGGCATAGTGGCTGGTGACGCCTTGATAGCGCTTGTCGAGCCAGAGCGTGCCGCGCGCGTCACTTACCAGAATTTTGAGCTCTAGCGCTTCGCCATCCGAGCGCAGTATGGTGCCGCGCACGAGCAGGTCAGAAAATTGTCGATCGTCGGGCACGACCCTGACAGCGCCCCAGCCACCTTGCTCGGTGAGCACCTCGGCGAGCTCCGTTGCCATGAAGGTGGCTTCGGCTTTGCGCACCTCGGGGTAGACCTGCTCCTCGTCCTCAACGGTGCTGATGCCCGGATCCAAAATGACGACTCCGACATCGAGCAACTCTGCTTCCGGCGTGAGCGTGGTGGGGGCGTCGAGTGCTGGTACAGAAGTCGACTTGACGGTCTCTGACACGCAGCCGGCGAGCAGTGCCGCAAAGATGACTGATAGCAGCGCGCGGATCATGCCTCGGGCTCCGCAATGCCTTTGTACTTGCGATATTCAGTCCACAGCTTTTCGCGGATGGCCGGGTCGGGTTCACGCATCGCCGCTTCGCGTAGTTGGCGAGCCACGACATCATCGTCGTTGCCGTTGGGGATATCAGGCGGGGGTGGATACTTGGCGCCATCTATGGGCGGTGCGCCGCGGCCCCCAGTTGTGCCCCGGCTGCTTACAGTGGTCATGATGCCACCCGTAGCGGCTTCCTCTGTTTCGGTTGGATCCACCTCGCTACTCGCTGTTTGCGCGCTCTGCGCAGCGCGCTCGCGTGCGGCCTCTCGTTGGCGCTGCTCTTCTTCGTAAATGACGCCGTCGAAATCCCGTGTGCTCTCTTCAAGCTGCCGGTCGAGTATGGCAACCTGCTCCGCTGCGGTCAGCGGTCCCTCGGCTCCCATATCTGGTTCCATGCCGCCGCTGGCACGGGTGCCCGGGCTTGGTTGGCCACTGCTATCACCCGGCTCGCTGGATGATTGCGCGACCTGTCCGGTGTCGCCGGTGCCACCTGCTCCGTCCTCGTAGCCATCGGGCGAGCCACCCGCGGCGCCGCTGCCGTCGCCCTCTGAACCATAATCCTCATCGAAGGTGGGCAGGGTATCGACCATGGAGGGCAGGTCAGCGCCGCCGGCCATATCACCAAACCCGGGTTCGCCGGAGGCGCCTTCTCCCGCTTCCGCGCCGGCGCCCGAGGCATCACCACTACCTGCGCTGGGAGCCGGTGCGCTGCCGCGACTCCCGGGCATTCCTCCCCCTCCAGTGGGTATGCCAAATCCGCCGCCCCCAGCCGGCGGTCCCACGCCTGCGCTTGGACTACCTCCGCCAGCACTACCAGAAGAGCTGGATCTGCTCGATCCGGAACTGCCACTTGATGAACTTGGCGAACTTGGCCCGCTGGTGCCGCCGGAGCTCGGTGAAGATGCGCCTGAGTTTGAGGGAGACGACGGTGGTATCGGTATCGGTATCGAGGGCGTGGTCGGCGTGCTGGCAGAGGGGCACCCCATTAACGCCAGCATCACAGCGACGACTGTGCTGGCCGCCAGGGGGCGGAGCAAGTTGGCTGTGATGACGCGGGAGAGTAATTTAGCAGTCATCATGGTTGCAGGGCGATCGCTTCGGCGCTGGCCGGGTTCAGCTCAAAAGACCACACAATCATACCAGTCTTCACGGCGACCCCTTCCTCATATCGAGGCCGGAACCGGGTGCGCCGCATTTTGCGCAGCAGGCGGTCCACGGCGGGGTCATTGTCCACTCGGAGTGCCTCGGCCTCCTCGGAAGC
>CABYEX010000003.1 GCA_902518075.1 Halieaceae bacterium | reverse complement strand
AGATGAAGAAAACCCGGGCGCGGACGACGAACTTACTTTGCCCAGCCAGAAGAGCTTGAACAACGGCGGGTCGGTCCCACCCAACCCGGCAAGCGATGCGGTGGCACAGCTTAACGCCGACACTCACACGCGACTGGATAGAGCGCTTGACTCAGCTAGTCATGCCAACAGGAAGATGGAGTTTTACGCCAAACGACTCGCCGGGGGCGCTGCCGTAGTGGTATTCCTGTGCGCTGTGCTACTGATGGTGGCGGGCGGTCGGTTGTCTGGCCAGGTCGAGGCGTTGCAGGCCGCAACCTTGTCTATTACCAAGCGTGTGGTGAACATGAACTCAGCACTTGATCGAATGGTTGTGCTTGATCAGAAGCTAACCATGCTAGACGAGGGTCAGGCGCAGCTGGCCGAAGCCATTGGCCAGGTAGAACAGGATGGCAGGATTCTGGCTGAGCAAATGGAAACTTCCATGGCCGGAGTGAACTCAACTGTGATCGATACCAGTGAGGTGACTCGAAGTGGCGTAGAGTCAAGTCGCGCGATGGTGGCTCAATTGCAAAAGCAGTCTGAGCAGTTGTCCGAGCTGGCGAGACGGGTTAAGCAATTGGAGTCAGGTTTTGTAAACGTCGCCGCACTTAAGCGTGAAGTATCCACCCTCATTGAGATTGAGCGGGATAAGCTCACCGATCTGTTTGAGGCGCAGCTAGCTCTGCAGCAGGCCCAAATTCGCGCTGATGGCATCGAAGAGCCAGCCCAGGTACCCGATAAAGTCTACCCAGAGGGGTCGATCGTCTTTCCTCCCAGTGCTGTGCGGGAATAGAGTGCTAGGCGGCTGGGATATTGCAAAATGAAAGAAGTTAGAAGCTGTCAGGATTATCCGAGGGGACCAACTCCTGCTTAGACTCGGATTCCGGAGGGTTGATTACTACATCGCGCATGGCGCTCTCGACAAAAGAGGAGCCGGCATCAATACCCATTGAGACCGCATCAATGGTCTCGGCCAACGCTTCCCCCAAGGCTGCGCGCTGTTGGGGATCTTCACTGGCACCCAATTCCTGACCAAGCTCATAGAGGCGGCTAGCCTGAGAGGACGGCAGGTAAGACTCGAATTCTCCCCGTAGCATCTTGATCTTGAGGGGGTTGGAGGGTGGTTCATTAGCACCTGCGGCGCCATGTTCCATCCCAGTTTTGATGAGTGACCGGACATGGAGTTCAAGTAGGGCTAGAAAGCGGTCGCGGTCTCCTTTGATGTCGTACTGATCACCGCCACCATTCGCTATCGACACCCATTCATCCCAAAGCTGGCGGCCGCTGAGACCCCCAAACACCTTTTGTGACTCATTCTCGGTTTTTTTTTCTGCTGGGTTTGTCGTTCCTTGATTGGAAAAAGCCTTGGCCTCGAGATCGTTTACCCGGCTAATGAGATAGATGATCAGAATGAGGAGTACTATCCCCAGCAGGAGTGAGACGGCGATTACAATGTTTTCTAGAGACATGGTTCAGGTTCCTGCTTTTCGATCAGCCTCAGGGCCCTATTCTTCAGCCTCATCAACGTCGTCCTCTCGCAGCAGGTTTAGCAGCTGAATAACCTGATTGGTCTGCAGGTCCTCAATCACAGTCTCGGCAATCGTATCTGCTTGCTGCATAGCCTCGTGAGCGCTGATCTCTGTAATCTGGTAATCAGCGCCGAGATTGAACATTTTATTGGCCAGTTCCTCAGGCACCCAGGAGACCACAGCGCCTGAAACCCCCTGCAATTGGTTATAGCCTTCATGGACAATCCTCGGCGGCAGATCAGCGCCTGCCTTGATTGCCTCCGCGAGCTCCACTTGGCGCTTCTCCTCAGCTTTGGCGCCCTGTACAAAAATTTTGTCCAAGTTTAGTCGGGCCCGCTGGGCGATCCTCGCTGCGAACACGCGATGCAGTCGATCCTCCGGATCCAATGCGCCACACTTGAGGTAATCAGCTCTCGCGTCTGCTTTGACGCGTTCAAGTTTTGATTTTTTTCCGAACATGATCCAGCGAATACCTTAAAACGCGACCCGGTCGCGCAATTTGCCCACTACCTTGGTGAGAATCTGACTCACCCGTGACTCGCTAACGCCAATAATCGTGCCAATTTCCTTCAAATTCATCTCATCGTTGTAGTATAAAGAGAGCACGATCTGCTCTCGCTCGGGAAGTTCAGAGATCTCGCCAGTAAGCCATTTTATAGTTTCTCCCGTTTCAACTTCTTCTTCCGGGCTGGCCGATTCAGAAACTGGCGTCTGTCCGGTTTCCTCGAGCTCAGCAAGGGAAGTAGTTCTGAATTTCTGAGATCGGTCTCGCCGCTTCTGATAATCCTCTAACGAGGTATCCAGTTCACTGGCGACTTCACTCGCAGTGGGTGGCCTGCCATGCTTGGCCATAAACTGCTCAACCACCTGCTCCTCGGCTTTCATGTTCGAGCTGTCAGTTCGAGACAAAGGTGACCGCTTCCTCACCTCGTCCAAAATGGCGCCGCGGATGCGTTTGCTGGCAAATGTGCCGAGATCTGCGCCCTGTGAGGCGTCATAAGATTTGGCAGCCTCAAGTAAGCCAACCATACCGATTTGAACAAGTTCTTCGAGTTCTACGTGGTCAGGTAATCGGGCTTTGATATGTAGTGCGGTTTTGTGTACCAGGCCGATATGCTGGAGCACCGCGGAGTTTTCGCCGTTTGGCTCGGATTGCGATAACGCGTCAGCGTATGCTTGATAGCCTTTGGACATGGTCTAGCCCTTTGCACCTACCGATATCCTGATATCGCTGGAGCCGGCGGGTTTGCTAACTGTCTCGGTGATCACGTCAACTAGTCGTCTGATGTCTTTGGCAATGTCGCTTTCTGGCGCATGAAGGATCGCCGGCTGACCAAGTCGTGCCGAATTGAGGACGACAGGGTCTTTGCGAATACCGGTTGAATACTCGAGAGATAGCCCGAGGAATTGCGCAGTCACTTTGTTAATACGCTTGTGAATATTTTCAGACTCTCTCTCGTTGGTGACCTGAACCGGCGTCAGCATGATGTCTGAGAGGTTGAACTCCTGCTGTAAAACCTTGACCGTCGCATAAGCATCAGCGATCGACGAGGGTTCGTTTTGTATCAGCAGCAGTTTGATGTCACAGGCACCAAACAAGACGGTGACGTTATCACTGATGCCCGCGGCGGTATCTACCACGAGGTAATCGCAGTCATCCAGTGCTGACAGCGCATGAATTAGACCGAGTAGTTGCAGGCGCGTCAGCCTTGCGAGTGCAGATGACCCACTGGAGCCCGGCACCAAAGTGACACCATATTCAGATTGCACCATGATTTCTTCGAGGGTCTTCTGACCCGAAAGGACGTGTCCGTAGCTGTACTCTACTCTGGCGTTCAGTAGGATTTGAGCATTACTGAGACCTAGGTCGCCATCTAGTAAAACCACTTTCTTGCCGCGCTTGGCGAGCTCGACAGCGAGGTTGACCGAGACCGTTGTCTTGCCAACACCTCCCTTACCGCTGGTAACACCAATTACACGCATGATAACGTCTCTCGTCTCTGTGAGTGCCGCCCGCTGGGTCGGTCAGTCACCTAGAAGATACTGTGCCCTGCTGCCATTTTAAGCTGAGTCTGGCCAGAAAGGGGCAGGCTTTTCTGGGAATCGGCAACACATTCCATCAGCAGGCTGGCAAAACCCTCTGCACCCTCTGAGGTGCAGACTTTGGGTATCGGAGCGTCTTTTGCCCAGTCCGAGTCACCAAGTGTACCCGAAAGAACGGGCTCGACTCGATTAACCAGTGCATTAACCGGTGACGGGAAACGGGATATCGCCATAGAAGTTTGTGCTGGCGGAGTATTCCCAAGCGTCGAGGTTTCCGAGCTGGTCACCTGATCCTGCGGTGCTGGCTCTGTTGCGCGCTGGGTAACGGCATCCGCGAGCACCTCGGAAAAGACTGCCGCTCGAAACTCCTGCGCCTCGGGTTCAAGGACAGTGGGCTGATGAGCGGCTTCCAGCGCCTTCACACGTGCCGCAAGCTCCAATAGACCGGAGCTGATTTCGGGTGCAGACTGTGGTTCTGCTAATTCATAGCTCGGTAAATTTTCGGTAACCGGACTCTCTCTGGTTTGCTCATCATAGGCGGTGGGCGCTTTATCAACGAGGGTGTCCCAGCGAGTGCGTGAGCCAGAGACAACGTTTTTCACTGCGCTTTTCAATGTACCAGCGCTTTGAGGAGATTCAGTCTCCAACGCCACCACGACGCGGTAACGGTCGTCGACCCGAAAGCTGTGTACTACCACGCAATCAGCCCCGTGCTGGCTCCTCAGCTGTTCCATGCATGCACTGTGGTCTGGCGCTTCTACTACTTCAAGTCGCATGATTGTTTACTCCGTTTCCCCTTCAATAGCCGTCTCTCCAGCAATACTGGACTGTACTTGGATGCGTTGATCATCAGGTATCTCGGTGTAGGAGAGCACCGTCAGATCTGGCACGCGAACACGAACAAAGCGAGACATCCAGCTCCTTAACCCCGGAGAGACCACTAGTGTCGCTGCGGTCCCGGTATCTTGAATCTTCTCTGCTTCGGCTCTCAAGCTCTCAATCATCGAGTTGGCAAGCGTGGGGTCCAGCGTGATGTGATCAGTTTCTGCCCCGGCGCGACTGCTCTCGAGCAATTTTTCTAGGTCAGGCGCAAGTGTGATCACGGTCAGCGTGCCGGTCTCATCTACAAGCGGCTGACAAATTAACCTGCCTAGCTTGGGTCTCACCAGCGAGGTGAGGTGGCTAGCGTCCTGGTTCTCTTTGGCGTTCGCTGTCAGCGTATCGATGATATTGCGCATATCTTTAACTGGCACAGATTCAGCCAAAAGGTTCTGCAACACCTGTGTCACTGTTGAAAGCGGCAGCAAATCTGGCACTAGGCTACTGACCAGCTTTGGGTAGCGAGTAGCGACCTTGTCCAGCAGTTGCTGCGTTTCGTCCTGGCCCAGTAGCTCGCTGGCGCTCTCTCGAATGACGGCGTTAATGTGGGTAGCGATCGCCGTGGGTGCATCGACTACTGTGTAGCCTAGCCCACGTGCCAATTCAGCTTGCGATGATTCAATCCACAACGCATCCAGTCCAAAAGCGGGCTCGGTTGTCGGTTCCCCGTCAATGGGCGCGGGCATGTCTGAGCTGTTGATCGCAAGCAGCTTGCCGACACGCACGTCACCGGTGCCGCGGACGACACCGTGAAGTGAGATCTGATAGACCTCTGGCTTCAGGTCGAGATTATCCCTGATGCGAATCGGCTGAATCAGAAATCCTAGTTCAGCAGAGAGCTTCTTGCGAATACCACGGATCCGCGTCAGGAGTTGCCCGCCGGATTGCGTATTGGCAAGCGGCACCAACCCGTAGCCAATGTCCAACGCAATGACTTCTACCTGATCAATATCCTCCCAATCTAACTCACGATTGGCGGGCTCGACCTCGGTGGCTGCCTCGGCATTCACGGCCTCTTTTTGTTGCTGAGCGGCCTGCTGCCGAATGTAATAGCCCAGACCAATGCCAGCAGCACCCAAGGGCAAGAAGACAAAGTGGGGCATGCCAGGGATGAGCCCCAGCAGCGTCACAATCCCTGAGGCAATGAATACACCATTGGCATCGGCGACCTGCTTAGACGCCTGCTCTGTCATGCTTTCATCAGTAGTCACTCGTGTGACCAGAACGGCGGTCGAGAGCGACAAGAGTAGAGAGGGAATCTGGGCGACCAGACCATCACCAATGGTCAGTAACACGTATATCCGCCCTGCTTCACCCAGACTCAGCTCATGCTGTGTGGTGCCAACGATCAGACCGCCAACGATATTTATAATCAAAATGAGGATGCCGGCGATGGCATCACCGCGCACGAACTTCGATGCACCGTCCATTGAGCCGTAAAAGTCGGATTCTTGAGTGATCTCGGTGCGGCGTTGCTTGGCAGTGTCTTGATCGATGATGCCTGCATTAAGATCCGCGTCAATCGCCATCTGCTTGCCCGGCATAGCATCCAGAGTGAAGCGCGCTATGACCTCGGATACCCTACCCGCACCTTTGGTCACCACGATGAAGTTGATGATCATCAGGATCAGGAAAATGATGAAACCGACGACATAGTTACCCGCAATTACAAACTCACCGAAAGACTCAATGACTTTACCCGCCGCGTCGGTGCCAGTATGCCCGTCCACTAGCACGACCCGGGTTGAGGCCACGTTTAGCCCCAACCGCAGCAAGGTGGCGATAAGCAGGACGGATGGGAAGGATGAGAATTCGAGCGGCTTCCGCGTGTTAAGGGTGATCATCACCATCAACAGGCCTATCATAATGTTGAATGTGAACAAAACGTCGAGCACAAATGCGGGTAATGGCACAACCAATAGCGCCAGAATGAGCAGCACCAGTGTCGGCGCACCGACACTTTTCGCGCTAAACCACGTAAAACGGTCGGAAAACTGTCGGAAATTTGACAGTATCGCTTCCAAAATCCGCTACCTCCATTGTTTTAGGCCAATTTGGCCACTGGCGAGTACAGTACACGCAAGTTCCGTACCAAGTTTTGCTAGACGAAATGGTTCCCTCGCTGAAAATCGATTATTCGCAGCGGGGGGGTTAGGCTTATCTAATCCGTTTGACACGGGTAAAGCACGGCCTGAATTGGCCGATAACTCACTTCAGAGCGTGACCGAAAAGGACGCAGCCAGCAGTGGCTGATTGCACCCAGTCTGTCACTGTCAAGGGAAGGTAGGCGGGAGCCTGGAGGAACGTGATGCGCAAATTTTTTATTGGATGGTCGGCACTTCTGGTTTTTGCGTTACTTAACGGTTGCGAAACGCTGGCTTATTCGAATTTTGAGCCAGACGCATCGTTTGTCGAGCCCATGGTCGAGCGACGAGATACGCTGACGGCTACCGGGTATGCGGTGATCGATGTGCAGCCTAGCGATATTCCCGCCCAGCGGAGATTGCTGGCGATCCGCGCGGCCAAACTCGATGCCTACAGAAGCTTGACAGAGCAGGTTTATGGTCAGTACCTCGATTCCACAACGACCGTGGCTGACATGGTCGTTCGCAGCGATAGTTTTCGTGCACGAGTAGAGGGCGTTGTTTACGGTGCCAATTTAGTACAAATTGAACCCCGCGGTAGCGATACTTATGAGGTCACAATGTCGCTCGATAAGAGTATCGTTAATGACCTAAGGGTACTGTACCTTGAGCGTGCCGTGATGGCATCGAGGTCCAGATAGGGCGGAGCATTGCGAGTGGAGAGTGGGAAGTTTTTAGCGATCTCGTTGATCGGCTGCTGTGTCCTGACGACACCTGCTGGTTGGTCACAGGATGGCTCCGGGGCATTGAGTAATGATGCAGAGGCCTCGGAGTATCTCTCTGCTTTCAAGGAGCGGGCTCTAGACGCGGCATTTGAGTCAGGCGCGCGCGTGAAAGGCGTTGCCTACATTGATGATCAGGGCCGATTACACGAGCGCGCCATGTTCTCCAGCGAAGCGGATGTGCGGGGTGTGCAGGTGAAGAGTTATCTGGACGCCATGGGCGGAGAGCAGTCTCTGGAGGCTGCGCGGGTGTCAGACTCAGCGCGTTGCCAACTTTGGACGGAGCAGGGCTCCAATTCTGGCGTAGTGGCGATTCGATTGGCGTCTCCCCCGATAAGGCAAGCATCAGAGGCCACTTTACAGCAGCAACAAGAGGCGCTGCTGGTGTCGGCTCTGGAGCGAAGCCTTGGTGCTAAAGGTTTCCGTGTGCTGGCGCCAGTAGGTCAAAAGCCCGACAGCTATCAGAACACAGCTTACTCTAGGGCGCTGGTCGGAGACTGGTCAGACGGCCCCGCGCCGGACTTTGCCGTATCTGTGTTCGTGCGAATGCTTGTAGACGATCGCGAAGAGAATGATTTCTATATCAACCATCCCGGTCTGTCGTCTCTGTTCTATGTCATTTCTTCAACGTCCAAGCCCGTAAAGTTCGCAATCACGCTCTCTTTCACACAGCCAGCAGCGAGAAGCCCCATGGGTGATTTTCAAGCCTTGGTCAAGACCGGCGCATACCGCGCCTTTCAGTCAGGTGAGTGGGTGATGGAGCAAGACGAGGAAGATCTCGCAGGTTGGGTATCCGACGTCACCGCCGAGTTCACCGATGCGACCAAGTGCTTGCCTCGCGTGTTTACAGTGAGCCGAGACGGGCCGAAGCGCTTCAGTATTGACGCTGGCCGTATGCGTGGTGTGACCGAGGGCACCTGGTTACTGGTGGGTGACCGAGAGCTCATGGTGAATAACGTTGTGAGTGATATGACGCTGGATACCCTTCTGATGTTGAAGGTGGTTCGAGCAGACGACAATCGGGCACAAGCTGAGCCCCTGCCTGCCGGCGAGGGCGCGCTCGTGTCTCAGGGAGAACTGTTGGGTACTTTGCCTTGAAAAGGAAAGCAGACATGAAACTAATTGTTCGCATGTGGTTAACTGCTTGCGTTGCTCTGGTGACCGTGACGGCCGCGCAGATTACGTGGGCTCAATCCATTATTTCAGATAGCGATGTCGCTCGTCTGAGAGCGTTTATTGGCGAGAACGACTTTGAAGGAAAAACGCCCTCTGTAGTTGGTGCTTCAGTGGATTCCTCATCCGCCGGCTCGGTCGTCAACGGCGTGTACAAAGTTCAGCCGGGGGACACGCTCAGTGAAATCATGGCACTGCATCTGGGCGATACGGGTGTCAACCATGATGTCATGAAAAAAGTGATTGTGAAGAACAACAAGGCTGCATTTCGGCGGGGAAATGCCCATTGGATGATGGCAGGCGCCAACATCCGTATGCCTACGGTGGCAGACGTTATGGACTATGTCGTGCCGGGTAAGAAAGACGGCCAACAACATCGTTCAAGCGATGAGGACTGGATCCGCTTTCCATAGTGAGCACCTACTAACCTTCGAGTAAGCGCGCGATGCTGGGGCCAGAGCTCCTTAATATGACGGTACGCCCGACCCCTATTTTTCTGGAGGGCACGGCGAGCCTGCGCATCGATCAGCCAGGGCCACGGGAATTAGGGCTTGTCAACTTTCAGATCGTCAAAGGGCTGGTATCGATTGATCGAGGCCAACTGTTCATTAATCTAGCCGGTATAGCGCAACCGCTACTGGCCCCCGACCTTTTCAGACGTTACGCAGGCCAAAGTATCTTCTTCAGGGTACAGTTGACGCCTGATGGCGCGGCGATTTTGCGCCCGGTACCAGCCGCTGCCGCCACGCCTACTCCGGCCGCCACGCCGGCGGCGACGCAATTGTCAGGTACGCCCGCTTCTTTACTCCAGCAATTAATGAATCCCGATTCACTTCGGGCTATGCCTGCCTCGCTCGCCGCCGCTTTCGCTGGAATGGGGCTGATATTGAGCCCGGCGATGTCGATTGAGGCGCAGATCGCTCGCGCTAGGGAGCTTTTGGTTCGGGGTGGTGTGCTGCAATTGCCGCCTATAAGCGAGAGCGGTGCTCGTGAGGCGGCGCTGCCCTCGCTACTCATGCGCTTGTTGGGCTTTGGCACAGATCAGGCTACCAAGGAGCGTGCCAGAGGGCTTCTGACCGAGATTGATAACCGCCAAGATCGCTTGGTTTCAGCATTGCGCTCCGATGTCATCAATGCCGATATTCTGGCCTGGCTGAACGGCGCGCCTGTAGAGCTTAATCTGCAGCGAGGGCCCAGGGGCAATCCGCCAGGCAGCCCAACGTGGATCATTAATTTTTATACCCAGTTCGCCGAGAACTCTGATGTGTGGTTGCGAGTAGAACACGCGCCTGCCAACTCGGTGAGCCTTGACGCCTGGTTAACGAACCCGACCGTATTTGCCCGTGCGCGCGATTCCCGTGCGGAGCTGTTTGCGGAGGTGGCCGACTTTGGCCTACAGCTCGAGCGCTTTGCTGTTTTCAATCAAGCTCGAGATACCCTTACGGAGCCCCTCAGCACACCGCCTGTCTCGGGATTGGGCGACCGGTTGGACTCGTCGGTATGAAGGAACTCGATGAGATCAAGGCCATCGCGCTTGAGTACGGAAATCGAGAGGCACCTAGCATTCTTGCGAAAGGCGAGGGTGAAGAGGCGATGTCGATCATTGATGCCGCGTTTGAATTGGGGCTGCCTGTCATCGAAGACGAGGCCCTGCAACGCTTGCTTAGCGGCGTAGACATCGGTGAAGAGGTGCCTGAGTCTTTGTACCGCGCTGTTGCAGTGGTTCTGGCTTGGGTTTTCTGGCTTAGAGGTGATGAGCCCGGAAGAGGCTAGTTAGCCCCGCAGAAATTGCGGGGGAGTTAGACGTCTGTCTGTCTGTCTCGGCTATAACCACGTTTGATTCTGCCGAGCTTGTCGTACGTCTCACCTGTGTCCGCCGATCGGCTTGACCTTAAGACCTCTAGTGCGGAACGCGTCGCTTCTATTTTTCGATCAATCAAAATGGCGTTCTTGAGGTGGGCATCGCGGCAGGTTGCAAGAACCTCTTTAATGTCGTCTATCAGCGCGACGCTCGCGTCGACATCGGGCCCCTCTTCGATGGAGACCTCGCCAGACAGAGTGGGCGCTAGAGCTGACAATGATTCAAGGATCTCGGCTTTCCGGCTCTGAAGCGCTTCGAAGCCGTCTAAATCACCTGTCGTTAGCAGTCCAAGTTCCTCCTGCAATAAATCGGCTAGTGCGTTGGCCTTGCGCACTCCATCACGAAGCATATCCGCACTAGGGTTCTGCTGAGTTGAAGTCATGTATGCGAGGAAACGCGGGCGGCTTCAGGAACCGATCATTCTCTCCAGATCGAGCATGTTTTCCGCGATGCGCTTTGCGTCGAGCGGGTAATTGCCTTCCATAATGGCGAGCCGTAACGCTTCGACTTTTGCAGCATCGAATTTAGCATCTTCAATGGCGCGCTCAACAGACTCGCTGAGCTCAACCTGGTCAACTTGCGCGCCCGATGCAGAATCGGCCTCAACGTTCTGTGATTCTGGTGTTGGGGTCGAGGTTTTTTCTGCGCGCAGGTCTTTCTTACCGGTTGCTTCCGGTACCGTGCTTCGCATAGTTTCAGTGATGCTGGGCATCGCTCAACCTCCTATTGACCCTGCCATCAGGTCGATCCAATGGCAGAATTTTCCTTTTTCAAACAAAATATCGGCATCTAGACCTGAAACTTTAGCACTCGATCTATAAAATATCTACTTGGCCAATTCCCGTCACTCTGGCCTTTAGAGGCCTGCCTGATTCAACACTCACCACGTCAATCAATTCCCCGATGGTGGCGTCACGACTAATGCGCACCAGATTAGTCACCGTCAGTGCGCCACGAACGATCGACACTTGAACTTCATCGTTTTTGCGCACTGCTGGGGCCATTTTGACCGTTGATCGCCGCAATTTGTCACCTGGCATGATGTCACGCAGCGCCTCCAACATAGCGAAATCTGCCCCGGAATGAATGAGATCGGTGGGCGCTCTGCCCTCTATAATTACCCAGGAAAATGTATTTTTATCTAACCTATTCCCTCTGGGAATAATTTGCGTTGCCACCCAAGCCCCCACACCTTTCGCTGCAGCAGCCTGATAACCAGAGAGTGGCGATGCTATGAAATGACTCTCCAACAAAATGTCTCCGGCCTTTACCCGCTCGCGCAGGGTGCGATCCAGTGCGTCGTCCAAAACCACGATGCGATTGGAAATTCCATTGTCGGGCGACACCACATGGCGAGTTACCTGGCTGCGCTTGAGCAATTCCCCCTTGTTTAACGACTGGTTGTAGCGAAAGGCGGTCAAGCCTTCTCTCAGCCGGATTTGAATGAATCCCCGCCATTTGGGACTTACGCAGTCAAGCTGCGCGGTGGCACGGTCACTGAAGGGAAATAGCACGTCAAAGGGTTGGCTACATTCTGGGAGCACTAGACGCTTGTCGGCTAGTCTGACCTCAACGTTGGCAGGGTCTGTATGGAAAGCTTGCGCAGCGGCTTCCTGTACCTGCTTGGTGGCATCTTCCTTGATCATCGCCTGATCTATTTTGGCGTATCCGTGATGGACGATGAGCAGGCTACCGAGCGCCGCAAGTGTTGACCACCGGCGGCCTCGGTCACGCCAAAACCGTCGGAACCACTCGATCACCGGGGCAGGTCCAGCGGCACTAGTTTCTGCGTCGCGACTCCAGTTCATAGGGGGAGTATGACCAATAAGCTCGAACTCAACCACCGGCATGCTCTTGCCGCTTTTCATCAGAGACCCCTCTCTCGCACGACAAAAATTAAATAAACGTAAGCAAAAACAATCACATAAAATTTTTGGCACAAATTCTGCAGGCCGAAGAGTGAAAAGTCACAACTCTTGGTAAGAAGACATGTTGGACAACCTATATGGCATTCATAGTGAGGCTCTGCAGCTCAAGGCGCGCAGAATGGAAGTGCTATCTACCAACATCGCAAACGCCGATACCCCCGGATTCAAAGCCAAAGATATAGATTTTCGCACCGTGCTTGGCTGGAAATTAAAGACTGCCGGTCTTCTCACAACACACGCGCTTCATCGCAAAGGACCTGGCCACTCGGACAACGGAGAAGTCTTCACAGTTCCTTACAACCCGGCCGTGGATGGCAACACTGTCGAGATAGGTCTTGAGCAAGCCAAATTTGGTAGAGCCTCTGTGGAGTACCAGGCAACCCTCGATTTTCTTCAGGGGCGTGTGGCCAGTTACAAGCGCGCGCTAAAAGGAGATTAAGCGATGTCTATGGATAAAGTATTTGGAATTGCGGGGAGCGCTCTTGCGGCGCAATTGGTCCGCATGAACACCACTGCATCGAACCTCGCTAACGCATCGAACACCGCAGCGACAGCAGAAGGTGCATACAAGGCCAAGCGGGCGGTATTTAGAACTTTACTTCAGGATCAGACAGTCGGAGATCAGACTCGCTACGCTGGCTCCCTACAAATTGCAAACATATCTGACGACCCTACCCCTCCTCCCAGGTCATACGACCCTGGCAATCCCTCTGCGGATGCTGACGGATACATCTATCAGAGCAATGTCAACGAGGTGTCAGAGATGGTCGAAATGACCGCCGCTGCAAGGTCTTATCGAAACAATATTGAAGTCATAAACACAGCAAAGCAAATGATGATGCGTACGCTGGAAGTCATGAAGTCGTGACTTCTAACTGAGTACTAGGAGAGAAAGTTTTGTCAGCTATTGATTCTATCTTGACCACTGAGCAGTACCAGGCGCAGCAGGCCTCGAAGATGTACAAAAGCAGTGACGACGGGGACATGCTTGGTCGGGATGCTTTTTTGCAGTTGTTCACTGCGCAGCTAAAAAATCAGAACCCGCTGGATCCAATGGAGAACGAGGCGTTTGTTGCTCAACTAGCGCAATTCTCGTCCGTTGAGGGTATTAAAGGCATGCAGGCGTCTTTAGAGCGCCTTGTAGGGAACCTCCGTGAGCAATCACTACTTACTGGATCAACTCTCGTTGGAAAGCGCGTTGCCGTAGCTGGTGGCTTTGGTCAGGGAGGCGGTAGCCGACCTACTGAAACTCTCGTCAGCGTGCAGGACGGTGCCGACCTGCTGACTATGAGTGTCTATAACCAGAACGGTGAGTTGGTGTTCAGGCAGAACGTTGGAGAGCTGGAGCCTGGCGAGCATCGATTCGCTTGGTCTGGTCAGGATTCTGACGGAAATCAACTACCTGTTGATACATACCAAATTACTGCAAGCGCCATCAAAGATGGCCGCATGCAAATAGCCCCAGTGTCGATTTTAGAGACCGTCAGCAGCGTCTCTTGGAACCCAGCGGGTCAGCAACTTGACCTTCAACTGCTGGGTGGTGACACAGTGTCGCTAGCCGAAATTCAAACTATCGCAGAATAATCTCGCAGGAGCTGAAACATGTCGTTTTACACTTCTTTAACTGGACTAAACGCGGCAACTACCGAACTCGCTGTCACG
Source organism: Halieaceae bacterium (assembly GCA_902518075.1). Next base: position 56,730 of record CABYEX010000003.1, on the reverse strand, counting down.
TCCAACAACATCGCTAACTCGGCTACGGCGGGTTTCAAGCGGTCCACGGCCTCTTTCGGTGACATCTTTGCCACTTCGCCTCTGCAGCGCGCTGCAGCGGTTGTGGGTCAGGGTGTTGCCTTGAAGGAAGTGGCGCAGGAATTCAGTCAGGGATTCGTTCAGTTCTCTGCGAATTCATTGGATCTGGCCATTACAGGAGATGGTTTTTTCCCGCTCCAATCCTCAGACGGCAGCCGTACTTTTACTCGTAACGGGCAGTTCATGCTCAACGAGCAAAACCAGATGGTGAACTCTGCGGGTCAGGCATTGCTTTCTCTGCCCGTTGATTCGACTAACAAAGCTGATTTCAGTCAGCCACCAAGCGCATTGGCTATTCCGCGGCAGACGGTCTCAGAGTTCAGGGCAACTACAGAGGTAGAGCTGGGCTTGAATCTGCCTTCAAATGTTGAGCCGATCACCTTAGAGTTTAATCCCAATAAACCTGAGACCTATCACAGGACCACTTCTCTGACGGTTTTCGGTGCTTCCGGTTCTCAGCACCTAGCTACGGTGTATTACGTAAAGACCCAAGCCGCCACATCTGAGGATCCCTTTAATAAGTGGCAAACACATGTCTATATCGATGGCGAACGTATTTATCCTGGCTTGATTCAGGCTTCTGATACTGGCGGTGACGAGTTCTTCGTAAATAAGTACGGTGAAATTAAGACTAAGTCTGAGTTGGAGTACTTACAGAAGACTGCGGCAAACAGTTCAGAGTACTTGGTCACGCAGGGAACTGTTTATCGGAAGTTTTCATACGACATGCTCTCCGATCCTGTTAAGTCCACGCCGGCTGCCCTAACTTTGAGGGCTGGTGACGCGACCGATGTCTCGGCGCTGTCACTGGCAGGGGGCTCAAATGGACTAGATCTCTCTTCTTTCACCAGGACTAACTTGCGTAACCTTCTCCAAATCAGTGTCGACGGCTCAGACTTCACTTCTATCGGGCTGGAGCATTTAGTCGATAAAACTGGAACCAATCAATTATCAGGACAAGAAATTGCGGCTGAGCTGACTAAGGTCATCCAAGAGCGCTTCGGTGATGGTAAAAAGTTTGACGTTTCTGGCTATTTAACTGCGGCTACCGGTGGCGGCTCGAGTGACGCGCAACTTTACGGTGTCACTACGAATAAAACCCTAGACATTACCCGCGATCTGGGTGAGGCGAACCAGAGCGAATTGCAGGTCAACGTTGGCACGATATTGATCCTAGCTCAAAAGGCAGGGGACGTTGTGCTAACCAACGGCACGATGATCTCCCCCGAGGAACTTGCGTTCGCAATGAACAAGTACTTTGCGGGCAACTATGACATCAGCGGGAATGGTTCAATAGGTGCTGAGGATCATCCTACTGGCGCTGGTGATGTGGGCAATATCATCGGTGGCACTGACACTACGAGAAGCTTCGACGATCTGAAGTTTGAGTATGACTTCGCTCGACAAGCCATGCGGATTACGCAGACTGGCGACGACACTATTCACTTGACCTCTGACACAGCTATTACGGGTGAGCTCTTTGGCGCTCACAACCTTGCCACTGGCTCAGCATTTTCAGACAGGCAAGCCAGAGCCACCGCGATAAATGCAGTAAGCACTCAAGCTCTGCTTGTTTCTGCTGATGGGGACAATGCTGTTGTGCTGACCAAGTCAATGGTACCTGCCGGCGACTTGATGCAGGAGACACGTAACCAGCGTTATGGCGTAACAGTCTCGTTTACGGACGGGTCATTTGTCTTCTCCTCAGGGATGACTGGCGACGGATCAAGTATTGCGATTCGTAACGTCGCAACAACTGATTCCAATGGAAACGCTGCGACTTCAAATGCTGTCGGTAAAAGGCTCTTTGGCTTGGACGTCACAGCGGGTACTCCCGAGTCTGAAAACACACGTCAGGTAGCGCAGGCGCTATCAGCGGTAGCTAACCGCCCAGCTGTCCGTGGACAAGCCTCTACTCCTGCCATTGTCACAGGTAACCAAATGGGTATCGATCCTACCAAACCCTTTGAGGTCACCGCTGCAAACCAATCGGTTACCGTGATTGTCGACAACATCTCGGCTCAGATCACTCTGACCCCCCAGCAGTATTCGATTGGTGATTTCGTCAAAGAACTTTCGACGAAAATCAACTTGATGGCAGACAAGCTTGGTAACCAAGTCTCTGGTGTATCGGTAGAGTTTGACGCTACCACCAGTTCTCTAAAGTTCACGGGATCTACTGCCACCGACGATTCATTCTTGCAGGTCGCGGGTTCAGCAGATTTTGGCCTTGAGGATGTGGAGCCAGCCTTTGGTACCACCTCAACTTACATCACGCTGAAGCCTGATACCCAGGGTGCCTCTACACCACTCTATGTCTTTCAGGATCGTGATGGTGAATACATTGAGACAACGGACAAAGGCACTTTTGACGAGAACGACATCCCAAATTGGAGCCCTATCTTTCTGGATCAAGGTGAATTGACCTTCGATACCAGTGGTACTTTGGTGTCACCGGTCGGTGTCTCGACACTAAAATCAGCGACAAACATTGGTAACGACATTAACGTCGCTTATCAGGGAAGTACTCAGTTTAACAGCCCATTCGCAGTACTAAACCAGTCTCAAAACGGTGCGCCAGAAGGTGATCTGGTAGGTGTGAATATTGGCGAAGACGGCCTGGTGGTAGCGAGTTACTCAAATGGTTCTCAGAAGTCACTAGGAAAGATCATTCTCGCCAACTTTGCGACGCCGAAAGGGCTGAGACAGGTGGGTAATAGTGGTTTTACAGCTACGTCTCAATCAGGTGAAGCGAAGCTCGGCGAACCTGGTGGCGCTGGATTTGGAACCATTCGTGCGGGTGCTACGGAACGCTCAAACGTTGACCTTACGGCCGAGCTAGTGGCATTGATCACCGCCCAGCGGAACTTCCAAGCCAACGCAAAAGCGATTGAAACTAGTTCGACCTTGACGCAAACCATCATCCAGATGCGCGGTTAATACTTAAGGATTAGACAGAGATGGATCGTTTAGTTTTTACCGCGATGGCGTCCTTGAAGCAGCTCAACAACATGAAGCTGAAATACGCCAACGCCTTGGCTAATGCATCTACGGTGGGATTCAAGCAGACCTTTCAGTTTGCGACTGAAACATCGCAAGTTGCGGGTCCGGGCTTCGGCACTCGATATGTGCCAATGAATCGATCCAACGATGAGCTAGTAATCGACCAGGGTCCATTAATTGCCACTGGACGCAAGTTAGACATCTACTTAAAAGGTGGAACGCTGCTTGGTACACAGGCTCCCAATGGGCAGTTGGCTTTTACTCGCAGAGGTGATCTCTTGGTCGATCAGTCAGGCTTGCTTTCAACGGCTAACGGTCACGTTGTGCTTGGTGAGGGTGGAGGGCCAATTACCATGCCGGTTGGCGTCGATCTGGCGATCACTAACGATGGCACGGTCACCGCTACAGATCCTGTTCAGCCGGACGCACCACCGACTATTGTTGGAAACCTTTTACTGCGTGATGCGACAGGAATCCGCATGGTGCGTCGAACAGACGGTCTCTACGAGCCGATCGCTGCGCGAGGTAAGGGCGGTGACTTTGAGAGTGGGCCTAATATTCCAGAGGTACAGCCCGGCTCGCTTGAGGGCTCTTCAATTAATGTCGCAGAGCAACTCGTTGGTTTCATGGATATGTCTCGGTCGTTCGAAATTAAGATCAAGATGATTAATGAGATGAAGGAATTAGATGACTCTGGTACCACGATGATGCGGTACGCGTAGTCGTAAGGAGAAAGACAGATGGATGCATCAGTTTGGGTAGCGAAAACAGGTTTGACCGCAATGCAGAAGCGCATGACGGTCATTGCCAACAATTTGGCAAATGTAAACACCGTTGCTTTTAAACGCGATCGAGCAGTGTTTGAGGATCTCCTATACCAAAACATTAGACAGCCTGGTGCCTCCGCGGATGCTCAGACTATCGCGCCTACTGGCTTAATGATGGGTACCGGCTCTCGAATCATCGCTACTGAAAAATTACACGAGCAAGGCAATATGATGTCTACTGAGAATGCACTGGATGTGGCGATTCTCGGTCGGGGGATGTTCCAAATCCTGCAGGCAGATGGCACCTTTGCCTACACCCGTGACGGTTCTTTCAAACTTAATGATCAAGGTCAGATCGTGACCGCTAATGGTCAGCAACTGGTCCCAGCAGTAAACATTCCGAACAATGCAGCGGCCATAACTATTGGGCGTGATGGCACAGTCAGCGTCGAGTTAGCCGGTGGTGGAGGTAGTAGCCAGATCGGCACAATCCAGGTTTCACGCTTCATTAACGAAGCCGGCTTACAACCAATTGGTCGTAATCTCTACCGTGAGACCACAGCCAGCGGCCCTGTAGAGGTCGGCACACCAGGGTTGGCCGGTTTTGGAGAATTGGCGCAGGGCTCGCTAGAGGCTTCGAATGTCAATGTAGTGGCAGAGATGGTCAGCATGATTGAGACCCAACGTGCATACGAAGTTAATTCGAAGGCAATTTCGGCGGCTGATGGCATGTTGCGCTTCCTTAACCAAAATCTGTAATGAGTTGATCTAATGATTCGCAGACTTACTTTGCTGCTCGCCATAATGAGTTTGGCAGCTTGTGCCTCGAAGCCACCGTTGGAAGTCAACGGTGACTTCGCTCCTATCAGGCCGCTTCAACCCGCAGCTGACGCCTTGCCAACTGGCTCAATTTTGGGAAATAGCATGCATATGTCTCTATTTCAGGGACAGCGGCAATGGCGTGTGGGGGACATCATTACCGTTGTCCTCAATGAGTCTACACAAGCATCTAGGAATTCTTCGCTGATTACCGAGCGCGTTTCAACGAATGACGTGCTCTCTAGTAGTTGGACCAATTCTTTGCTTTCTCCCAACGGTTTCTGGGGAGATGTGCGCGGTGATATCGACCTAAATGACGCAGAGATTGGCTCAGAGGGCGTCGGCTCGGCTGCTCAAGCGAATGCACTTTCAGGCGTTATTACCGCCATGGTTTCTGAGGTATTGCCAAATGGGAATCTCATTGTTGAGGGTCGAAAGCAGCTGTCGCTCACCGAGGGTGCAGAGTTTATCCAGATACGAGGAGTTGTTCGTGCGCGGGATGTTCAGCCAGACAATACGGTGTCGTCAATGCGTATGGCTCAGGCGCAAATCTCATACCGGGGAACCGGCAACTTAGCTGAATCAACTCAGCCGGGTTGGATTACCCAGTTGCTGTTCAAGTACTGGCCGCTGTAAACGGGGCGCCTGCGCATGAAAATGAAAAATCACATTATTATCTGGGTCAGCGCTTTTGTCATGTCGCTGGTGGTGAACACGGCTCAGGCGGACAGGGTTAAAGATCTGACCAATGTCGGCGGTGTGCGCGGTAACCAGTTGGTGGGCTACGGCTTGGTCGTGGGTCTCGCGGGCACCGGTGATGGCAAGGATCCGACCTTCACAGGGCAGAGTCTGAAAGCGATTCTCGAGAGTCTGGGCGTTACAACCAACCCTTACGATGACTATGATTTGCAGCAATCGCGCGGCCGACCGATTCAGGTTGATAACGTCGCAGCTGTCATGGTCACAGCCACGCTACCTCCCTTCGCCAAGCCAGGTCAGGTAGTGGATGTGAATGTGGCGGCGCTGGGTACGGCTACCAGTTTGCGCGGCGGTAATCTGGTGATGACAGAACTGCGCGGCATTGACGGTCAGACCTATGCGGTGGCTCAGGGCCCATTGACCGTGACCGGTGTCATGGAAGAGCAAAATGGCACCAGCATACAGATTGGTATTCCGACCTCGGGGCGCATTCCCGACGGCGCTACAGTCGAGCGTCAGGTGGATAACTCCTTTGATAAGAGCGATCACCTGATCTTTAATGTGAATAGCAACGATTTCTCCACCACGGCAGCCATAACCGAGAAGATTAACGAAGTCTTTGGTGAAGGCACTGCCTTTGCAATGGACGGAGTCTCCCTCGCGGTCCGCGCGCCTGTTGGGCTATCGGAGCGGGTGAGTTTTGTCGGCATGATCGAGAATCTCAACGTGGAACCCGGTATTCCCGCGGCCAAGGTGGTCATCAATTCACGGACCGGGACGGTAGTCATTAATCAGCAAGTAAAGATTTCCGCAGCTGCAGTGTCCCACGGCACCGTGAATGTCAGCGTATCTACGCTCAATGAGGTGTCGCAGCCAGGCCCATTCAGCGGCGAAGGTGGCGAGACTCGTGATGTTGCCAATTCTTCAATAGAGGTGTCTGAAGATACTTTGGGCGCCGGTCTAATTAACGAGACTGTCGATCTCAGGGATATAGTCGATGCTATTAATCAAAGTGGCGCCTCGACGACATCACTCATTGCTATTTTGGAGGCACTCAAGAGTGCCGGTAGCCTGAAGGCTGAGTTGGTGGTGATCTGATGGACAATGTGGTTTCAAGCTACAGCGACTTTCAAGGCCTCGCAAAGTTGCGTGCGAGAGCGGAGAAAGACCAAATGTCAGCGGCTCGAGAAGTTGGTCAGCAGTTTGAAGCTTTCTTCATTCAAATGATGCTGAAGTCCATGCGTGATGCAGGCGAGGGTTTTAAGAGTGGGTTATGGGAGTCAAGTGCTGGCGATAGCTATGAGGAAATGTTTGATGCTGAACTCTCATCGTCACTAGCTAGATCTCAGGGCATTGGGATTACCGACTGGTTAGTTCAGCAACTAGAGAACCCGGGTGGAGTCGCAACAGCACGCAAAGGCATGGGGGTAAGTGCATACCAATCGCTTGCCTCTGTGCGCTAGAGCGAGGCCTAGATAAATGGTTGATATCCTCGCGATTGGTAGTGGGGCAGTAAACGCTTATAGGCAGGCGCTGTCCACGACCAGTAATAATATCGCTAACTTAAATACTCCAGGATACTCGCGCCGAGAGCTCAGCATTGCGGAGAGCTTTCCTGTAGAGGAGGGAATCTTCACCTTTGGCTCAGGTGCCCAAACTAAAGCTATAGCTCGCGCTTATGATGAGTTTATCGAGCGATCTCTGAGGGATGCAACGAGTGATTTGGAAGTTAATGATCCGATCATTGAATATACCAATCGTATTGTTGACATCATGGGCACTCCTGCAATAAGTGTTGCTTCTGCGTTGGATAATTTTTTCAACTCTGCAGAGCAATTGAGTACTGATCCGCGTTCTGCGTCGCTTCGCATAGATTTTTTGAACTCTGCAGAGGTTTTAGCAGCACGTTTTAACGATATCAGTTTGCAGGTAGACAATATTGCGACTGAATCGGAGTTGGCTTTTAGGCAGTCGATAAATGAACTAAATATTCTTTCCGAGCAGCTGCTGAAGGTTAATAAGCAACTTAATCGCAAGTCCAGCGCTACAGAGCAACCACCGGGTGTGCTTGATGAGCGAGACAAGTTACTCAGGCAAATGTCCGAGCTAGTTAAGCTCGGCGTGACTGAATTGCCTAATGGTCAGGTTAAAGTCAATTTCGGAGGCAGTGGCCGTGGTTACGAGTTGGTCACGGCGAACGAATCTAGGCAGATAGCGATTGTTTCTGGCGATAAATCTGGTGGCTCCGATATCCGCCTCACATTGGATCCTTATGGTGTCAATCGTCCTCTTCCCACTTCTCCAAGTGGCGCGATAGGTGGGTCATTAGCATTCCGGACGGAGATTCTGAGGCCTGTTCGGATAGGTCTAGATTACCTTGCGCGGACAGTGGCGGATGAAGTCAACAAAATCCACCGACAAGGGCTGGACGCCAACGGTGCCTTTGGCGGGGATTTGTTTCGAACAACTATAAGTTTCGATGCATCTGTCGATACCGTAAACGGCGCATTATCTGTTACTACAACTGTGACAGATCCACTTAAAACTCCAACAGAGGCCCTAGAGCTAATCTACCGAGATACAACTAATAGTTGGGATATTTTAAATCTGCTAACCAGAGAGCGATTGGGGCAAGTACCGGCGGGCGAAAAACAGAGTGCATTAGGTATCAGTTTTTCGCTCGTTGGCGAGCCTAAAAATGGAGATGTGTTAATTCTTCATCCAAAGGATCGGCCAGCATCAACCTTTGAGGTGCTGATTAAGGATACCGACAGGATAGCCACTGCAGCAGCTATGCGCCAGAAGCCTGGAGCAAGCAATACATCAGGGGCCGAAGCGTCGCTTGAGACAATCCCAGAAAAGGATCGACCCACAGGTTTTCAATATGGATTTGCGCTGAGCAATAAAGGGAAAACCGAATCGAGTTATGACCTAACAGTGAAGGCAGACGGTCTCAGACCTGCAGTTCAAGTAGCAAAAGGCACGGTTGGATCAGAAATCCTTTTTGACATAGCAAAAGACGGCGACCAGCACATTCAAGTGCTGACAAAAGAGGGTGTCCACGTGGCTGGAACGGCCACCCTTACATCCTCTGAGGGCAATGCCCTCATGTCATTGGACACGGGTTTCGGATCCGGGTCTTACAGTACCACCTACCTGAATCAAACGGGAACGTCAGCCTACCTTGATACAACAGTAAACTTTGGTGTGTCTGGTAAAGCCGAGACTTCAAGTGTTCCTGCAGTTGACTCTGATACTGGACTGCGAACCACTAAGAGTATTACGGAGCCAGCACTCATAACCTCAAAAAAAATATCAGCATCAGGCACTGGCACACTGGTTGCAGCAAACGCGCTGAATTTTACGGCGAAGTATTACGACCCTAGCAACGGATCCGCAGACGCGGACGGCAACGTCAGCCAAACAATCGCTTTAGGTGCTCTTACTGAGAGTGGAACCTTGTCGGCTGCCAAGATGGCAACTTACTTTAATGCGGAGTTTCAGAAACTTAACTCGGTTAATGTACGTGCAACCGCCACCAACGAACTCCAAGCACAAAGTATTGACGCGTCAGTAGCTGGGTTGCTGATTAATAATGTCGCAATCACGTACGCCACAAATACTAGTATCGGCGGCATGATTCAGGCTATTAACGAGAAATCTGCACAAACTAACGTCCGCGCTGACTGGCTTGATGAAAGCGGTATTACTCTCTCTAATGCTTCAGGTCACGATGGTGAAAATATAGTGTTGGGGCTCTCAGGGGGCGCCACAGGCATGACTGCTCTCGGCTTGGCGACCGGCACATATGAAGGCACTTACCAGATAGCAGCGGTAGGGGAAGAGATTCTCTCAAATACATTTACTTCTGCTACTCAGTCTCTGAACTCGGGAAGCGCTTTTAATATAACTGTCACACCTGAAGGAGGTAGCGGCAGTACAGTCACAGTTGCAGCGGGTAACGATACACCACAGGGTATTGTAAGCGCGATAAACGGTATTTCGGGGATTAGCGCGACCCTACTAGCTGATGGTTCAAACTATCGGATTTCACTACGTGATACGACTACTGCGGGGAGAGATTTTTCCGTCACATCTACGGTCACAAATTACAAGCCCGTTGATGCCAATGGGATACCAATAGAGAGGGCGACGAACGATCCCGCCTCCTCTAGCACTACTGCCCTTGCAGACACAGATTTTGGATTTAACGATAAAAATAATAGAAATATCGGGTTGAATAAACCCATTGAGATCTCTGTCACACTGTCTGGCTCGGGCACACCAGCCGATCTTGGCAGGATGGCGCTTGATACCGGCGTGCGTTTTGATGGAAAGGTGCCCGATGACTTGGCAATTTTTGTAACAGGGTCTGGTAACGTAAAAACCGTCTTGCGGGCGGGTCCTTCGACAGCAGAAGCGGCAACTTATCCCGCGCCTCCGTTTACTATTAATTTTACCTCTGACACCGTTTATACAATAACAGACACAACCACCAACACCGTGGTGGCGACCAGGCTCTATACCGCCGGTTCTGATATTGATTATCAAGGTGTCAAGGTTCAGTTCGATAACATCCCCAAATCTGGCGACAGTTACTCTATTGAGAACAACATAGACGGACTGGGTAGTAACAAGAATTTCCTCAAACTGATTGATCTCGGTAAGGCGCCAATAATTTCGGGGCAGACGTTCTCAGAAGCATATAGAGATTTGGTTTCTGGTGCTGGATCTCGCTCTCAAATGGCCGAGCTAGGTAAGGAGTCCATGACCGTTATACGTGATCAGGCGGAAAAGAGTAGAGAGTCAGCGGTAGGCGTTAATCTGGACGAGGAAGCGGCAAATCTCATCCGCTTCCAACAGGCTTATCAGGCTTCCGCTCAGGTCATTCAAATGGCCCAGAGATTATTTGACGCTTTGATTCAAGTGAGCTGATTAAGATATGCGAATTTCTACAGCACAGTATTACAGAACCAATAGCGAGCAGCTTCAGACTAGACATAATGAAGTGGCTGAAATGCAGGCAAAACTAGGAGCTGGCAAACAGCTCTTGCACCCCAGTGAGAATCCCTCCAAGGCAGATTTAATTTCACGATTGGAAAGTGCCAAGGAGAGGCAGGGAGTTTATGCCAAGAATATCGATTCAGTTGAAACTCGGTTGACATCCGAGGAGGCTGTCCTCACATCGATGACACAAATCATGCAGCGTGTAACGGAATTAACCGTTCAGGGTGCCACGGATACCCTGGCGGCGGAAGACCGCGACGTGATTGCTGCTGAAATAAGGGCGCTGAGGGACGAGCTCTTAAATCTTTCAAACACCCAAGACATTAATGGCAACTATATCTTTTCCGGCAATGCTGTTCAAAAACCTGCATTTGTAGAGAACTCATCGGGAGTCGTGAGCTACAACGGTGACTACGGACGACTAGAAATCAATGTTTCTGACGTTAGAAAGTTATCGATTAACACGATAGGACCGGAACTCTTTTCGTCCGCCGATTTTGCCGCACTAGATGATCTAGTGGCCAAACTTGTCGCTGATGACGGGCCAGGCGTGAGAAGTGCTTTGACCGCTGTTGAGACTATTAATAATAAGCTGACCGTATCTTTTGGCGCCATGGCCGGGCGAGTTGTAGCTATTGACTCTCAGCGCGAAATCACCGAGGAGACAGAACTTCGCATACAAGAGTTGTTGCAGCGTGAGGATGATTTAGATTACGCCACCGCTGTGACCGAGCTCACTCAGGAATCTGTCGCGCTGCAAGCTCTGCAGGCCAGTTTTGCTCAGCTAAGTCAGCTGACTCTTTTTAATTACCTTCGGTAATTTCGTCGACCGAGAGAGGAAATAGCAAATCATGGCTACTGATAATATTGCTTCTTCGGTTATGCAAACTCTGGGCGGCGGATCTGGAATAGACATTGTCAAGCTCGCACGCGACTTAACTGATGTAGAGAAGCTCCCTGCTGAAGATAAAATCAACGCCTCTAAAGAAGCGGCTGAGTCAAAGATTTCGGCTCTCGCCGTTCTTAAATTTAATGTTCAGTCATTAATAGATGTGTTTAATGGGCTCAACGACGCCAGTGAGTTGGCCACGCCGATTGCTACTAGCTCGGACACCTCAAAAGTTTCCATAACTTCGACCGATGGGTCTGCGTTAAGTGAGATGTCAGAGATCAGCGTCACTGCTTTAGCTGCTGCCCAAAGAAATAAATCCAATCAGTACAGTTCAGCGACCCAGTCATTGAATAGTGGCAGTGCTTTCACCATCACAATTACTCCGGGCAGTGGAACTGCCACCAATGTTTCTATTGCTGCTGGAAACGATACACCGCAGGGGATTGTCAGTGCTATAAATTCTTCCAACGCCGGTGTCAGGGCAGCGTTATTGTCAGAGGACTCTAGTGGATCAAACCAGCGCATTGTTCTCACTGGCGCCACTGGTGCCTCTAATACTTTTGTAATTAGCTCGACGCTTTCAGATAGCGATTTAGGTTTTCACGATACGGGAAATGGAAACAATACTGATAATAGCGGAGTGAAATCGCTACAAAATCCGGCGGACGCCTCGCTGACATTCAATGGGATCTCACTCACAAGATCTTCCAATAGCCTTACCGATGTGATCGCTGGTGTCACATTGTCTCTCAATGGCACTCACAGTGGGGGTGCCAGCTCCACCGTCAACGTAGTTAGTGATCGATCGACGTTAAAAGAGAAATTGCAAACATTAGTTACAACCTACAACGATGTGCAATTCGCTCTGGCTGAAATTTCAAATCCTGAATCGGAAGATGAGGAAGTGGGTGGAGCTTTGTCGAGAGACATTTCCGTAATTCGCACAGTGTCAGACACAATATACCAGGCTGTCACACAGGACTCCTCCACTGCGTCTGGCACTATCTCCGGGCTGAGAGACATTGGTGTCACATTGACTGCCTATGGGGATCTTGAGTTCTCTGAGACGGTTTACGACACAAAGGCAGCCGCAAATTTTGATCACATCACCACAATGCTATCTGCCGGGACAAATAGTCAGTCGCGATACGATGGTCAAAGTCAGGGTTTAGCAATTGACGCAATAAAAAAGCTCGAGGTGTTGACAGACTCTATAAGCGGCATTTTTGCGACTAGAACATCCTCTGCGCAAACAGAACTGTCGTCCTATAGCAAAGAGCTACTAGATCTAGAAGTTCGAATGGAAAGCCTTTATGAGCGTTATCTCTCACAATTTACTGTGATGGAGACCTTAGTGAAACAACTTAATAGCACTAGAGAGTCGCTTACGGATACGTGGAGCAATATGGGTAAATTTAACAAGTGAGGCAGTTTTGAACTTGGTGCCCACTGCATCACTTGTTCGCAGTGGCTGAGAGATTTTATTCAAATTTTAAAAACTGTATGAACGTGGAAATTGAGTTGGTTGGATCTTGGCAATCTGATTATGGCAGCAAGGATATTAGTTACAGGGGCGGATGGTTTTATCGGTTCACACCTTATCGAGCAATTGGTGAGGGAGGGCTACGACGTCCGCGCATTCGTCTATTACAACTCCTTCAATTCTTGGGGCTGGCTCGATAGCTGTTCAAAAGATGTCACTGACAACGTGGAGGTTGTGGCGGGTGACATCCGTGATGCGTCTGGTGTGAATTCAGCTGTTAAAGGATGCAGTCATATCTTGCACTTGGCTGCGTTAATAGCGATACCATTTAGCTACACCAGCCCCGACGCGTATGTCCAGACTAATGTCACTGGCACACTTAATGTGCTGCAAAGTGCTCGAGAAAATAATATCGAGCACCTCGTTTGCACGTCTACCTCAGAGACTTACGGTTCAGCGCAATTTGTTCCTATTTCTGAAGACCACCCGCTGAATGCACAGTCTCCCTACGCGGCAACTAAGATAGCAGCAGACCAGATGGCATTGGCATTCCAAAGGTCTTTTGATTTGCCGGTCTCTATCTTGAGGCCTTTCAACACATTTGGTCCTCGTCAGTCCGCTCGAGCTGTCATCCCCACTGTTATTGGTCAGCTTGCCTCGGGGGCTGATCAGGTTCAGTTAGGATCCGTTTATCCTACGCGCGACTTCACGTACGTTACTGACACTGCTCGAGGGTTTATTCAGATTCTCAACAATTACCAATGCGTGGGAGAGGTGACAAATATTGGTACGGGATTTGAGATATCTATTGCGGATACAGTTGACCTTATTGCAGAGGTCATGAATGTAGCGGCGGAAGTAAAACAAAGAGAGGAGCGGGAACGGCCGCTCAGATCTGAGGTGGACCGCCTAGTTGCTTGCACTCAAAAAGCTCGCGAGCTGATCGGTTGGAATCCAGAATTCGCCGGGCGTGCTGGGTTGAAAGAAGGTTTGGCTCAGACTGCAAAGTGGTTTCAAGATCCAGTAAACCTCGCTCGCTATAAAAACAGTGCCTATAACTTATGAACTTCCATGCTGAAGTAAAAGTTGGGCCCGGTTCCTATGAATTAGCGCAGGAGATCCTGTCGATTTTAGACGGAATGTTTTCTGACAGAGGCGCTTTTTTGGCTTTGCACGAGCCTGAGTTCAATAAGCATTCAGAAGAGCTGGTTTTAGAATGTATTCGCTCTTCCTTTGTCTCCTCTATAGGCTCTTTCGTAACTCAATTTGAGACTTGTTTAGCTGAAACTTGTGGCGTGAAACATGCTGTTGCCATGGTTAATGGGACAGCCGCTCTGGAAGTTGGACTCCGTGTGGTTGGAGTGAAGGCCGGCAGTGAAGTTCTTGTTCCCAGCTTAACTTTTGTGGCCACACCGAATGCGGTCAGTCATCTGGGAGCAATTCCCCACTTTGTTGACGCGAATGAATTCTCTTTGAGTATAGATCCCGACGCGTTAATGAGGCATCTAAGTAAAATTGGCCGACTAAAAGAGGGGACGCTTTGGAACAAGGTTAGTGATCGGCCGATCTCTGCGATCGTGCCTGTTCACATTTTTGGTCATCCAGCCGAAATGGGGAGGATTCTCGAGATTGCGAACCATTTCGAAATTCCTGTGGTAGAGGATGCGGCTGAAGCCCTGGGCAGCCTGTACCAAGATCGCCCGTGCGGAAGCCTAGGGCGGCTGGGTGCGTTAAGTTTTAATGGCAACAAAATTATAACAACCGGAGGTGGAGGTGCGGTCGTAACGGATAATGCAAGCTACGCCGAACTAGCTCGTCACCTATCCACCACAGCTAAGGTTCCGCACGACTGGGCATTCAATCATGATGAGATCGGCTACAACTACCGAATGCCCAACATCAACGCCGCTTTGGGCCTTTCACAACTAACAGAGCTCGAGGATCGCATCGCCAAAAAGAGGCGCGTCGCAGAGGCCTACGTGGAGAGATTCGCAAATTTTCAAAACCTAAATGTTGTGACAGAACCTAAGTGCGGCAGGTCTAATTATTGGTTAAATGCAATGCTATTGGAGCCCAACTTCGCAGTCGATCGGGAGCCTATTTTACAGACACTGAATAACGCGGGATTTATGGCTAGGCCAGCGTGGACGCCTATGCACCAGCTTGGCATATACAGAACTGCTCCCCAAGCAGCCCTCCCCCAGACGAATGAACTGGCAGCTAGGATCATTAATCTGCCCTCTTCCGCAAAGCTAGCCGAGCAGCTGCTATGAACGGTTTAGTTCTCATCGGTGGTGGTGGGCACTGCAAATCTGCGATCGATGTGATCGAGCAGGATGGCGCGTACAACATTATTGGAATATTGGACAAGCAGTCATGCAGAAGCACTGAGTTGATGGGCTACTCGATATTGGGCACTGATGATGGTCTGGGCTCTCTGATAGAAGACGGAATCAGAGTAATGATAACCATTGGTCAAATTAAAACAGCAGAATTACGAGAGCGAGTATTCCTTCGTGCAAAGCGCGTTGGTGCTAAATTCCCGGTGATAATCTCTCCGCAGGCTTATTGCTCTCGTCATACAGATGTTGGAGTTGGCACTATGGTTATGCATGGTGCAGTGATAAACGCAGGAGCTCAGATTGGAGAAAACTGCATCGTTAATTCTTTGGCTCTTTTAGAGCATGATGTATCGGTGGGGGCTCACACTCATATCGCCACGGGAGCAAGAGTTAATGGTGGAGTCAAGATAGGGCCGCGGACCTTTATTGGGTCCGGCGCCATTATTCACAATAACATTGAGATAGCTGAGGGCTGCATCGTTGGCGCAGGAGAAGTGGTTCGTGAAAACTTGGCGCCGGGTTCGATAAAGAAAACTCCGCAGCAGAGTAGTAGGCGTGATTAAGCCCATCTCGCATAAAGTCCTAGTGATTGCTGAGGCGGGTGTTAATCACGATGGTGATCTGAAAAAGGCTATGCAACTTATCGATGCAGCGGCGGATTCTGGCGCTGATGTCGTTAAGTTTCAAACCTTTAAAGCACAGCACCTAGTTACGACTGACGCTGAACTAGCCCAGTATCAGAGAAGGGTCAGCGCTCGTCACATTTGCGAGCCAGACGGCAATAGCCAACTCAGGCTATTAGAGAAGCTTCAACTTACCCGAGAAGATCATACGAAACTCAAAGAACACTGCGGCCGTCGAGGCGTTGAATTTTTTTCAACAGCTTTTGATTTGGGCAGTTTGGATCTTTTGATGGAGATGGGTGCGCGGAGAGTCAAGATTCCCTCGGGAGAAATTACTAACCTTCCTTACTTACGAAAAGTCGCCACCTTTAACTGCGACGTGATTATGTCAACGGGTATGGCTGACTTGTCAGAGGTTGCGGACGCTATTAATTGCCTCGAAGCCGCAGGTTTGCCAAAAAATAAAATAACACTGTTGCACTGCACAACAGAATATCCCGCGCCGATCGAGGACGTGAACCTGCGGGCAATGGTCACTATGCGAGATACTTTTGGCTTGCGAGTGGGTTATTCAGATCATACTGAGGGTATTGATGTTCCGATAGCGGCGTCTGCTCTAGGCGCTGCTGTTATTGAAAAACACTTTACCCTGGACCAAAAGGCATCCGGACCAGACCATGCTGCCAGCATTGAGCCACCTGAACTCACAAGAATGGTTGAGGGGATTCGCCGCATTGAACTTGCTCTAGGTAGCGAACAGAAAAAATGTACATCAAGCGAGCGGCGGAATCTCCCTCTAGTGAGAAAGTCGATTGTTGCGGCTAAAGCAATAAGAAAAGGAGAGCTATTTTCCGAGGAAAATCTAACCGTAAAGCGGCCTGCTAGTGGGATCTCGCCCATGCTGTGGGACGCAGTGATCGGTAAACAGGCGTCTCGATCGTTTGCCCCCGACGAGCAAATTCAGATATGAAAAAGGTTTGCGTAGTTACTGGCTCCCGCGCCGATTACGGTTTGCTGCGTGGTGTTATGGCGCGGCTACAAGTGTCCCCCATTTGCAAGTTACAAGTGATTGTGACGGGTATGCATCTTGCGAATGAGTTCGGACAAACCTGGTCGACTATAGAGTCCGATGGGTTCTCAATCGACTGGAAGGTCGAAATGCTCCTGGGTTCGGATACCGAGGTTGGGGTTTCGAAGTCCGTCGGCTTGGCGATGCTTGGATTCTCGGATGCCTACGAGCATTTAAGACCAGATCTGGTTTTGCTGTTGGGCGATAGATTTGAAATTTTTGCGGCGGCCTCGAGCGCGATAATCGCTGGTGTTCCAATCGCACACTTGCATGGTGGCGAGATTACTTCGGGGTCACTAGACGACACATTGCGTCATTGCATAACAAAAATGGCTGACCTGCATTTTACGGCCGCCGAAATTTATCGTCAGCGCGTTATTCAGATGGGTGAGAACCCCGATAAAGTTTGGTGTGTGGGGGGCTTTGGAGTGGATGCAGCGCTGGGCGTGGAGTTGTTAGAGCCGGAAGAGCTGCAGACGCAGTTGGGCATGAGCCTGGAAGGTAACGTTTTGTTAATAACCTTTCATCCCGAGACAGGTAAATTGGTGAGTAGTGTTGAGAAACAAATGTCTGAATTGCTGTCCGCCTTAAAAGTAGTTGATGCACAACTAATATTCACCATGCCAAATGCTGATGTTGGCGGTCGAGTGTTGTTCGAGATGGTCCGTTCTTTCGTGGCAGCTAACCCTGCTAGATCTTGCGTGCACACTTCGCTTGGTCAAGTTGCATATTTGTCGACTATGGCGTTGTGTTCTGGCGTAGTCGGAAACTCGTCCTCAGGCATAATCGAGGCACCCGCGTTTGGTGTCGGTACGGTAAACATAGGTGCCCGACAAGACGGCCGATTGAAGGCCGAGAGTGTAATTGACTGTGTTGCTGAGCGAGGGGCGATTTCAGAGGCGCTCGATTTACTTTTGCTTCCCGAGACTAAGGCTAGAAATCGGGCGGGAGTGAAAAATCCCTATGGTGAAGGCGGCGCCTCAGCCGCAGTTGTCTCAGTGATTGAGCGATGGCACGCTGATGAAAAAAACAAAATTTTTCATGACCTCGGAAAAAGTGCACCTGAGGCTCGGAGGGTATGTGGATGATTGAAGCCGTTAATTGGCAGAGGGCGGTGATTTCGGAACATGCCTCTTTTAAAGAGGCCTTCCAGAATCTTAACGATGTTGCAATAAGATTGTGTATCTGTGCTTCCGATGATGGGGGTTTGGCAGGTTTGATAACCGATGGTGATTTACGGCGCGGTCTCTTGAAAGGCTTATCAATGGAAGATTCCATAACGGAGGTCATAAATCGTAATCCCCTTGTGGTTCCTGAGGGAACCGAGTGGATCACCGTACGTGCGTTGATGCGAGCAAACAAAGTTGCTCAGGTTCCCAGCGTCGATACTGAAGGTCGTGTGGTAGGACTCTATTTATGGGATGAACTGGGGCCGAGCGAAGATCACGAGCACGTGATGGTATTGATGGTAGGTGGATTAGGAAAGCGGCTACGTCCATTCACTGACTCCTGTCCCAAGCCAATGCTCGAAGTAGCGGGAAAGCCGATGTTGCAGCACATTCTAGAGAGAGCAAGAGGCCAAGGCTTCCGTAATTTTATACTTTGTATAAATTATCAGGGGCAGAAAATCAGCGATTTTTTTGGGGACGGCCGGAAATTCGGCGTCAACATAGAATACATTGAAGAGGATACCCCACTGGGAACCGCTGGCGCGTTGAGTCTGATGAGGTCAGTTCCTAAGACAAGTTTCGTGGTATCAAATGGTGATGTGCTAACAGATATCGATTACATGGAGGTGCTGAACTTTTTGCGACTACACGATGCAAAGGCAGCTATGGCGGTGAAGCTCCATGAATGGACGAATCCGTTCGGAGTGGTGGAAATGGAAGGCTTGGACATTACGGGCTTTTCAGAAAAACCCGTAATGCGAAGCCATGTAAACGCAGGTGTTTATGCGCTTGCGCCATCAGTATTGGACAGGCTAAATGAGGGCGAGTACTGCGATATGCCAACTGTCTTTGAGCGACTAGCTAACGCCGGAGAGCGGGTAGTCGCGTACCCTATGTATGAGCCGTGGCTTGATGTCGGGCGGCCCGACGATCTTCATACTGCGCGATCCGCGACTTTAAAGACCGCCATTGCTTGAATCATCGCAAGCTGAGAGAGCAGGGCGCAAATTTTGATCGAAGGGAAGAGCGTTCTTGCAGTGATTCCAGCCCGCGGTGGTTCAAAAGGAATTCCCGATAAAAACATCGTGCCCGTAGCGGGAAAACCTCTTATTCAGTGGACTATCGAAGCTGCGAATCTCTCCCAATATATTGACAGACTTGTTTTATCTACTGACGACCCTCGTATAAAAGATCTTGCCCGAGCTCGAGGGTGTGAAGATTGCCTGGATCGACCGCCGGAGCTGGCTACTGACGATGCAAAAACAGTTGATGTCGTTTTTGATGTGTTAGGCAGAGTTGAAGAGTTTGATCTAGTAATGGTCTTGCAACCTACGTGCCCGCTTCGAACAACAGAAGATATTGACAAGTGCCTAGAACGTTTGATGGAACTTGCGGCCCCGGCAGCAGTCTCAGTAAAAGTTGCTAATGACCATCCATTTTTGATGTACTCACTAAATTTTGATTCTCGGCTTGACAGCCTTGTCGCACTCCCGGCTCAAGCATCTCTGCGTCGACAGGACCTACCGGCCGCTTATGTGCTCAATGGTGCGGTGTATGTAGCGAGGGTAGGATGGTTAAGTGACAAGGGTTCTTTCGCTGCACAAGGGGCTATCGGCTACGTCATGCCTGAGGAAAGGTCAGTCGATATCGACACCCAAGACGAACTTATGATCGCGACCAAATATCTTCAAGACTGCGGTTACTAATCTGTTTCAGTTTTGTAGTTATAGGTTTGGAACCTGCCTTCAGGATCAGAACTTCTATCTAGCGGCATCCATGGTTAAGAAACGGCAAATTAATGCCGGTACGGCAAAGCAAACCCGCAAGTTTGACCGGCCTACATCTTTGAACATTGTCGGGTATGAACGTAACTTCTAAAAAAAACAAAAAAAATAGCTAAATTATTGTAACTGACTGAAAATACGCTCTTTTATTCCTTTACGAACCCGCCTGCAGTCCACATTCATTTTCGTTAACAATGGCACATTTTGTGCTTCCTATACGCAATAGATGGTCGTATCTGGCGCTCTGTGGAATATAGCTCACGATACAGCAAATTAATTTTCGCTTAAGAGGAAGATGGTCCATGGCCGTTGTGAATACAAATATTGCCGCATCTATTGCACAAGCGGCGCTAGCCAAAAATGAGCGGGCCCTGGGAAAAGCAATGGAGCAGCTATCGACGGGGAAAAAAATTAATTCCGCATCTGATAATGCTGCCGGCTTGGCTATTTCAACACGAATGACCTCACAGATTCGCGGTCTGGATCAATCGATAAGAAACGCTTTTGACGCGGTCAGTATGGTGCAGACTGCCGAAGGAGCCCTTGATGAAATCACTGCCATGCTGCAGAGAATGCGAGAATTGGCTCTTCAGTCAGGGAGCGGAACCACAGACGCTTCAGATCGTTCATATTTGAACTCAGAGTTCGTCGCTCTGAGGCATGAGATTGACAGAATCTCTGAGAACACTGAGTGGAATGGAAGACCAATTCTGAGCGGTAATGCTGGAGCTTCATCAGCTGGTGGCCTATCGACCGTTGCGTATCAGGTCGGTATGGATGCTGCTCAGACAGTTACAGTGGCTTTTGGTAATTTCTCGGACGCGACGGGCGGCAAGATGAATGCGTTGGCGTCGAAGACACTATCAGCAGTTTCAATAGGTTCAGGTCTGAAAGTTGCAAGCGTTGTGATTGGTCAACTCGATTTGGCGATGACAGCTGTTTCCAATCAACGGGCTAGTTTCGGAGCGATTCAAAATAGACTCGTTCATGCCATCGATAATTTGACAAATGTGGTCACTAATGCGGAGGTAACACGGAGCCGGATAATGGATACTGATTACGCCGAATCGACATCGGAGCTTGCTCGAACGCAAATAATTCAGCAGGCAGGCACAGCTATGCTTGCGCAGGCGAATCAGCTCCCTTCCACGGTCCTACAACTTTTGCAGTCATAGCTTCTTCAACAGCTTAGTCGGTGAATACTGGAATCTCCTCACTATGAAAAGACTGGAGTAAACCTTGTGCCATAAAAAAGATGCTTTGAATTTCAATGCGCCCCGCACAGAAACTGAGTATTCGCAAAGAAGGGTTTCAGGCCTGGTATCTCCGTGCGACAGTGTTGGTCGAGGAGAGACCAAGGATATTCATTTTTGATGGACGGCACTCGAATCGCAGTGGTGATTGCGTGTTTTAACGCCGATAAGACTCTAGCGCGCGCCATAAAGTCGGTGTCTTTATTAGATACCCGTTTAGACATAGTTGTTGTGGACGACTGCTCGACAGACGACACTAGAACTGTCTTACTGGGAGACGATATCAATCCGTCAGTAAAGAAAATAATTTTCCATGAGACGCGACAAGGGCCTGCCGCAGCAAGAAATGCGGCTCTATCTTGGGTGGCTACAGAAAGTTACGACTACTTAACTTTTTTAGATGCAGATGACCATTTTCTTCCGACCCACATAACGGAAACTCTGACCACTGGGGAAGACCTCTATATCTTTGAGAGTGTCGAAACATTAGATAAGTATTCACGGTTGTCCGAATATCAAGACTACGTGATTGCAGAGAATAAAATCGAATCGTCAAACCTTCGAGAAATAATAAGTGCATACGCGCAAAGACCCAATAGAGTCCCCGTGTTTACAACAGCATGGTCTCGATTCTTCAAAGTGTCGGTAATCAAAGAAAATGACATTTGGTTTAATAACCGTATGGAGACTTTTGAGGACGTCGATTTTAATTTTAGATTTTTAAAAGCACAGCGGAGTTGTCGATTTGTACATAGTTGCTTGTATGCCCACACACGACCTTTGAGAAGGTCAACCACCGCGAGCTTTCGCCCCAAGAAAGGACTGTCTGGTCTTTTTTCATTTATGTGGGCTTTACGATCTATGCGGGCGTTTACAAACTCAAGCATGCCTGACCTAACAATAAACTACGCTGGTTTATATTCGGCATATTTTTCTATCTCGCTAATTCGTGCAGGAAGAATGGTGAACAGCATTTCTTCATTTTTTGTTTTTCTTCGATTCACGAAGCGCAGGCTCCGAAGTGGATACACTCAACGCGCATTCGCTTGTTACAATCATAGAGAGGCCGGTGGACGGCCGGTCAGTTGCTTTTTGATAAAACATAAAGCAGCACTGGCACTATGTATCTACGTCTTATTCGTTAAGTTTCTAGAGGAGCGCAAGGAAACCTCACTATGGTTGGAAGCGCATTAGATTGCAGGCAATGAAAAAGGTTATTTACGGATTCGGAATTTCGGGCAAGTGGGCCGCGGATCAATTTGATGACGTAGTTGCTTTTGTGGATACGGATATCAAGAAGCACGGTGACTGCTATCGTGAAGTAACGGTATATGGGCCGGCCTTTCTTCGCTCTATTGATGATAAAACCACAGAAGTTATAGTTTCCGTAGTGGATATCATGGACGTGGTACCTCTACTGGACAAATGTGGCATTTCGAATTGGAAGCCTTTGTCACATTTTATTGATTTTGATTTGCCGCTCGTGAACAGTACTGAGGAAAGTGATAGTTTCCTTGCCTACTCTCTAAAGACTGTAAAGTCCTGTCAAGAATCATACTTAGATAATGACGCTCTTTTTATCCGCAGCGTCGACCTCGTTATCACTGAGAAATGCACTTTGAAGTGCAGAGATTGTGCGAATCTCATGCAATTTTTCGAATCTCCGAAAAATATTGATGCTGATTCCGCTATCAACGGGATTAAAGCGCTTGCTCAACGCTGCAATATGATAAACGAGGTCCGTGTGATCGGAGGGGAGCCATTTGTAAATAAAGATATTTATAAAATTATTTCCGAATTGAATACGATAGAGAATATAAATTCGATAGTGATTTATACCAACGGTATGGTGCCTCTGAAAAAAGAACACGTGACTCTTCTACAAGGTGAAAAAATACACTTTTCGGTAACAGATTATGGGGAAATCGGGAAAAACACGTCTGAAACAACAGCTTTTCTGGAGGCTAATGAGATCTCTCATAGAGTCCATCCACCTGAGCATTGGACGGACAGTGGGCGAATAGAGAAATTCAATAGGAGCGATGCCGAACTCACTGAGCTATTCTCCAACTGCTGCGGGAAAAATCTTTTTACTTTGGTAGAGGACAGGTTTTACCGGTGCCCATTTGCAGCAAACGCTGACTCTTTAGGTGCGGTGCCTCGCAACGACGCCAACTCGGTGTCTGTGTTTAACACGCAAAGCGATTTAAAAAAATACACTCGGGATATCCCATTTCTGCCGGCGTGCAATTTCTGTCCTGGCCGATCATTTGACGCGCCTGAAATTATTCCCGCAGTGCAGGTGAAGAGTGCCATACCTTATGAGCGATTCAGTTGCGAGCATGGGGAGTTAAACGAGCCGTGATAAGGCATGCATCTCGCAGGTGAGAATTAGTAACAAGGCTTAGAAGATTGCCTCTCAAGCAACGTCAACCTAATACTTGGCCGGCTAGCGCCTTATGTCAAAGGTTTATGGGAGTTGCTGTTCTTAACTAACCGCTACTTCGACTTGATTAGCTGACACCGTCCAACCTTGAAAATCAGCCTTCGTTTTTGGCAGGCCAAAAAAATCGACCCACTTAAGCCAGAAATCGTTGCAGCAATAAGCATAGTATTTGTCAAGTTCACTTTTAGCACGACGATGATCTGAGATTTTCTCGTAGCATAGTGCTGCGAAGAAGTGAGCAAAAGCATGGTCAGGTCTTAGCCTGGCGACATTTTTAAATCCAAGTAGTGCGGTATCAAATTCGCCGAGTGCGACATCGTTATTGTTAACGAAGTTTAAATCCAGATTCATTCGGTACTGGTAGTTTTGAATATATTCTGCGGTAAAGTCTTCAGTAGCTATGACAGCCGTACGATAGTCCGCCCCCAGTGTGTCCGCCGTAATGTAATTTTTGTCCCGAGCAATATCATGCATCTCGCTACCCACTATTGGGCTGGCACACGCAATGTTGTACCAATTGGTTCGGATAGTTCTTAGGTTTCTCAGTCCCTCTTCTAGATCTTCCTTAGTTTCTCCCGGCATGCCAATCATCACATTGGAGTTTGTATAAATGCCGAGGTCCCGACAATCTTGGGCGACCCTCTGAGATATTCTGAGTTTTAGAGGTTTGCGCATCTGGTGCTTAAGTACCTTTTCACTCCCGGATTCAACTGGCAGTACTAGGTGGCGCACGCCCGCATCGTAAAATGCCTCCAACATTGGTCTATCCAAAGCATACAGCGTCAGACCATTTTGATAGAGAGACTCAACCCCAAGACTTTTAACGGTATCTAGGATAGCCAAAACTCTGTCTTTATCGGCCATCAGGTGGTCGTCCTGAAAAACGATCGTTCCAGCATTGTATTCTTCAACTAACTTTGACAGATCTTCTCTAACCCTCTCGATTGAGTGGTAACGCATTTTTCGTCCATGCGTTTTATGTGAAGCACAAAATGTACATAGATAAGGGCACCCTCTAGAGGTCATTACATGGAAACCGCGTTTATCTTCTACATTATGGAAGCTGGAGGCCGCCACCTGATTTGAAGCGTGTTTTTCAAAGTCGCAAATTTCATAATCGAAAAATGGAATCTCATCTAAGTCTTCAATATAGTCATGCACTGGTTTAAATTTTGCCGAAGACTTCGACTTGGTGATCCATGAGTCGGATGACTCTAAATAATCCATCGGATCCTTTGCAGACAAGAGATTGAGCATAGGTTTCTCGCCCTCTCCAAAG
Source organism: Halieaceae bacterium (assembly GCA_902518075.1). Next base: position 32,017 of record CABYEX010000003.1, on the reverse strand, counting down.
CATAATCCGTCAAAGAACTCACAATTTAATTTTGAGTAAATATGGTCGTAGCTGTTGGTAGGAATGTTGCCGCCACCTAGAACTATGGCGTTTGGAAAGACCTCTTTTGCGGCCCGACCACAATCTAAAAAGTTATGGAAAGATGGGCTGAATAGTGAGGAGACCCCGACAAAATCTGGAGAAGCATCTGACTTGCGTAGCAAATCTTCGCAGCACTCCAGGAAGCTGCCATATGGAAATTCGCTCATGGCATTTATTTCTGCGTTAAAATCTAAGAGCGTCACATTCACGTCGATAAACTTTTTTAAGTAGGCTGAAATAGAAATCGGACCTAAAGGAAGGTCTGTAGACAAACTGTTGTAAGCAATGCCGTTGGCTTTTTTAAAATTTCTCGAGTTATGCTGGGGTTCAAGAAACGATTCGAAGCTTATGTGCATCGGCACAAGCATCAAAAGTTGTAAGGTATTGGTAGCCATCCTAGGACGCCCTTAAAAATCTTTTGAATTCGCGGCTGTCTTGCATGCCGTCATCGCCTGTTTCCCCGGGTCTTTAAAGCCAAGTCGGTGCTTGGCCTAAGCCGTTCCAGATTCATGCCGCTCTATGATCGGTGCTGTCTTCTCCAACGGCCACCAATGATCGTGTTGGTAAATCAGGACCTACCAGCTCACAAATATCGTATACCTCGGTCACGGTAGGATGATTTTCCATTATCTGACAAGTTATGGTCGCAATGTGTGACGGGACTGCGACCACAACGATACTGATATTTTCTTCGTCCAGAACGTGTGGCCTATTAACCTTTTGTCCATTTAGTGTCAGACAGGCCTTGCTCTCCGAAACATCCACCGGGAACAGCCTTGGATCCACGAGACCCTCGGAAAATTTAAACAATTCCATTATTGCTAAAGTCATGCCCCAGACTGAAACTTTACCCGCTCTGTTCATTAAACGCCGAAGGTTTCTGTCAAGGTTTTCCCTGGCTACATCTGGAAGCGGTATATGAAATTTTTGGACGCAGTTAGGGCAGGTGAGGTAGTCCAGAGCAAACAACTTTACTTCTTCAAAAGAGGGTTGGTGGTGGCAACTGGGGCATTCGCCTCGTATGGCTATGCGACCCTTCAGGGGGTCGATGGCTAACACTTCCAAGTTCTCCAGCTTTTTCAGGTCATGCATACTTTCAGAGATTTCATGGCCTATTAGTGCGAACTCACTGTCACTCATTTGGGAGATGTTTATTTGCGGGCATCCATCCTTTAGATACTGGATCCGGTCTGTAATCAGTCCGTTATCGCATGCGTAGTCATATATTCGTGACCCTGGGAATGGTTTTATCAAAGTAAGGTGTATCAGATACTCAGGGTGCTCCCTCCACCACTGCATTGTATTCTGTGCGGTAGCATACGTTTCTGCTGGATCACCAAAGATGAAAGCCCCGTACACCGGGATGTCGTTTTTATGAACAATTTCTAGCGTTGACCCCATCTCTTCGACAGTGAGAGCTTTTCGCATGCTTTTGAGCACGCTGTTGTCTGCACTTTCTAAACCAAAGAACATGACGTTGAGGCCGGCCGACTTCATCACAGGAAGCAACTCTTCCCTCACATTATTTACTGCGAAATCTGCGTGCCAATGAAGCCCATATGGCTCCATTCGCTCACAAAATGCCTTTATGTTCTCCTGCTTGGGGTCAAAAAGCTCATCGGCCATAGAAATATATTCAATGTCGTACTTTTCGAGCAAGTGATCTAGTTCAGCGAAGAAATCATCTAATGAGCGCCTCCTATACTTTGATCCCAATGTATGGAAACAAAAGGTGCAGGAATACGGGCATGACCGCGTCAATAGCATTGGCAGCATTTTTTTCGCATTCAGACCGCCGAAGGCAGGCGGTGGCAGATCCATGTATTTGTCTATATCGAACCCTTCATAATCTGCCCATGGGAGAGAGTCCAAATCGTCCGTGTCTTCTCTGACAGCTGTGGTGATAAATGCATGAGTGATTAAGGACGGGTCCGTCTGCTTAAATATCAACCCAGCAACCTGTGTCATATCTTTGCTCTGTTCTAGGGCTTCAGCAAATTCACAAATCGTGACGTCGCCCTCGCCTATTACGCCATAGTCAGCGAATTCTAGGGCCTCCATCGCGACTGGAGGTTCAGTTGTGATTATCCCGCCCCCAACTATAGTGATAATGTCTGGTTTTATTTGCTTTGCTGCTTTGATAACGCTCTTTATTAGATGGTATTGTGGAGACAACCCCCCTGTTCCAATAACGTCTATATCGTTGTCTTCAATGATTTCCCTGAGGATGTCGTTTATGTCTCCCTCTTTGTGATTTAAGTTGACCGTGAAGACGTTAAAACCTCCTGCCTTTAGACAGGCAGAAACATACGCCATACCCAGCGGGAAAACATATCCGTCCCCCACAGTCTGGACCAGTTTAGGCATTGCCAACAAATAATTTAAGCGCATGTAGGCCCCCCCTCAGTTCCTCGGAAGAGTAGCTCGCTGACGACTAACTCACAAGCACTTCATCTGATTCTGAATATCGGAGGCTTTCTGACCAAATTTAGCTTACCGATGCCCCCTCTGGCTGGCGCTTCGCGCCTCTTACCCACAATAATGGGAGCTCTCGATCCACCTCATACCCTCACCACCTTGCAGAACATGGCAGCAGTAGCGCAAATCTAGTTTTCATTTGCTACGGGTATGGTTTTCCATCAGCGAAACAGAAAGAGGTGAAAATTTCGGTTGGGACCTCCTGCGCCATTAACGAGCTCATTGCTTCGTAATAGCATAGCGATGCAGCTGGAGTATGCATGATTGCGTCGATAAAAAGCCTGGCTACGTTTGAATTGGAAAAATACTCAGACGTGACCATATACGATACTCCTGCATTGGCTTCTGTCTGCACCGACTGACCCTCCTGAAGGACTACTACGTTAGGGCTTTCCAAAAGTTTTTCATAAAAAAAACAATATAGCTTGGCTTCTGCCATCTTATACAAGAAGGAGGGGAAACTAGACCGTAGCTGTGTAAGCAGCCATTCTCGATAAAAGAATTGACAAGTACGAGCATAAGGGCCGTATACAGCGGGGTTGAGATCTAGGTTGTCACTGCTTGAGTTTCGTTCATCTATATCTCGGTGTTGGAAGGCGTGGCCCCCCTCTTTTATGGCTGGGCCCTGAAGGACCAATTGGTCCATGTAGTTACCACAGACACCATCGACCAACAGTCTCTGGCTGATGTCAATAAATGAATAAACGTTCTCAGCCTTTCCATCTGGATTGTCAGCTTCAGTGCCCAATAACAACGTCAGATCTTGTTTTTGTACGAGCTCCGTTCGAAAAGTATACCCGGACATATATGTGCTTGAAGACAGGTTTGTATAACCTGCCAAGGTTGTGAGCCGCCTATTTAAAGCTGGGATGGTGTAGTAGGCTTTTCCGGTGTTGGAATCAACGACTGAGCAGGTTATTACGTTGCAGTTTTCAGGCAGCGCTTCCAAATAATCTAGGAACTGTGAAATGCCCTGACTATGCAATCGATCCTCATCAGATAGCAACATACAAAACTTTGCCTTGGCACCCATGTAGAGGCCAATGCTGTTTGCTCCGGGACCTCTATTTTTTGGAAAGCTTCCATAAGCTACGCAATCATGTTGGAGGCAGAAATCTTCTAGATCTTGCTCGGGCTGGTTAGAGTGACAACGAACTGCGATTCGGGGGTCTCGGGCGTCCAATATGGTTTGGATCGCTGCTTGAGCTGACTGTGGCCTGTTAAAAGTTGGGATCAAGACCTCTAAAAGTATTTGATTTGGCATCGCGTGTCTTCGTTTGTATGAATGACGCAAATCATTGAATCACAGACACGTAAGACCGCATAGAAAATCATCGCGGTTACACGTTATTTCTAGTTGCCTCTACAGTGTCCTGTTTGTGCCCTTAGATGCGCGGTATATAATCTTGTGCCAGGAATAATACTAAATTTGGGGTTTTACGCTGCACTGGTGGCCAGAGATATTCCTGCCGATTTGTGAAACGGTCCGTCAGTTGGCGCAATTTCAAATTGAAACGCACTAAGTGCTCCAAGCCGGCGGAAATCTCCACGGAGAGTGATGATAATGAAGGCAGTGATACTGGCAGGAGGATTGGGCACGCGGTTAAGCGAGGAGACAAGCGCGCGGCCTAAACCGATGGTGGAAATAGGCGGCATGCCAATCCTCTGGCATATCATGAAGATGTATTCGGTTTACGGCATCAATGATTTTGTTATTTGCTGCGGGTACAAGGGGTATCAAGTAAAAGAATTTTTTGCGAATTATTTTCTTCACGCGTCTGACGTTACATTTGATCTTGCTAAAAACAAGGTTGAGGTGCATCAAGAAGCGGCTGAGCCTTGGAAGGTTACTTTGATTGATACTGGCACACATTCACAGACTGGTGGCCGTCTTAAGCGAGCCGCCAAATACGTAGCTGATGAAGAGGCTTTTTGCTTCACCTATGGTGATGGTTTGAGTGATATTGACATGACTGCGTTGATCGCCTTCCATCGGAGCCATGCGAAAAAAGCCACAATAACTGCGGTGCGTCCTCCAGGTCGTTTTGGTGCCTTGTCTCTTCGCGGTGATGACGTTATTGGCTTTACGGAAAAACCTGAGGGAGACGGTGGACTTATAAACGGCGGCTTCTTCGTGCTGTCCCCGGATTGTTTAGATCTCATAGCTGGTGATGAAACTGTGTGGGAGCAAGAGCCACTCCAGAATCTCGCCAAAAACGGGGAAATAGTGGCCTTCCATCATGCGGGGTTTTGGCAGCCTATGGACACTCTCAGAGAAAAAAATTTGCTGGATGCTATGTGGACGGCTCGTTCGGCGCCATGGAAGAAATGGTCTGACTAGCTGTGGTGTCTCCAGACCCAAATTTTTGGAGAGGCCGCAAAACCCTGATTACGGGCCACACAGGATTTAAGGGCGGGTGGCTTGCTTTATGGTTACATAAATTAGGTGCGCAAATCACGGGCATTGCCCTTCCAGCGTCAACTTCGCCCTCACTTTATGACACCGCAAAGGTTAAAAGCGTTGTAGAGGAGACCGTTGGTGATATCAGGAACGCAGATTTTCTCATGGATAAGACACGGAGCGCGGAGCCTGAGATAATCTTTCACCTAGCGGCGCAACCTTTGGTCAGAGCATCATATGACGACCCGTTAGCCACCTTCGAAACTAACGTAATGGGCACTCTTAACGTGTTGGAGGCGGCAAGGAGAACACCTTCCGTAAAAGCGATAGTCAACGTCACGTCGGATAAGTGCTATGAGAATCACGAGTGGCATTGGCCATACAGAGAAACCGATCAGTTGGGGGGAAGAGATCCGTATAGCGCGAGCAAAGCATGCGCCGAAATCATCACCTCCGCATACCGCAAATCGTTTTTCGATAGACAAGGCGTATTCGTAGCAACGGCGCGAGCTGGCAACGTTATAGGTGGAGGGGATTGGGCGTCAGGCAGGTTGATCCCAGACATCCTGCGAGCCTGCCAAAGTAGAGAGAAGCTCCAGATTCGAGCTCCCTCGTCGACTCGCCCCTGGCAGCACGTTTTTGACTCATTAGCGGGCTATCTTAGTTTAGCCGAGCTGCTTTATTCTGATGGGAGTAGATTTGATGGTGCATGGAACTTTGGGCCGGCGCTTGGCAAGTCATATTCGGTTCAGGATATCACTGAAAAGCTTATTGATACTCTGGGAGTTGCTGTGGAGTGGGAGGTTGTAAGCCCCGAATACACCGAGGAGTCGATTAACTTGAAACTAGATATTTCTAAAGCGCAAGCAGAGTTAAAGTGGCAGCCAACATGGGGGATGACTGAGGCTTTGGAAAAACTGGTTGCATGGCATGAAAGCTGGGTTTCAGGTGCAGACATGCAAAAGTTTTCTTTTAAGCAAATTGATGAATTTATGTCCTCAACGAGAGAAACAGTTAGACCTTAGCGATGGCAAAAAAACAAAACTCTGTGGAGAGGAGCCCAGATAAAATTCGTGACGAAATTTCATTGCTCGTAGAAGAATATTCGAATTTCCAATTTGGCCCCAAGAATTTTGTTAGAGGGCAGACTCCAATACCTGCGTCAGGAAAGTTGATTGGGGTGGAGGAAATCACAAATCTTGTGCAGGCGTCTCTGGACGGTTGGCTTACAGCAGGAAGATTTAATAGTGAGTTTGAGGTCGCCCTGGCAAAATTTATCGGGGTGAAGCATGTTTTGACAGTTAATTCAGGGTCCTCTGCAAACCTAGTTGCTTTTCACACGCTTACGAGTCCGAAGCTAGGAGACCGAGCTATTCGTCCAGGTGATGAGGTAATCACCGTCGCTGCAGGGTTCCCCACAACGGTTAATCCGATACTTCAGTTCGGCGCAGTGCCGGTATTTCTTGATGTAGATGCTAACACCTACAACATCAGTGTTGACTTGCTGCAAGACGCCGTAGGCCCGAGAACTAAAGGGATTATGCTTGCGCACACCCTAGGTAACCCCTTCAATGTCGGCGCTGTTAAGCGGGTCTGCGAAGCTCACAATTTATGGCTAATAGAGGATTGCTGTGATGCCTTAGGGTCCATTTACGATGGCGATATGGTCGGTAGGTTTGGTGATATCGGCACCTTAAGCTTTTATCCAGCCCATCATATAACCATGGGCGAGGGTGGCGCTGTATTTACGAACAGTGGCAAGTTAAAAAAGATTGCCGAATCATTTCGAGATTGGGGGCGCGATTGCTATTGTCCTCCTGGAACGGAGAACACCTGCAATAACCGATTTTGTTGGAATGCAGAGCAGTTAGGTGGCTCTCTTCCTGATGGTTACGATCACAAGTACATTTATTCTCATCTTGGATTTAACCTCAAAATCACTGATATGCAGGCCGCTTGTGGCCTTGCCCAGCTTCAGAAGCTGGAAGGTTTCATAAAAAAACGCAAACAGAATTTCCAACACTTAGAGCAGCAACTTCAGGGTCTTGAAGACTTTATAGCCTTGCCGTCCCCCACCCCCAAAAGCGAACCTTCTTGGTTTGGGTTCCCGATTACATTGCGAGACCGTTGCCCCATACGACGAGTCGATTTGCTGAGGTCGCTAGAACAGCAGCAAATAGGTACCCGGCTACTATTCGCTGGAAATTTGCTGAAACAACCATATTTTGAAGGAAAGCAATATAGAGTGGTTGGCGCGCTGAAAAATACGGACAAAATAATGAACGACACATTTTGGGTTGGAGTACACCCGTCCATAACCTCGCCAATGATCGAATTTGTGGCTGAAACGATCCGCAAAAGTTTAAAGCGATAGGGGTGCACTCACTCATGGCGACTGAACTACCTCGACCTATATTTATTTTTGAGCTGGCCAATAATCACATGGGTGATGTCTCTCATGGCTTGAGCGTTATCGAGGAGTTTGGGGTGCTAAAGCAAGAGTACCCTCAGTTCACTTTCGCTTTTAAATTACAGTATCGAGATTTGCGCACTTTTATTCACAAGGATAAGAAAGGCAGTAGCGACATAAAATATGTGAAACGATTCGAGGAGACTGCACTCTCTGCTGCGGACTTTGAATCTTTAATTAATAAAATTCGTGAAAGCGGATTTTTGACGGCGGCCACTCCATTTGACGAAGTATCGGTAGAGAAGATAGCGAGGCAAAATCTTGACGTAGTAAAGGTAGCAAGTTGTTCGTTCACCGACTGGCCGTTACTCGAAGAGATAGCAAAATTGGATAAGCCGATCGTGGCGTCTACGGCTGGAGCAGAAGTTGACGATATAGACCGTGTAGTAGCTTTCTTAAAACACCGCGAAAAAGAGTTTGCGATTCTACATTGCGTTGGTCAGTACCCTACCCCAGATCACAATTTGCAGGTTGGCCAGATCGCGTATCTTCGTGATCGGTATCCTGGAGTGATGATTGGTTTTTCCAGCCACGAGCATCCTGACAATACGGTCGCCATCCAGTTGGCTATAGCCAAAGGTGGCCAGATATTTGAGAAGCACGTCGGGCTCAGAACCGATTCTTACCCCTTAAATGACTACTCCATGACACCAGATCAGGCTAGAAAATGGCTTGATGCTGCCCAGCAGGCCATGGAAATTAATGGCCCCGCCACTCATCGTCCCAAAAGCAATAGCTTGGAGAGTAAAAGCCTAACTGATTTGCGCAGAGGGATTTTTGTCAAACGCGATATTGAAGCGGGCAGTGTCATAACTCGAGAGGACGTCTACTTTGCATTCCCTGCCGAACCTAATCAGTTCACAGCAAACGAGTGGTCTAAATACTCCTCTTTTATTGCTTTAAAAAATATAGAAAAAGACGGCGGCGTCCTACGTAGTTTGGCTGATCGGCAGGATTCTAGAGCTCTCGTGTTGAGTGCAGCAAATAAGGTGAAAGCCATAATCAAGGAAAGTCAAATCGTAATTCCCGGTGGCGTCGAATTAGAATTCTCTCATCATTATGGTATGGAGCAGTTTGAAGCGTTTGGTTTGACTTTAATTACCGTGGTCAATAGAGGGTATTGCAAGAAAATTCTCGTTAGCTTTCCAAATCAGGTACATCCAGAGCAGTTCCATAAAAAGAAGGAGGAGACATTCCACATTTTGTTTGGGGAGGTAGAGATGTCACTGGACGGTGTCATGTCTACCCATGGCCCTGGCGACATTATTAACATTGAGCCGGAAGTGCGCCATAGCTTCAAGAGCCAAACTGGTGCGGTGATTGAAGAGATCTCCTCAACGCATTATCAGCATGACTCGTATTACACGGACGATCTGATAAATAAAAATAGTAACCGCAAAACGCTGCTGACATATTGGATGGATTAGCTGTTTTGAAGAGGCACGCACGTGAGAGTGGCGGATTGGATAGTCGATAGGCTGTCAAAAATCGGAGTCGAACATATATTTTTGCTTCCCGGAGGCGGGGCGATGTATCTCAATGATGCCGTCGCGAAGCATCCAGAGCTTGAGGGTATTGCATGCCATCATGAGCAAGCTTGTGGCATAGCAGCTGAAGCATACGGTAGGACAGGGGCGGCCAATAATCCTGGTTTTGGCGTTGCCATGGTTACTACTGGGCCCGGCTCGACAAATATAATCACCCCGGTTGCCGGTGCGTGGATAGATTCAGTCCCGATGCTAATCTTATCAGGGCAAGCTAAGAAATCTGATCGGATCTGTGGGCGACCTGTCCGGCAGGGTGGCGTCCAAGAAGTCGATATTGAAAGTATCGTAAAACCGATAACAAAGTATGCGATAACCGTGGACGACGCTGCCGACGTCGTCCGTTGCCTTGATCAAGCGTTATATCATATGAGGCAGGATCGCTCAGGCCCCGTGTGGATTGACATTCCCTTGGATGTGCAAGCTGCGCCTTTTAAGCAGGAGTGGTTAAAGGCTTGGTGCCCGTCGGAGGCAACTTCCCAGATAATTCCAGACTTTACTGAAATATGCGCCCTTATTTCGCAGGCAGAGCGGCCGGTGATTTTGGCTGGGCATGGGGTACGGTTGGCTCATGCAGAGGCGAGTTTCAGGTTATTGGTGGAGAAATTGGATATTCCCGTTCTCTTAACCTGGAATGCTTTGGATTTACTTCCCTTTGATAACCCACTGAATATTGGTCGACCGGGTGTAGTGGCCGCACGGGCGCCCAACTTTGTGGTGCAGAACAGCGATCTGCTAATCGCTATTGGGGCGCGGATCGACAACATTGTCACAGCATATAACCCTAAGGGGTTTGCCAGAGCAGCGCGAAAAATTGTGGTGGATATTGACGCTGGCGAGTTAGCCGACAAAACGGAAATGGAAATTGATTTTCCGATATTGATGGACGCGAAGAGGTTTATTGACCAACTTCTAACCCATGTTGCTGCAACCCGCAATCCTTCGTGGAATCGCAAGTGTGCGGATTGGAAGCGGCGTTACCCACAGCACGAGGGGCATCCATTCCCAAGAATTGGGCCGATTGGCCACGGCCAGTTTGTCGACGCACTCTCTACCGTAATTCCAGAAAATACACTTATTTCCGTTGGTAGCTCGGGATTAGCTGTGGAGTTTTTTTTCGCAGGCTTTAGAAATAAACGTGGCCAACGAACTTTTCTCACCTCCGGCCTTGGGGCAATGGGTTATGGTTTGCCGGCGGCTATAGGCTCTTGCCTAGGAAATAACGCCACCCCGATGGTCTTGTTAGAATCTGATGGCAGCTTTCAACTTAATATTCAGGAATTGGCCACACTTAAGTTTTACGGCTTGCCAATTTGCATTTTGATCATGAATAACAATGGATACGCATCTATTCGCAACACACAACGACATCATTTTAGTGGTCGTTATTTGGCTAGTGGTCCCGATTCCGGCGTTCAGCTGCCAAGTCTTAGCAGTGTTGCCTCTACTTATGACCTTCCATACCTTCTAATAAATGGCTGCGAAAATTTGAGTGAGAACTTAACTAACGCACTGCGACTTCCGCGCCCGAATATTATAGATGTCCGACTGATTAGTGACGAAGTCCTAGAACCAAAATGCGCCACGGTTACTTCCGAGAATGGGTCGATCCTATCGATGCCACTAGAAGATATGAGCCCTATGTTGACGCTGAGTCAACTGAAATCAGAGATGATTATTGACTTAGCGGAGGAGTCTTATCGAGCGCGTGCGAAATCATGACGAGAATCGATCAGAATTGATAAAACAACTTGTTGATCAACTAAAGCTGCTGGTTGGCGACGCGCGGCACGGTTTGCCTGAAGACGTTTTCTTATTGATTAGTGAACTGACCCCACTAGTAAACGTTGATTTACTTATTCACAACAGTGCAGGCCAAACCCTCCTTACCTGGAGGGCTGACGAGCTTTATGGGCCAGGATGGCATATACCCGGAGGGATTATTCGTTTTAAAGAAAAAGCGAGAGATCGGATATCAAAAGTAGCTGACGAAGAGCTTGGGGCAAGTGTGTCCTGTGAGAATAGCCCATTCTTTGTCGCGGAAATAATGCACCCATCGCGAGGGATTCGAGGGCACTTCATATCTCTTTTATATCGATGCTCAATTCGCGGCTACCCTACAGAAAATTTGCGCTCAAATGATCAGGATCCAAAACACGGGCAGTGGGCATGGTTCTCCAAATGCCCTGACAACCTGATTCATCAGCACGCTGTCTATGCACCTTTTATTGGCATACAGCCAGAGAATGAAGAATGACGTCAGTCAAGTGCAGGCTGTGTTCGATGGAGGTACAAGATGTGGATTGGATTTTGGAGGATATGCCAAGATCAGCTCAGGGTTTTTTTCTACCCGACTCAGCGGGCGTTGACAGCCAACTGAGTTTAGAAATTTTCCAGTGTCAAGCTTGCGGTCTAGTGCAGCTTAAGAATGATCCCGTTGCGTATTTCAGAGAGGTTATTCGAGCCACTGCTTTTTCTGAGGAAATGTCAAAATACAGAGCATCACAATTTCGTGATTTTATCGATGAATTTGATCTTCTAGGAAAAACTGCGATCGAGATAGGTTGCGGTGAGGGCGAGTATTTGACTTTGCTTGAGAGGCAGGGTCTTAAGATGCAAGGGTTAGAGTACTCCCACAAATCTGTTGCGGCCTGCCAGGCTCGCGGGTTAAACGTCTCTCATGGCTTTATAAATGGCGATGATGTGCCAGGGCTCTCAGGCAATTATGCCGCCTGTTTTATGTTTAATTTTTTAGAGCACTTGCCCCAACCGATCAGTGTTCTAACCGCGATTGCCAGTAAGCTTGATGAGCAAGGGGTAGGGTTAATCGAAGTTCCCAATTTTGAGATGATCCAGCAGCAGGCCATGTTCACTGAGTTTTGCAGTGATCACCTTCTGTATTTTACGACCGACACTTTTTTTCAAATTCTTTCTAGAGGTGGCTTGGAAGTACTGGAGATTAACCCCATCTGGGGAGATTACATTCTCTCCGCAAAGATAAGAAAGCGAGAGAAGTTTCAAACTTCGAAGTTTGAATTTGCACGTGAAAATTTATCGAGGTCAATCGAAAACTTTCTTCAAGGCTTTAGCCCAAAATCAGTAGCAATCTGGGGCGCCGGGCATCAGGCCCTTGCGGTTATGGCAGCTTGCAAATTAGGCGATAAAGTTCCATATGTGATTGACTCTGCGACCTTTAAGCAAAACCGAATGACCCCAGCGACGCATCTAATGGTTTTTGGCCCAGAGATATTAGATCGTAACCCTCCTGAGGCGATTTTAGTGATGGCAGCTGGATTTTCTGATGAAATTGTAAGTAACATTAGAATTACGCATGGAGATCGCTTCACGTTGGCAGTGTTGCGAGGCCAAGAGATTTTTTTGAACCCCTAAAATTATAAAATTGGTTCTTCCGCTAAGATTTATCCCAGTCCAATCATTGTTGACAAAACACCCGCCAGGGACACCTCTCTGTTGGTCTGAAAAAAAAATTTAAAACCCTAAAGTTTTTCCTCGCCAAGCCGATATTTACTGTGCCAATGATTAATCCTCAGCAAGGGGGTAAAAGAGATGAGCGTAGTAAATACCAATGTTAATGCTTCTATCGCACAGGCAGCCTTAACCAAAAACGACAGAGAGCTCAGTGCTGCTATGCAGCAGCTCTCAACCGGTCGAAAGATCAACTCGGCGGCTGATAATGCTTCTGGGTTAGCAATCAGCGCCAGGATGACATCACAGATCCGTGGTTTGGATCAGGCTGTTCGCAACGCTAATGATGGCGTAAGTATGGTCCAAGTCGCCGAAGGTGCGCTTGATGAAATTGGCAGTATGCTCCAGCGCATTCGAGAGCTGGCAGTCCAGTCCGGAACGGGCACCACGGCCTCAGCAGATAGATCTTCCTTGAATACAGAGTTCCAAACTCTGGTCGACGAGATCGATCGAATTGTTGACAACACCACATTCAACGGTCGTAACGTGCTCAATGCCGCTGCCGGTGGTGCGGCCACCGTTTCTAAGGTTGCTTTTCAGGTTGGCGCAGGTACAAAACAAACTATCTCTTTGACGTTTGGCAACTTCTTGCAAACAGGCGTTTCAGGCACCTTCAAGAGTCTTGCGTCCGCCACCCTTACTTTAAGTGCAGCCACAACTACTTTGGGAATCACTAACGCCAGTAAGGTAATGGTGGTAACCGATTTGGCCATTGAGCGGGTGTCAAAGCAGCGCGCCACGTTTGGTGCAATTACAAACCGACTAGAGCATGCCATCGACAACTTGACTAATGTCAAAACTAATACAGAAGCGTCACGTAGCCGCATACTCGATACGGATTATGCAGAGTCGACCTCGGAGCTTGCCAGGACGCAAATCATCCAGCAAGCCGGAACAGCAATGCTTGCTCAGGCGAACCAGCTGCCACAAACGGTGCTTGCGTTGCTTCAGTAAATTTGCAGCTCAGATCGTCAATTTGGAAGGCCGCACTCTCAAGTGCGGCTTTTTTTGTTTCCAAGATTTATCCCAGTCCAATCATTGTTGACAAAACACCCGCCAGGGACACCTCTCTGTTGGTCTGAAAAAAAAATTTAAAACCCTAAAGTTTTTCCTCGCCAAGCCGATATTTACTGTGCCAATGATTAATCCTCAGCAAGGGGGTAAAAGAGATGAGCGTAGTAAATACCAATGTTAATGCTTCTATCGCACAGGCAGCCTTAACCAAAAACGACAGAGAGCTCAGTGCTGCTATGCAGCAGCTCTCAACCGGTCGAAAGATCAACTCGGCGGCTGATAATGCTTCTGGGTTAGCAATCAGCGCCAGGATGACATCACAGATCCGTGGTTTGGATCAGGCTGTTCGCAACGCTAATGATGGCGTAAGTATGGTCCAAGTCGCCGAAGGTGCGCTTGATGAAATTGGCAGTATGCTCCAGCGCATTCGAGAGCTGGCAGTCCAGTCCGGAACGGGCACCACGGCCTCAGCAGATAGATCTTCCTTGAATACAGAGTTCCAAACTCTGGTCGACGAGATCGATCGAATTGTTGACAACACCACATTCAACGGTCGTAACGTGCTCAATGCCGCTGCCGGTGGTGCGGCCACCGTTTCTAAGGTTGCTTTTCAGGTTGGCGCAGGTACAAAACAAACTATCTCTTTGACGTTTGGCAACTTCTTGCAAACAGGCGTTTCAGGCACCTTCAAGAGTCTCGCGTCCGCCACCCTTACTTTAAGTGCAGCCACAACTACTTTGGGAATCACTAACGCCAGTAAGGTAATGGTGGTAACCGATTTGGCCATTGAGCGGGTGTCAAAGCAGCGCGCCACGTTTGGTGCAATTACAAACCGACTAGAGCATGCCATCGACAACTTGACTAATGTCAAAACTAATACAGAAGCGTCACGTAGCCGCATACTCGATACGGATTATGCAGAGTCGACCTCGGAGCTTGCCAGGACGCAAATCATCCAGCAAGCCGGAACAGCAATGCTTGCTCAGGCGAACGCTTTGCCTGCTACGGTCTTAGCCTTGCTACAGTGAATCAGGCTGTCAGTGAGTAGCTAAAAAAGACATGACTTACAGGTTAACGGTAGAGTCATCGCCACCACCTCCGGCCCCTACTGCTGGAGGTGGTGGCGTTTCGTCATTAGAAAAGAAACATGCCCTTAAGATAATCTTTAGGGAAGCGCGGACTTTTAAAAAGCAGGTCCGTTGAGGCTTGAAGCCGGAGGAAGTGTCTCATGTCTTCAACATCCACAGGCACAGACGCGGCAGTTACGGCGGCTCAAGTTACTGCTCCTGCTGTTGCAAAACCGCGGGACGTCAAAGCGCCGGAAACTAGCGCGGCCCCTGAGGCAGCCAACCCGGGAGTTGGCAACTCACAGCTGAGCGAGAGTATTACCTCGGTTGCAGAGCAAGCTCAGCAAGGCAAAGTCAACACGTTAGAGTCTATTTCTGGCGTGGTAGATGACATCAGGGAGGCTATTGATACCCTTAACGATGCCTTGGCTAAATCTCCCACCAAAGCAATCATTTCCCGAGACGACCAACTCAACAGGTTCATTGTGAAAATTGCTGATGAGCGCTCTGGGGAGGTGATTAGAGAAATTCCCAGTGAAGCAGTTCTTAAATTCGCAAGAAACCTGAGGGAAATTAAAGGCCTACTGTTTGATAAGCTATTGTGAGCAGGGCTGCTTAAATTACGCTGCTACTCTTCTAGTAGCTTAGTGATTAGGCAAAAATCGTCAAACCACCGGCCCACTGTTCCGAGACCTGTGTCACTCCCCCGCTAAGCATCTGCGTCATGCACCAAAACTCCAAGTGCGGACCATAAGACTTCAAGACCAAAATCATTCTCGGGTCCTGGTGGCAATAAGCTGATAAACATAGTACCGGCGGATATTCGTCGTCGTTGATCAAAAGGCCGGGAAAGCCCGTCATTGCCGAAACTATGTCTATACCACCACTTAAACATAGGTTTGCGCCGACTATATTCGGCAAATCTATCATCTGTTTTCTTTGAGATTGAATATCAAACTCTTGCAGGGCTTGTGGGAAATACCAACCAACAACGGTTCCCTCCCGAGCTAAGTCTATTAGATCAGAGTATCTAGAGCTGTCTTCAATTGAGATCTTTTCTTTGAGTCCTACGTCACCTTGAATTACAGCTTTGAAGTGCAAGTCCGGATAAGAAGCCTTAAAGGAACCTTCCAATTTAACTAACAGCTCCGTTTCTAGCTGCTCACCTAAATCATGGGAGCCCTTATCTAGTGACACTGCAAACGGGATGTGTATTCCATTTAGCAAATTCGAGAAATTTGAGTCTGCCTTGATCGTTTCTCGAAGTTTTTCAGTCCTTGCTTGAAAATTTGCTAGCGACAAGCCGTCGACTAAGTCGAAAGTTATCAACCTCTCATGAATCTCAGCAAGGTCTAACTGATAGTCTTTTAATGCATAATAAAAGCTGGGGGAGTCTCCGAACACCCTCATGGATGTTGACGGAATCCGCCTGCCGGCGCGGCTAAAAAAACTCACGACTCGTTTACGCCTTTGTCAAGGAAGGCGTCATTCCAAAACCATGCTCGTAAGGAACTGGAAGAAGAGGGCTTACCTCCAAATAATTTTTGACCGCGTTATTATGAAAGTTAATGAACTCATCGTTTTCGCCAATAATGCACTCATCTCTGTGCGGTCCCAACCAGTTGTTTAGCATCCCACGCTGCAGGACAGGAGCTAACCCCTCCGAAACCACATTCCCTATGGATAAATCCATATAAGGGCAAGGAATAACTTCACCGTCATGGTTTATTGTGTTGATGCCCTTAACTGTTATGCATCGTCCTGGTTGTCCATAAGACGGACACATATGAGTAAAAACGTTATACCGGTCCTCTAGTAATTTGAGTTGATCTACATCTCTTTTAGTGCACACCCATGAGGCTTTCTCTCTAGCAGTTCCGACCGGCTTAGCGAGGGTTACATATAGCGGTATGTTGTGCTCATTGCAGTACTCGCACATGCTTATAAACTCGTCACTGAATACCCGATCTCGCACGATACAAGTTGATATCAAAAGTTCGAGGCCCGCGTTTTTAGCAGCGTGCAGCGCACGGATTACACGTTTATAAGATCCTTTTCTTCCACGGAAAGCATCGTGCTCCGCTTCAATCATACTATCTAAAGAGATTTGCGCCTTATACCCTCCTAGTCCAGCAAACCAGCGCGCTTTATCTTCATCAAAAGTCCAGCCGTTAGTGTCCAAAATGATCAGGTGTTTTTCTGGGTCCAAAGCGTAGATCAATTGATCTAGATTTTTATCCAGCAATGCTTCACCCCCTGTCAAAACGAACCTAAAGATGCCATACGCATCTGCTTCCTCGGACAATTTTCGATAATCATCTAATGACATTTGTCGGCGCGGATCTCTAGCTCCCGTGCGTTTTTTTAAATCGCGAGTCATGTAAGGCTCTTCACAGCAATGAGCACAATGAAGGTTGCACAGTGATCGATTTATCTTAAGACGAAGAATTGGACTTATTTGGCCATCCAACATGCCATCAAAGTAATTTTGTATCTTTTCAAATACTCTAGGCCGTCTCTGCTTTTGATCCTCACGCTTAGTCCTTTCTGCTGTACTAAGCGCTTCTTGATCAGCAAGAATTTTCATTGATAACGACATGACAATCGCCTTTTTAACTTCTGCTTATTTACCTATTGGATAGCTTATCGCCATGGAGCGCACTATTTCCTCAAGAGAGGTCCACTCCTCCAGGCCAGGGTAATGATCTCGGATTTTTTCAGTGCAAGGTAGATATACACTCCGTTGAAAATTACCCTCCTCAAACTGTTGATTTAAAATTTCTATTTGACAGGGGTTATCAAGTTCTGTGTTGATAACTTCTGCAAGTCTTTTAATCTCGATAGCTTTCTCAGACCCCACATTGTAGATGTCATTTTTTGGCTCTACCAACAACCTGAGCAGCCAAGCTATAGCATCTCCAATATACAGATAAGAGCGTTGGTCTGTGCCGTCACCCTTCAGCTGCACAACCTCTTTCCGTAACGCGCTAGCGACAAAATTTCCAAATGCGTAATGAAGATTAAGTGGAAGATACGGGCCCGCAAACGAAAAACACCTTGCTATTGAAAATTTAAAGCCTTTAGAGGCTGCGTGCGCTGCTATCAAATATTCAGAAGCTAGTTTACCCAAAGCGAGACCTGAGCCTCGATCGATAGTACTCAAAACCCCAAAATCAGACTCTCTTATTAGCTCTCCATGTCCTGTTGCACCGTATGCCGCGCCAGAGGATGTGAACAACAAACATTCAAGCCCTTTTGCATATTGGGATAATAAATTTTGTGTTCCTTTAAAGAGGGTATCCAGCTTGCTTACCGAATCTAGGCCAGAGAATGTCTCTGATGCGGAAGCTGTGGCCATGTGGCACACGTGTGTTACTTGCTGCCTCGTGGGATCTCTAAAAGTTTTAATGTCTCCATCTATAAAACGCACTTCTTTTGAGATGGAGGAACCTGGTTCATTAGCGCAAAAACGCTCAGGATTTCTTGATAAAACTGTTATTTCTAAGCTCCCGTGAAGCCTATGTTTGATCTCAACCAAGGCAGACAGTAGCCAGGTCCCAAAAAAACCGGTACCACCAGTGACCAAAATGGATTTTCCCTTGAGGAGTAAAATATCTATGCCTGAGCGATCAATTATTTGATCAATGTCGGTATCAAGTCTATTGACGCAGTCTCTCGGTTGCATGCAGAACCTTAAAAAAAGCCGCACTGGGGAGTGCGGCTCTCAGAGTTGAGGGTCTGTGCCACAGGTTTACTGAAGCAGCGCAAGGACCGTCTGTGGCAGCTGGTTTGCCTGAGCCAGCATCGCTGTGGCGGCCTGCTGGATGATTTGTGTCCTGGCCAGCTCTGAAGTCGAGGCAGCATAATCAGTGTCGAGTATCCGGCTGCGTGAAGCTTCTGTATTAGTTTTGACATTGGTCAGGTTGTCGATTGCATGCTCCAATCGATTAGAGACGGCGCCAAATGTAGCACGCTGACTTGAAACCCGCTCAATAGCCAAATCGGTTACCACCATTACCTTACTGGCGTTGGTTATCCCAAGTGCAATAGTAGCTGCACTTAAAGTAAGGGTGGCAGACGCTAGACTCTTGAATGTGCCCGAAGCGCCTGTCTGCAAGAAGTTACCAAAAGACAGTGAAATGGTTTGCTTGGGATCCATGCCTACTTGGAAAGCGACGGTAGAAGCATTGGCTGCACCACCGGCAGCAGCGTTTAGGATGTTCCTACCATTCCACTGAGTGTTGTCTACGATTCGATCAATTTCGTCAACCAGTGCTTGAAACTCAGTATTAAGAGAAGACCGGTCGGCCGACGCAGTGGTGCCCGTTCCGGACTGGACTGCCAGCTCTCGAATGCGCTGGAGCATAGCGTTGATTTCATCAAGCGCACCTTCTGCAGTCTGCACCATACTGATTCCGTCATTGGCGTTACGAACGGCCTGATCCAAACCACGGATCTGTGATGTCATTCTGGAGCTAATTGCCAAGCCAGACGCATTGTCTGCTGCTGAGTTGATCTTTTTACCAGTTGAAAGTTTCTCCATAGCAGAGGCGAGGTCCCTATCGTTTCTAATGAGGGCTGCCTGTGCGATGGAAGCGCTTATGTTTGTATTCACTACAGCCATGATAGGCCTCCTTGTATTTAATCTCAGTTTTTAGACGGACCACATCAAGCTGGGCCCTATAAGGTCTTTCTTCGACCAATGAAGCTACTATCGGACCCTGAAAATTTGACTTTAGGAAAAATTAAATTATTTTTTTAATCGCGTTGTGGTGAACTTATAGAATTACTCAATAAGCCGGTTGGGTGCTGGCCCCGATGATGGCTGGAGACAAAACATTGCAGTTACCGACTATTAAACCCCTAGCAGAGATAAGCCGGGAGGTCATCGATCTGGCACTCGCAGCCGACATTGATGGGGCGAGGAATGCGCTTGATAAATTGAGAGTGATGCGCTGTCGGCTAGCTCGGACTGTACAGAACCGGAAGTTGACTGTGGCCAAGCAATTGGAAGACGAGATGGGAGTGCTATTAGCTGGTGATGAAGAGCAGTCCTTGCCCGCTGAAATTAATGAACTTGATCTACTGCTTTATAGGCAGCAAGTTGATCAATTCAACCAATCCATGGACACGATTAGAGAATGGTTGAGCTCATCTATGGAGCCATTCTCTCTTGAAGATCTTCTTAGTAGCAGACAGGGCGTCGACCTCTTGCTTGACAATATTCTGCCAGAGATTTGGGATTTTACTCAAGATATCATTGTGTTGTCCGGACATGAAGCTCCATATTTTCACCCTGCACTTGTTGATCGAGGTCAACAACGTTTTGTTGTAATCACAGATGACAGTGGCCTCGGTGATTTGAACGTCGAGAGCAAAGGCTGGCTGGAAAGCTTGGAGAGTGAGGCGAGCTCCACTGTCTTGTGGAACGTGGATTCGCCCGTTGACCGTGACTGTGCCCAACTCCTATCTGGCGAGGAAGTGCCTCAAGTTACGTTAATGGGGCATCAGCTGTCAGACCTGCACCAAGAGGGTTTTGCGGAGGTTTGTAAACTTTTAAGTCAGGCCACGATTGGAATGAGGTCGCTGAAGGAGTGGCCAGTAATATTTGTAGAGCAGTGGCTGGGCCAGCTCTCTAACATGACAAAATTCAGATCTGCTTCTGAGTTGCAACCAGCTTTTGCAAATAAACACATACTGGTTGCCTCTCCAGGGCCGTCACTGTTTGATTCTCTGCCGATGCTGAAGTCCGCACGTGAAATTTTTACTGTAATTGCTCCTTTAAGGTCGCTCGAGACCCTCTTGGACAATGACATTTCTCCTGATTATATAGTCCATGTAGACGCAACGGATTTTTCCCAAGTATTACCAAAAAGGCACTCAATTGGTGCTGTTTCGTTGATTTGTTTCGATCACAGTCATCCTTCTGTATGGGGTGCGAAGTTCAAGCAAGTGTACACACTCCCGGACCCCCATTTGATTGGCAGCAAATTAGTGCACGCACTGCACGGGGACAACATTCCCATTTTACCGGGTGGCAGTGTTTCTGTTGTAGCCGCCGAGTTAGCAGCCGCTTTAAATGCTGCGTCTGTGACCTTAGTAGGGCAGGATCTGAGTATATCAAGGGGACAATATGTGGCAGATATAGGAAGCAATGCAGCCCATGATTCGGATAGCAATGGCCAGCTAGAGCGGGTGCTAACCTGCAAAGGGATAAACGGGGAAAGACTTCGCACTCAGGAGGATTACCTCTGGTTCATTGGTGAATTTGAGCAACTCTCAAGCCGCTGCCGTCACCGTATGCCTCTGTTCAATTCGACGGTGCATGGTGCGTTTTTGGAGGGTTGGGAGCACGTGTCGTTGGACCAGCACCCAGAGGTAAGCAGAGTAGCAGGCGAGCATAACTCTGATCAGCAGGACCACACCGACCCACAGTTGGAAGCAACCCGGTACCAAAGGTGTGATGAGGATATCTTACAGGCGCTGCACGAGGAACGCGGCCTCGCAAGAAAGGTGGCGGACCTGTCTGATGAGCTTGGTAAAATGTGTCAGGCTCTTGCTGAGGCTGGCGGAAATGACGTCAGTGATATCGAGCGTTTAGAGGCGGAAATGATGTCATTACTCTCAGCGCCCGGCTCATTGCTGCACTTTTACACTTCTAGGCAGA
Organism: Halieaceae bacterium; assembly: GCA_902518075.1. The sequence continues at coordinate 10,809 of CABYEX010000003.1, read as the reverse complement.
CGCTAGCGCTTTCAGCTGCAGTGGCATCAGTTGACAGTCTCCCTGACAATCTTCGCGTGTCTGCTGAGTATTATCAGCAGATGGTTTCAAGATCTCATAAACTCTCTAGACTATTGCTAAATGCAGCCAAGGAAATCGAGAGCACGATTATGCAAAAGGAAGGGCTTGATGACCGGTAACGACTGCGCAGTATGCAAAATAATCCGCACCTACTTACTTTTTGCAGTGCCACTATTGGCCCTCGTGGGTGCTGGAGCCATGGACGGTTCTGAAAATGCTGCACTATGGTTTGCTCGAGTGGAAATGATTGACATATTAGCTTGGGGGTCAGTGGCCGCTCTATTTCTTATTCTCTCCTATCGGGGGTATGAGGAGTACTATCTGCCAAATCAACGACGCCGTGCGCTAGACGACGTGAATCAAAGACTAGATAGCATTCTAGACACTACCGAGGAGAACATATCGTTAGGTGACCCTGACTCAGCAAAGCAAAATGAGTGATGGGCCTAATTGCTGGAGATGTAAGTATTTCCAAATAACTCATCGGCAACCATTCCGTTATGCCTGTGCCGTAATTGGTTTTAAATCAACTCAGTTGCCTTGCATTGAGGTTCTTCGGATAGATGGCCGAGAGTGCCAGCGGTTTGTGCCTAAACCAAAGCTTAATGAACAATAGAGCCGCTAACCCATCTCGGGAGGGTATCAGTTGTCCTTCACCAAAAGAAAAGGTTGAGGGATAGTCCTAGCCTGCCGACAAAACACACGCCCTTGATAGGTATACACCGAGCATCTAAACATATCTTGATGCAGGCCCTTTGATCCAGTCCAAAAGTTAGCCACTTCAAGATCAGGGAAGACGAAGGGATTTACAGCTGGGTTGATGCAATTCTTCTGCAACAGCTTTGGCATCTCCCCTTTTTTGGGCAGGCGCCAATTCTCTCCCGTTTTTTCCGCGACTTCAGCGGCGTAGGCCATGGCCTCGTCCCATGGTAACTTCAAAGACGATCCGCGGCACCTGAGGTTCACCATCCGCTGCCCAGCTGCGCACTGGGTGACGGTGAGGCCTGTTTGCAGGTGCAATGCGATGCCGTTCTCCAGCACCTCATAACCAGATTTATCCAGTCTCGTTTCAATCACATCGCTGCAGTTGGCGAGGTTTCGTTGATCACTGCATCCCTGCAGCAAGGAAATTAAAAGCAGCGTCAAGCAGGTTTTAGCTAAGTACCGATCTCTATTCATCACTTACAACGCCCTCCATTTCGCAACTTGCCGTAGGTTCAGGCTTGTGGCCCACTCGTCTCGATATAGATAACCTGTAATGTAAGGTTTGTGCCTCGGCTCTAGGCGCTCTAGGCAATTTGAAACTCATGATGCAACATATCGGTGGATTCAAATTTTAGTATAGCCCTCGAAAACTAGGGGTTGAGTGTTTTCTATCCAAATTATATCTGCTCTGCACTTAAGTCTTTGGTTCTAAGGCCGATATCATCTATCAATTCGGACGAGACTGCATGGTACGGAAAAGTGTGCAGCAATCCGTAAAAATGGTGGCTAGGAAGGGCTCAACAGGTGTTGCTATATTAGACACAAGCTACCCGAAATAACCTGTCTTTAGGAGTCCGTAATGGATATTGCAACGATTGTGGGTTTGCTGGCGGCGTTTGGCCTCATTTTCATGGCTATTTCTGAAAATGCCCCTGCATTCGTGGACACCGCCTCTTTGCTGATCGTGGTAGCGGGATCGATAGCCGTGGTGATGGCGCGGTGTTCCCTTGGGGAGTTCCTGGGCGCGATGGGTGTAATGGGGAAGGCTTTTTCTCGGAAGATCGATGACCCTGTCGAGCTCATTACCCAAATCGTTGAGCTTGCCAACATCGCGCGTAAAGACGGCATGATTGCGCTGGAGGGTCAGGATATTGCCAATCCCTTTCTCGCCAAGGCGGTCTCTATGCTGGTGGATGGCACCGATGGCGAAATCATCAAGAGCTCCCTCAATCGCGACAACGATATGATGAAACTACGCCATGAAATGGGTGCAAAGATTTTTAGCGCCTGGGGTGAAATCGCGCCAGCAATGGGGATGATCGGGACTCTCGCCGGCTTGGTGATCATGTTGGGTAACATGTCGGACCCCAAAGCGATTGGACCGGCGATGGCGGTGGCGCTGCTGACAACAATGTACGGTGCAATCCTTGCCAACGTCATTTGTTTGCCTATCGCGCAAAAGCTGGAAAATGCCTCTGCGTTAGAGTCAGCAAACAACGAGCTGGTGATAGAGGGCGTGTTGTTTATGCAGGAGGGGGGTAACCCCAGAGTGCTGGGTGACATGCTGGCATCATTTGTCTCACCAAAGAGTCGTGAAAAGATTGCCGCGGCCTGATCTCGACGCTGCATGAATTGAGTTAACATCCCGTGGCTGACGACGACATCAAACCCGACGCAGAGGATTCTGCGGAAGAGGTCCAGGCCACTGCGAACGATACCGCTGGGGCTTCCGATGCAGAGGCAGAAGACCCGAATCCCAGCGATAGTGGCGACGACGCAGACGAATCTGCAGCAAAGGACGGCGCTATTGGCGATGAAAATGACGCTGTCGCTACGGAATCCCCCGAGGTGGCTGGGGATGCTGACGGCGACGTAGACGCCGAATCAGCCGAAATAACCGAGTCACCCGAATCGAGTGACGCAGGGGACTCGGCCAATTCCGAGGGCTTAGAAGCGGATTCTGACGACTCAGAAGAAGAGACGGATGAAGAAAATCTGCCGCCTCCCGGCCCGCCCCCCCCCGAAGAGCCCAAAGATGACTGCCCCAAGTGCCCAGGTGGTGGTGCCCCCGCCTGGATGGCAACTTTCGCTGATATGGCAACGTTATTGATGGCCTTTTTCGTTTTGCTGTTGAGCTTTGCCGAGACAGAGGTGCCTAAATTCAAGCAGGTAGCCGGATCGCTGAAGCAGGCATTTGGTATTGAAAAGATTGTTCCCAAGGTCACGATCCCTATGGCACGCAGTATCGTGGTGGAGAACTTTACTCCCGCCGTTGCCGAGCGCTCGGTAATGGACATCAAAGAGCAGCGGTCTGATTTTGTCCGCGGCGACTTCATCGAAAAGAAAACAGAAGAAGGCGAATACGAAGACCCGATTGAGAGCGATTTTCAGCAGGTGCAGGAAGCACTTGAGCAAGAGCTGAATAAGGGTATGGCCGACGTGCGCATAGAGAACGGCGAGATCAAGGTCACGTTGGTTGAGTCCGCCGCTGCGGGTGGCAAGACAGGCAATGAGGGCGAGGGTGAAGGCGGGCAGGTCGCCCAAGAAACGCTGGATGCTGTTGCTAAGGTGGCCGAAGTGTCAGCCACGCTAAGTTCCAAGGTCGGGGTTCATTTGGCCGATCAAGCTCAGGGCAATCAAAGCGGCGCGAGCGCCACCCGTCGCCAATCACGCACAGGCGACGGCTCGGGGATGTCGAAGTACGACCGCTTGCGCGCTGACTTGTCAGACGAGATTGCCGCTGGACTGGCGGAGGTCGAAAAGGACGGCGACAAGATTATCGTCAGGCTCGCAAGTCAAGGGAGTTTTACCTCCGGCTCTTCGAATCTGAGGCAGGCCTTCACGCCCACGCTGGCGCGCCTCGGCAATAGCCTCGCACAATACCCCGGCAGCGTCATGGTTGAGGGGCACACCGATAACGTGCCTGTGGCATTCAGCGAGCGCTTCAAGTCGAACTGGGATCTGTCGGCAGCGCGCGCTGCGTCTATCGCTGACTTTTTGCTGACCTCTACTAATCTGGAGGGGGGCAATGTGCAGATCGCCGGGTTTGCAGATACTCGACCACTTGATACCAACGATACGTCAACAGGCCGTGCCCGCAATCGGCGTATTGAAGTGATCGTGGACGATAACTGAGTGATTGGGGGAGCGTAGTCGTGGCTGAAGACGAAAACGTCGACGTCGATACTCCTGAGGGTGAGGTGCCCGAGGCCGTCGAGTCGGAGGCGGCAGAGGCCGCTGAACCCGAGGCTGCAGCGCCGGAAGCGCCGGAGGAAGAGGTTGATCTCGGCCCGCCACCCGAGCCGCCGGAAGAACTCCCTCCCGTCGAATGCCCAAAATGCGCGGGGGGCGGTGCGCCCGCCTGGATGGCGACCTTTGCCGATATGGCGACTTTGCTCATGGCATTTTTTGTACTGCTGCTTTCTTTTGCGCAGATGAACGTGCCTAAATTCAAGGAAGTTAGCGGTTCGATGAATGACAGCATGGGCGTGCAGCGGGTGGTGCCGGTGGTGGAGCCGCCGACCGCCGACAATATCATTGCGGATCAATTCATGCAGGCCAAGGTCGAGCCCACTGCACTCAGCACCATCAGTGAGCAGACTACCGATGAGGAGCAGCCACCGGACCCTGAGCTGAAGATCACCACCAAACCCTCTAACGACCCGAACTCCTCGGACCTGGAAAAGGTCAGAAGCGCACTCAAGGACGAGATCACGCGGGGCCAGGTGGAGGTGACCGAGACCGATGGCAAGATCAGCGTTGTGATGACCTCTGATCAGAAGGATGGCGAGAAGCAGGGCGCAGAGGGGCTCGAATCCGGTCAGCGGCTTGACGAGGATACGGTGGCGCTCTTTGCCAAAGTGGCGCAGGCTCAGGCCGAGGTGGTATCCGAGGTGGAGGTACTGCGCTCCCCCTCTACGGAGCAGCAGTCCTTTGACAGCGCTCAGGGCAGTGATGCTGAGGAGGGCGAGGACGTCGCCCAGAGTGAGTACGAACAAATCCGCAGTCGTCTGACCACCGAGATCGCCAATGGTCAGGTTAATGTTGAGCGTATCAATGACGAAGTCAAAATCAGTCTCGCGGACCAAGGCGCGTTCGTGAGTGGCAGCGCTGATCTGCGCACCAGTTTCTATAGCGTGCTGGCCAGTGTGGGTCAGGCTTTGGTAGACAGCCCCGGCCAAGTCACTGTAGCCGGGCATACTGACGACGTGCCGGTGGCGTTCAGTGAGCGGTTTCAATCGAACTGGGATCTGTCAGCCGCGCGGTCGGCGTCGGTGGCTGACTACTTGGTGGGTGAGGGTTATATCAACTCTGGAGCAGTCACGGTGACGGGATACGCCGACACGGTGCCGATCGCCTCCAATGATACGGCCGCCGGTCGAGCCCAAAACCGCCGCATTGAAATAACGGTTACAGGGGGATCAGGATGATCTTGCTTTACAGTTCTAAGGCTATTTCCAGGCTCATTTTGGTAGCGACAAGCCTGATGGCGGACCCTGCCCTAGCAGAGACCAAGGCGGAAAAGGTATTTTTGGAGCGGGTTAAATCGGTCTCTACTATCGATGACGCCAGGCTGTCCGATGACGCACTGGTTATTTGGCCTTCACCAGATGTGCAGTCGGGCCTAGATTACGAGGGCATGGGTGAACAACTTTGTCTGGAACACAAAGTTTATGGATATCTGGTTGTCTGGTTCATGGATTCTTCTAAGTACCGTCGCGAAAAAGAGATGGCCATGCTGCAGAGCTACATCTGCCTGGAAGATGCCTAGTGCATTATCAGACAGGCCGCTTGCGGGAAATGTTGAAAAGCGGTCGGCGCCGGTTTTGTTTGGCAGCCTTTGGTTTCCTGCTGCTCGGCGGCTGCGGCGTTGGATCCGGCGGCTCCGACTCTGGCAGTGGCTCTGGTGCGGGAGGCGCCAGCGGCACACCGCCCGAACAACTCTCTATTAAGCTTGAGGGGCAGACAAAATACCGAGCGGACGAGGGGATCTCTCTCAGTTACACCGTCAGTGGTAGCAGCGCCGATAGCGCAACGGTCGCATATGACGGACCGGTTGAGCTGAATCACGATGCTGAGAAAAAAACCATATCTGGTGATGCGTTGTTGCCTGGCACTCACCTAGTCAAGGTGACAGCCACGGCCGGAAGTTTCTCTGCAGAGGACGAGATAACGCTTTTCATCGACGCCAACTTTGGCGGGCAATACGGTGGTGGTGGCGAGAGTCAGTTCTCTTTGACGATGGGCCGCAGTCAGGTCACGGAAACCGACGAAAATAATTACGTCCTGACTCGCTCGGGCACGCTTTATTGGTACTCGCAGGCCACGGATGCGACGGAGTTCGTCAACCTGTTATGTGTGGCAGATGTAGAAGTGAGTGGTGACGAAGCATCGGGCTCGGGCCTGTGCAAGGAGGTGGTCGATGAAGAGCTGCAGGTCCGCACGGTGACCGGACTGCTCGTGACGTACAAAGAGACGGGAGAACTTGGACTAACCTATTCCTACGAGGAGACGGATGAATCTTTCGATGTCGATTTTTCGGTCGCAGGGGAGGCCTATGTGTCGCCTGACCTCGACCTGTCAGGCATTTATCGATCTACCTTGCTCGAGAATCTCGACTACCTCAATGTCACTCAAAATAATATTGCCGGCGACAGCTACAATCTCGAGACCCCGCGCTGTGGCATCACCGCCACACTCTCTCGTTATGATACCGAGTTGATCACTGCCACGGAGGGCGATGGTTCGATCATTCCCGCCGAGGCTGTCACCATCGATAACTGTGACTTGACTAGCCAGACGGGCTACGCGGTGTCCGTAGGTGACGCAACCGGGTCTGGTCAGTCTGGCCTGATGCTCATATTGCAAAGCGGCATCAGTGACAGCGTTGTCCGATTCGACCTATATACCCGCCGCGGTAGCGAATACATCGACCCACTGAGCAAGCTTCGCTATGCCCGCGTGTGTTATCAGGCCGCGCCCACCTCTCAAGCGGCTGTGTATGGGGTAACGGAGTCCGACTGCGAGGCACTCACTCCCTAAGCACACCCAGCTGTCCGTATTTTTCGGTCTTTTTGCGATTTGCCTGCATTGCAGGCTCGGTTCTATGATGTTGTTTAGACAGACTGTGAGGCGCTGTCTGGGGGATTGAGCTTGCAATGAAACTTTTTGGGTTGTTTGGCAAGTCGTCTGAAGATGACAACAACACCAGTACCGAGAATTCAATTCCGTCGGAGCCATCCAAAGTGGCCGACGAACCCCAGCAAGCACCTGAACCACAATCGCAGGCAGCAGTTGACAGAGGGGCCACCATGAGTGATGTGATCAAAGCGGTGACTGATCAGTTTGCGCTGATCAATGCCGACAGTGATGCTGATTTACGGGCGGTGGGTGCCGCGCTGTGCCAGATTCCCGAGGGTATGTCGCCATTGTCGGCCGGATTCTCGTCTTTTCGACACGAAGTGTTGCACGCGATCTTGATAACCGGGGAGGGCGATGGACTTGCGGACCGTGCGCTGGTGTTGAATAAGTGCCTGACCTCCATCGAGAATTCCCCCGATCTCGCGGAGCAAGGGACCGCATTGCGCATTTTGGCGCAGGAGTTGCAAGAGGGGATGCTCGCTGCAGAATCGGCCGCCAATACTGATGGCGATGCAGAGGCGCAAAATGACCCCGCCATGCAGTTGAAGCCTGCCTCACCGGGTGGTGATGGATCAGTCGAGAATTCGGACTCAGAATCGTCAGAGCGACCGTCCGCGGCGTCCACGTTGGAGATTGCGTCGGGCTCTGATGACAGCGACGGTGATGACCCAGAACCCCGGCAAGAGTTTGTGCCTTCGGAGCCTGTTCTTGAGGTAGTAGAAAGCCCTGAGCTTAAGACCGAGAATTCCCTCGAAAGTCATTCTGACAACGACCCGGTAAATGAAGTGCCGAGGGTGCCTGATTCCGCTGAGAAGGAGCCTGAACAGCAACTGATCGGCAAGCTGGCCCATGCAGATCAGCTTATCGCCTCGGTCGGTGAAGCGCGCGCGGGGATACAGTCAGAGCGCGCTAGTGATACTGCAGAACATTTTAGTGAGTACGGCGATGACCTGAGGAAGTTTATTGCCGCACTCAGTGATGTTACCTCAAGTTGTCTCGAGGCTCTGGATGGGTGCTTTGCCCGCGAGCTCGACACCTTGTCGCATTATAGGGATGTCTGTGCCGAGCTAGAGCAAGGCGCCACCCGGTTGGCAGATTTACGGCGCTGTATCACGTTTATTGATGCTGGCTTGCTCGGCGAACCGAGTGCTGATGATCTTTCGGGTACAGAGAACCAGTGGCTTGGATCACTCTCCAATGAGCTGGCGAGTGTCAGCAAGGAACAGAGTGCGATCGCAGCTGAGAAAGGTCAGCAGATCAAAGGGCAGATCGCAGAGATTCAGCTGGAGGCAGATCAGGCCAATGAACTGATTAAAAAATTGGGCGCCGAGACTCTCGAGCCGCCTGCGACCGTGCTGCAGTCGTTGACCAGCAGCGACTTTGCTTCCGAGGAAGCCGACAACGAACCCGAAGTTGATTATGAGGATTCGATCGATCAGTACATCGAGTGGATGAAGAAGCAACGAGAGGCGATCCGCGATCAGCGCTCGCGGATAGAAGAGCTGGACCAGAAGATGGCCGATGCGGAACGGGAGGCCGACCGGCAGTACTCGAGCAGGCTGGAACCTGTTCAGCGGCGCAAGGAAGAGTTGACCCGTAATCTTGAAGACGCATTGCACAGCGCGAACAAAGATGCTGAAGAAACGGAAGCGCGCCTTGATGTGCTCACCCAGGATGCATCGACATTGATCGGCGAGTACAGGGTCGCTGTAGACAAGCGGATTGCCCTTGCCGCCAACGTCGAAGATGCGATGGCCAGTGCCATGATCCGGATGGGCAAGGTGCTGGATGAAGCCAACATGATCAGTGCCGCCGACGGTCAAGGCGACGCGTGAAGATAAAAGCTGAGTTCATGCGAGGTTGCTTGCGTTTTGGGCTCCTCCTCACTTTGATGCTCGGTGGCTGCTCGCAGGATGAACCCACCGATGCTGAACGCAAGCGGTGTTTTGACCGGTACATCCGGGAGCATCAGGAGCAGTATCCGGTCGAGACACTGAAGAAAACTGCGGCGCTAAAATGTTACTCCTGAACACATCCCCCAAGGAATTGGGCCTTGAATTGGTCCGGGTATTATTTGTTGGCCTGGTTATCGGGATTCTCGGCGGTCTGGCCGCCAATCTTTTTGTGCTGGGTGTGGGCGCGATCGACGGGCTGATTCGCGAGCAAATGGTCGGGCAAAGCGCGCTGAGTGGGGGACTCATTCGCTGGGCGGCCCTCATCGCAGGCGCATTTGGCATATACGGACTGAAGCAGGCGTTCAAGATGGATCGCTGGCATGGACCTGCCGACGCGATCCTTGGTGCACACCGGCCCGACGCACCCTTCCCGGCGCGTGAAGGTTTTATCTCGACCACCGCTGCTTTCGTCTCTGCCAGCGCTGGTGCCTCGGTGGGTCAATATGGACCGGTCCTGCATTTCGGTGCTTCAGTCGGCGCTCAGGTGCGAGCCTTATTCCCTACACGGCTCACGCCTGATATCTACGTGGCATGCGGTGTGGCGGCGGCGATTTCGGCAGGTTTCGGTGCCCCGATTGCCGCCGTGGTGTTGGTGTCAGAGGCGATATTGCGACACTTCGCGGTCAGGGCTGTGGCGCCAATCACTGTGTCAGCGGTTGTGGCGACAGCCGTCACCCCTCTATTTTTTGACCGCGTGTCGCCTTACTCGGTGACTGCCAGCCCCACCGATTGGGGGTTGATACCCGTAGTGCTGGGGCTGGGTGCCTGTGCTGCCGTGTTGGCGATTGTTTTTATGCGCTCGCTACTGCGAACTGCGGCATGGGCCAAGGCCCGCAATAATGATCTCGCCATGCTATTACTGGCTGCCACGCTAATGGCCATGATCGGCATGCTGGTACCCGAAGCGGTGGGATTAGGTACTCAATCGGTGAATGATCTTTTGGCGGGTGAAAAGCTCGTTGGCGAGGCCGCGCTGATGCTGGTTGCTAAACTTGCTGCGACCGTAGTCTGTATTGGGCTGGGTTTGGTTGGCGGTGTATTCTCTCCGGCTTTGTTTCTCGGTGCATCACTGGGTTATCTGGCAGGCTTTGTTGCGGTGGGCTTGGGCTTTGCTCCGTCAGCTGTCGTCATGCTCACCGTTGTGGGTATGGCCGCGGTCGCTGGGTCAGTGATTGGCGCACCGATTGGTGTGGTCCTGATCGTTTTTGAATTTACGCGTAGCTACGAGTTTGCGGTTGCGGCGATTCTGGCAGTGTCGATGTCGTCTTTTATTTCGACTAGATTGTTCTGCTACTCATTTTTTGACCGTCAACTCATCGCCCGGGGTTTTGACCTGCGGCAGGGTAGAGAATTCCTGTCGCTCAAGGATATCTATGTTGCCGACCTCGACGTTGAGGTGGTCCAGTCTGCTACCGAGGGCATGAAAGGGGAAGATCTCGTGGCGCATTTGCGGGCATCCCACAGAACCGAGGCCTACGTGGTCGATCACCAGGGCATTCTGATCGGCGTGGTACCCATATTGACGGCTCTCGCAAACCCGGGTCAAACCGCCTCCTCATTGATCGAGGATGATTATCTCGTGCTCAATTTGAGCGATGATCTGCAGCAGGCGCTCGGGGTTGCCCGGCGATTTGTTGGTGAGGCCATTCCGGTTATCGATGAAGCTGGCGTTCTGATCGGCTGTCTAAGTGAGGGTGCCATTCTCGGCGGCACGCTGGATCGCCAGGAGGAGGTCAAGGGACGTGAGCGCAACTAATCGCCTGCTAATCTTTTGTATCGCTCTGGCATGGGCGCACATCGGTATCGCCGACAGTCGAGAGGATCAACTTCGCGCTGGCTTGGCGGCCATGGACCGCCAGCACTACGCAACGGCAATGCGAGCGTGGTATGACCTCGCCGCCGCCGGAGATTCTCAGGCACAGCACAACATCGGCTATTTGTATGAAGA
>CABYEX010000002.1 GCA_902518075.1 Halieaceae bacterium | reverse complement strand
GCCGGCGCGCTGGACAAAATTATCCTGCCGATTCGCGGCTACGGTCTGTGGTCAACGATGTACGGTTTCATGGCGTTGGAGTCTGACGGCAACACGGTGGCAGGCCTCGGATTTTACGAACACGGCGAGACCCCCGGTCTTGGCGGGGAAATTGATAACCCCAGATGGAAGGCGATTTGGCCTGGCAAGCAGGTCTATCAGGGCGATCAGGTGGCCATTCAGGTTCTGAAGGGCGCGGTGCCCATGGGTTCCGATAAAAAGCAATGGCAGGTGGATGGTCTCTCAGGTGCGACGCTGACGACCAAAGGCGTCGACAACCTGGTGCGCTACTGGCTGGGTGAGCAGGGCTTCAAGCCGTTGCTTGAGAACCTGCGACAGGGGACAGCCTCATGAGTATGCGCGATACGCTGACCGATCCGATTTTCAAGAACAACCCGATTGCCTTGCAGATTCTCGGTATTTGCTCGGCACTGGCGGTGACGACGTCACTCCGTGTAACGGTGGTGATGTGTATTGCGCTGACCGTGGTGACTGCATTCTCCGGCTTCTTTATTTCGACCATTAGACAATTCATTCCCTCGAGCATTCGCATCATCGTGCAGATGACAATCATTGCCTCGCTGGTGATCGTGGTGGATCAGGTGATCAAGGCGGTCGCCTATGACATCTCCAAGCAGTTGTCGGTGTTCGTTGGCCTGATCATTACCAATTGCATCGTGATGGGACGGGCCGAAGCTTTTGCTATGAAGAACCCGCCGGTCCCGAGCTTTATCGATGGCTTGGGTAACGGACTGGGCTATTCATTTGTGTTGCTGGTGGTGGCAGTGGTGCGCGAACTGTTCGGTACTGGCAAGTTGTTTGGCGTTGAAATCCTGCCGCTGGTCACCGAAGGTGGCTGGTATCAGGCCAACGGCCTGTTGTTGCTCCCGCCGAGTGCCTTCTTCCTGATCGGTCTCTTGATCTGGGTGATCCGCGCGGTGAATACGGAGCAGGTGGAAGAGCCTGAATTCAGAATTGCCCACCACAATCCGGCAGAGGAGAGCGCGTAATGGAGCACTATCTGAGCCTCTTTGTGCGGGCCATCTTCATTGAGAATATGGCCTTGGCCTTCTTCCTCGGCATGTGCACCTTCCTTGCGGTATCGAAAAAAATCGCGACTGCAACGGGTCTGGGGGTTGCGGTGATCGTGGTGCTGTCCATCACTGTGCCGGTCAATAACCTGATTTTTGACAACCTGCTGGCTGACGGCGCGCTGGCCTGGGCGGGCCTGCCCGACGTGGATCTCAGCTTTTTGCATCTGCTCAGCTACATCGCTGTGATCGCGGCACTGGTACAGATCCTCGAGATGTTCCTCGACAAGTATGTGCCGGCGCTCCACTCGACGTTGGGCGTGTTTCTGCCGTTGATTACCGTGAACTGCGCAATTCTGGGTGCGTCGCTCCTGATGATGGAGCGCAACTTCAATTTTGCTGAAAGCGCCGTATTCGGCGCCGGCGCCGGGGTGGGCTGGGCTTTGGCTATAGTGGCGCTCGCGGGTATCCGCGAGAAACTCAAGTACAGCGACGTGCCTGACGGGCTACAGGGCTTGGGGATCACTTTTATTACCGTTGGGCTGATGTCTCTGGGCTTCATGTCGTTCGGTGGCATCGATATTTAACAGGCGACGGACAGGAGCTCAGATTCGATGGATATGACAATTGCTTACGGCGCCGGCATGTTCACCGCAATTATTTTGGCGTTGGTGCTGGTGATTTTGGCGGCGCGGAGCCGACTGGTCGCCAGCGGCAACATCAGTATAGAAATCAATGGTGAGCGCACGATTGAGGTGCCGGCCGGAGGTAAGCTTCTGCAGACCCTCGCTGATGCCGATCTGTTCCTCGCCAGCGCCTGTGGCGGTGGCGGCACCTGTGCCCAGTGCAAGTGCGTTGTAGAAGAGGGCGGTGGCGCGATGCTGCCCACCGAAGAGTCCTTTTTCACTCGCCGTGAAGCCAACGAAGGCTGGCGGCTATCTTGTCAAACACCCGTAAAACAGGACCTCAAGATTCAGGTCCCTGAAGAAGTATTTGGGGTCAAGCAATGGGAATGCACGGTCGAGTCCAATGAGAACGTTGCGACCTTTATCAAGGAGTTGGTGCTGAGACTACCCGAAGGCGAGAGCGTTGATTTCCGCGCGGGGGGTTATGTGCAGCTTGAGTGTCCGCCCCATGCAGTCAAATTCAGCGAATTCGATGTCGAGGAAGAGTACCGCGGCGATTGGGAGCGCTTTGGCTTTTTCAACCTGGAGTCTGGGTGCAAGGACACCACGATCCGCGCCTATTCCATGGCCAATTACCCCGAAGAGAAAGGGGTGGTAAAGTTCAATATCCGCATCGCCACGCCACCACCCGGCAGCGAAGGCATTCCGCCCGGTATCATGTCGAGTTGGACCTTTAACCTGAAGCCGGGTGACAAGGTGAATGTATACGGCCCATTCGGAGAGTTCTTCGCCAAGGAAACTGGCGCTGAGATGGTGTTCATTGGCGGTGGCGCGGGTATGGCGCCAATGCGGTCGCATCTTTTTGATCAGATGAAGCGCATCAAGACAGATCGCAAGATCAGCTTCTGGTACGGCGCGCGGTCATTGCGAGAGATGTTCTACGTCGCGGATTACGACGGACTCGACGCAGAGAACTACAATTTCGAGTGGCATGTGGCACTGTCTGACCCCCAACCCGAGGACGACTGGGATGGATTGACAGGATTTATCCACAACGTTCTGTACGAGCAGTACCTGAAGGATCACCCTGCTCCAGAGGACTGTGAGTACTACATGTGCGGGCCGCCGATGATGAATTCCGCCGTGATCAACATGCTGTTGGATCTGGGTGTAGAGCGGGAGAATATATTCCTAGACGACTTCGGCGGATGACACCCCTACTTACTTTGCGTTGCCTGAGGCCAGCTCTATTGCTGGCCTTTTGCTGTCTGGCAGGCTGTGTGTCTGAAGAGCGACCAGTGCAGATGGGTGGCGCCATCTTCGGCACTACTTGGTCGCTCATTTATCTCGGTGCGCCTGATGAAGTGAGCCCATCGCAGGTCCAATTGGAGATCGGCGCTGCTTTCACGCTTGTGAACGAGAGCATGAATCACTACGACCCTTCGAGCCTGATCAGTGAGTTCAATGCGTTGCCGGCGCAGACGCCCATCGAGGTGGATTGGGATTTCTCCTACGTGTTGTCGGCGGCGCTCGAGCTCACTGCAGCGACCCGGGGCGCCTACGACGTGAGCGTGAGCGCTTTGTCGGACCTCTGGGGTTTCGGTCCAGAGGGTCCCGGACAGTTTCCCGATGCAGCCGATATTGAGATGACACGCGCTCAAGTGGGTGTGGCGCAGCTCGACTGGGAATCCACCACCCGTGCTTTGAGCAAACGCGTGCCCGGGTTAAAGCTCGACTTTTCTTCCCTGGCCAAGGGGTACGCCGTGGATCTGGGTGCCGATGCACTTGAGGGCCTTGATATTCCCCACTTTATGCTGGAGGTCGGCGGCGAGGTCAGAGTACAGGGTGCTAGCCCGCGGGGAGACGCATGGCGGATCGCGGTGGAGCGACCGGAAGCCGATGCGCGCGGTGGTATTCAGGCGGCCCTGGCAGTGTCGGACTCGGGAATCGCCACCTCGGGCGATTATCGTAATTTCTTTGAGCGTGACGGGCAGCGGTATTCTCACCTGATTGACCCACGCACTGGTTATCCGATTCGGCATGACGTGGTGTCCGTGACAGTGGTACACGGCTCTGCAATGATGGCGGACGCATGGGCTACGGCGCTGACGGTCATGGGCTCCGCTGAGGCCATGGTGCTCGCTGAGGAACGTGGCCTCGCGGTCTATCTACTCAAGCGTGCCGGCGACACGCTGGAGGTGTTTTCTAGCACGGCCATGGCACAATGGTTGGCTGAGGGGGGCTCATGAAGCGCCACGACCGGGAGAATGAAGCATGACATTTGTACTCGCATTGTTGGTGTTTATAGCGATCGTGGCCGCAATGGCGGTTGGCGTGATTTTTGGTCGAGCGCCCATTAAAGGATCCTGTGGTGGCCTTGGCGCAGTCGGCATCGATCAGGAATGCGAGATCTGTGGCGGTGACCCCCAACGGTGCGAAAGCAATATGGAGCCAGTGCCGGTGAGGCAATATGACGCGAATCAGGACGGTCGCTGAGCCTCGAGGGATCGCTCTCTGGCGAACCTGAACCGGCTGCGAGCCCTATGCCGCTCTCCTGGGATTTGATTCTTCGTTTTACGCTGGGTGGCGGACAACGCCGCTTCACCCGGTTCGTCGCGCTCGCTTCACTGCTGGGGATGCTGCTGGGTGTCGCGGCGCTCATTACCGTGCTGTCGGTCATGAATGGTTTTGGTGACGAGCTGCAGCAGCGCTTACTCACCGTAACGCCGGATATGGTCCTCGAGCCCGCGGACGCAAGTGAGGCGGCGCTCACTGAGCTGCTGATGGCCGCGACCGAGCAGTCTGCCGTGGTCGCGGCGACCCCTTTCCATCAGGGCACGGCGCTCCTGCGCCACGCAGGGCATAGTCGAGGTGTTCAGGTAGTGGGCGCGCCCGAGTCGGGGTTACGTGATGTGATCGATCTCGACTCGCATATCACCTTTGGCGACCTGCAGGAGCTTGAGCGCCAACCTTTTTCCATCATCCTAGGTGCTGATTTAGCAAGGCTTTTGCGGGTTTTGCCCGGCGACAATGTGGATATCCTGCTGCCGCGATTGACGGTGAGTCCGATGGGGGTATTTCCCAAGAGCCGATCGCTTCGGGTGGTTGGGACATTTGCTGTCGGTGCGCCACCAGATGCTCAGGTGGCTTACGTTGCAGAGGCCACGGCGCGCAAGCTGTTGGGACCCGCGGGCACGCAAGGTATTCAATTGCGACTCCGCGATCGCGAGACGGTACCGAAGGTGAGTGCCGCCATTCGTCCACGGGTTGAAGCGTCGACCAAAATCCTCGACTGGCGCAGCTCCCAGGGCTCGCTCTTTGCAGCGATCAAAATGGAGAAGGTCACGGTCGGGATATTGCTGACTTCCGTCATACTGGTTGCAGCATTTAATCTGATCTCGACCTTGACCATGTCGGTGACGGAAAAGCGCGGCGACATTGCGATTCTTCAGGTGCTCGGTTTGCCTGCCAAGACGTTGCTGGTGGTGTTTTTGGGGCACGGGCTCCTGCTGGCGCTACTGGGTATCTCGCTCGGGGCGGTTGCAGGCGTGACGCTGGCGACCACAATCTCTGATCTTTCACTGTGGGCAGAACAGGCTTTTGGTCTGGTGCTGTTTGACCCCGCCGTATATTACATCGGTGGTTTGCCGTCCACGTTACTGTGGGGAGATGTGTTGGCGGTGGTGGCGGTGGCATTTGTGCTGAGCCTGCTGGCCAGCGTCTATCCCGCGTGGCGGGCAGCGCAGGTGCCGCCCGCCGAGGTTCTCAACTATGTCTGATCGCGGCGTACTCGAGGCTGTGGGTCTGGGTAAAACCTATCATGACGCCCGGCGAGAGATCGTCGTGCTGAATGACCTGGCACTGTCGGTGTCGGCGGGTGAGTGGTTAGCTGTTGTGGGCACCTCGGGTGCAGGTAAATCCACTTTGCTGAACTTGCTGGGCGGCTTGGATACACCGAGTGCGGGTTACGTGTCAGTCGCCGGAGAGTCGCTCTCCGATATGTCGGAAGCCGAGCGGAGTCAGTGGCGGAATCAACGACTGGGTTTTGTGTTTCAGATGCACCACCTGTTACCCGAGTTCACGGCACTCGAGAGCGTGGCCATGCCGGCAAGGATTGGTGGTGCCCCAAAGCAGGAGGCCGAAGTAAAGGCGAAGACATTGCTTGAGCAATTGGGCCTGGCAGAGCGTCTGAACCATCGACCGTCGGCGCTGTCAGGCGGCGAGCGTCAGCGGGTGGCGATTGCACGAGCGTTAGTGAACGAACCCGCCTGTGTGCTGATGGATGAACCCACGGGCAATTTAGACCCGGATACGGCCGAGCATGTGCTAGCCGCCATGAGAGCGCTCCGTGATCGCGATACCGCCTTTGTCGTGGTTACCCATGACCCGGCAATCGCCCAGCGCATGGATCGGCAGCTGACTCTCGCGAACGGTCGACTGGAGGCGCGCTAGTGCCCTGGTCGTTACGCTGGAGTATCGCGCTGCGTCAGACGCTGGATCCCGGAAAGGGCTTGTCTGCTTTTTTATCCCGCGTATCGATTGTTGGAATGGCACTTGCTATTGCGCTGCTGCTGGCGGTGCAGTCGGTAATGAACGGGTTTGAGCGTGAGATGCGCGAGCGGATACTGTCGCTCCTGCCTCACGTTCAACTAACCAGCGCGGGTGACCCACAGCCTCTAGAGGACCTTATTGAAACCCTAGAGCAGGATCCCGACGTTGCCTCAAGCAGACCCTTTATCCTCGCAGAGGCGCTGTTGATGCGGGGGCAGACGGTGTCAGCGGCGCAGCTTACCGGCCTTGAGCGGTCTGCGGTAGCACCATACGCATCGCTTTTGATGCCCAGTATGACTGATTGGCACCCAGGATCGCTGGTGCTGGGTGCCTCGATGGCTAAGCGCTTGAATTTAAGCGTGGGCGATTGGGTGACGTTTATTTTGCCCGAGGAAAATCAGGCGGCGTACCAGCCGCTCAGCCTGCAACTGAGCGCCGTGCTGTCATCTGGGACCGAGCTTGATGAGGTCGTGGCCTTGGTGCATGTTGATGCGCTGGAGACGTTGGCAGTAGGGGCCAGTGTTCGCCGGGGTGTTGCGGTACAGCTAGCGGACGTGTTCGCCGCCACCCGATGGCGCTGGGAGATCGCCCAAATGTTGTCTTCGGAGGTACGGGTGACCGATTGGCGAGCCACCCACGGCAATTTGTATACGGCTATTCAGCTGTCGCGGGATCTGATCGGGTTGATTCTCTTTATCGTGATTTTTGTGGCTGCATTTAATGTGGTGTCTTCCTTGATGCTGGTGGTGACGGACCGACGCAAGGCAGTGGCGATGCTAATGGCCATGGGTGGCAGGCGCGCCGATATCACCGCTGTATTTTTTCTGCAGGGTGGCTTGATTGGTGTCGTGGGGGCCGCAGTGGGTGTAGCCTTGGGCCATTTACTTGCGATCAACGCACCGGATTTGGCCGTGTTGCTCGAGCAGTGGTTGGGAGCACCGCTCCTGCAGACTGACGTGTACCCCCTGGCGTTCATACCGGTTGATATTCGCTGGCAGGATGCCGCGACGACTGCGAGCATCGCTATCGGGCTCTCTGTGCTGGCGGCAACGCTACCCGCACTCCGCGCGGCGTCATTACCTGTAGCTGAGACCCTTGCTCACTGACGACGTCTGCGCCGCGCATGCCACTGGCGCCGAACTGCATTGCGCCACATCGTATCAATCATCCAGTAGCCCATTACCCCCAGTATAACGCCCATCAACTGTGAGCCGACCAGTAGCGGCCACCAGATCTCGTCGAGGCTTTGCACAAACCAGGTCCATGAAGCCTCAAATTCGATATCGAGCGGCTCCTTACCCAAAATCCATGCACCCAGCTCATAGGCGGCGAAGTAGATCGCGGGCATGGTGAGTGGGTTAGTGATAAAGATCAGTGAGAAGCTCAGCGGCACGTTGGCGGTAAACACGATAGCCAGTGCCACCGAGATGATCATTTGTCCCGGCACGGGCAGCATGGCGCAGTACAGGCCGATGCCAAAAGCCTTGGCGGTAGTGTGTCGGCTTAGTTGCCAGAGATTGCTGTCCTCAACCCAGCTACCAAAAATCCTCAATGAGCGACTCTGACGCACCTTGCCTGGCGTCGGAATCCATTTCCTGAGGCGTTTTTTGAGCATCCCGCTAGTGGCCGAAGTCATGAATAACGTGGCGTATCATAATCGCTTGGCTACAGGATTTGACCAATAACTTGTGCCGATTGAGGGAAGCAAATCCTAAGTCCCGTTTGTGCTTGTATTGGTTGGTTCTGATGTTCCAACCCAAGTCCAGCTAGACCATCCTAAGTGGGCGCTAGGGTTTCATATCACTCATTCCGGCCGTCTGCCCCCGCGGTGCGCATAGGGGGCTTCTGACACCTCGTTTTGGCTCTTAATAATGCCGTAAATACCTGCCAAAACCCTGTCTGGGGCTGACCTTGGGGGCTAGGTATACTCAGGCTCTCCGAGGGAGGGCTCTTTGTGTATCAAGTGTTGGCCGCGGGCGGCTGGGTCATGCCTTTTATTGTGTTGTGCTCCGTGTTGGCCCTGGCGATCTGTATTGAGCGACATTTTGCGCTGAACAAGCAGCGGATTGCTCCACCGCACCTGCTCGCCACCGTCTGGCAGCAACTGCGAGGCGAGGGGCTTGACGCTCAGAAACTCAAAGCCCTTCGCCAAGGCTCACCGCTGGGCGCCATTCTCGCAGCGGGCCTAGCCAATCGACATCAGGGCCGTGAGACGATGCGCGAGAGCATTCGTGAGGCGGCATCGCATGTGATTCATCGCCTCGAGCGTTATCTCAACGCGTTGGGCACAATTGCGGCGGTAACACCTTTGATGGGTCTGTTGGGTACGGTGGTGGGGATGATCAGCGTATTCACCGAGATCACCACCCATGGCACCGGTAACGCAAACGCATTGGCCGGCGGCATTTCTGAGGCGCTGCTGACCACAGCAGCGGGCCTGGCGGTGGCGATCCCCTCACTGGTCATGCACCGGCATTACACCGCGTGGATTGAGTCGATTGTGGTCGATCTGGAGCGCGAGGCGATCAAGCTGGTCGATGCGCTGCACAGTAACCAGAAGACGGAATACGATCTGTGAAGTTTCGACAGCTGCGCCGGCCCGAGGTTTCTATCAATTTGACGCCGCTGATCGACGTCGTCTTTTTATTACTGATTTTTTTTATGGTCTCGACCAGTTTCTCCGAGCTCACCCAGCTCGTGGTCGATTTACCCGAGGCGGAAGGAGCCCCGGCGAGTGCCGATACCGCGGTGCTACTGGTTGTCGATGAGGCGGGGAACATGACGCTGGATGGAGAGCCCGTGCCCAACGACGCGCATGGCCTGTCGGCAGCTATTGGGGAGCGGTTGAGCGGCAATACTGACATTCTGGTTACCTTGTCAGCCGACGCCATGACCCCACATCAGTATGTGGTGACTGCAATGAATGTGGCAGCGCAGCTCAATATCACGCGCCTCACTATTGCGACTGAAAACACGCGTTAGGCAGCGAAAGTGAAAACAGAGACAGGAAAGCAGAGCGACTGGGCCTTGTATCGCCGCCTTCTGGCCTACGTGGCGCGACACGGTGGCGCCTTTTTGCTGAGTATTCTGGGCTTTCTGATTTACTCCGTTGCCAACGTGCTGCTGGCGGACCTCACCCAATTTTTATTGGATTCGCTGGGCGAGAATTCCCAGATCAGTATGGGCTTTGTGTCGAATGCGGCGCACTGGTTTTGGCCGCCGGGGGATATGGGTCCCGTTGAATATGCGCGGATTGCCGTGCCTGTTGCGGCCGTTGTGCTGGCGGTGATTCGCGCAAGC
This sequence comes from Halieaceae bacterium, assembly GCA_902518075.1. The sequence continues at coordinate 69,094 of CABYEX010000002.1, read as the reverse complement.
GGCTATTTCTTTGGCAACTACTTTATGAACATTGTTGCGCGTGGGGTGGTTCACCGACTGCGCACGCAGGTCTTCGACGCGCTGATTCGCGTGCCGAAGCAATTTATTGACGGCCACACGCATGGCGAGCTGGTTTCCAAGCTGACTTTTAATGTGGAGCAGGTCAGTGGCGCCTCATCCGAGGCGCTCAAAACCATTTTGCGAGACGGGCTGACAGTCTTGGCGCTGATCAGCTACATGCTCTACCTCAACTGGAAGCTAACCCTCGTGTTCTTCGCGATCACTCCGGCGATTGCCGGCGTGGTGGTAGCGGTGGGTCGGCACTTTCGGCGCTACAGCCGGCGTATACAGGATTCCATGGGTGAGGTGACCCAGCTCAGTAACGAGAGCATGCACGCGTTTGACGAGCTTCGAATGTTTTCTGCCACCGAGCAGCAAAGCGAGCGCTTCCATGCTGCAAGCCAATTTAATCGGGTGCAGAGCCTGAAGCTCGCCTTTGTGCAAGCGGTGTCGACACCAATCGCGCAGGTGCTGTTGGCGCTGGCGCTGGCGGCGCTGTTCTGGTTTGCGCTGGACCCTAAGATTCTAGCCGGTTTTTCTGCGGGTTCGTTGGTGGCGTTTATTGCCGCGGCGACCCAGTTGGGCAAGCCCATTCGTACCCTGACCAACGTGCAAAGCATCATTCAGCGAGGCCTTGCAGCAGCTGAGGATCTATTCGCCCAAATTGACGCTGAGCCCGAGCCCGATCACGGGCAACTGCCACTTGAGCGCACCCAGGGTGCCATTGGGCTGGATCAGGTGAGCTTCACGTATCCCGGGGCAGAGCAGCCGGTGCTCACAGATATCAGCCTGCAGATCCCTGCAGGGAAAATGGTGGCTTTTGTCGGGCGCTCCGGTGCCGGCAAGACCAGCCTCATGCATCTACTGTGTCGTTTTTATGCGCCGAGCGCTGGCAGCATCACATTGGATGATCAGCCGATTGCAGATTTCAAGCTCGACGATTATCGCCGGCAGTTCGGCTTGGTATCCCAGCGCGTCGTGCTGTTTAGCGATACGGTGCGGGCCAACGTTGCCTTTGGCCAGCTGGACACGGTAACCGATGAGGCGCTGAGCAAAGCCCTGGAGACCGCGCAGGCGGCGTCATTTGTTGATGCGATGCCCGGCGGACTGGACGCCATGTTGGGTGATGGCGGCAGCGGTTTATCAGGGGGGCAAAAGCAGCGCCTTGCTATAGCGCGGGCTGTCTTGAAGGATGCCCCTGTACTCCTTCTCGATGAGGCCACCTCAGCACTCGATAATGAGTCGGAAGCCGCCATTCAGGCGTCGCTTGAGGGTGTCTCGGCCGGGCGCACAACCTTGGTTATCGCGCACCGGCTATCTACGGTAGAGCGGGCTGACATGATTGTGGTCATGGACGAGGGACGCATTGTCGCTACAGGAACCCACGCTGAACTCATGGCAGAGGGCGGGCTGTACGCCAATCTTTATCAGCAGGGCTTCGCTGCCTCATGAGCACTGCGCAGAGCGCACTGGAGCGCCTGCTGAGTCGCATCTGGTACGGCGACAGTCTTTTGTCCTGGTGCCTGATTCCCCTGACTTGGCCAGTGCGGTGGGCGATTTATCGCCGCCGTCAGAAGGCCGCATCCAAGGGCAGCAGCCCCGATGGCATTACCGTAATCGTGGTTGGTGGTTTGACCGCGGGTGGCACGGGCAAGACTCCCGTGCTGATTGGCGTTGGAAAATGGCTGGCGGAGCAGGGCTATCGCGTGGGTGTGGTAAGCCGTGGCTATGGCGGTGCGCATGGCCCTGACCCCCATATCTTCACAGAGGCGGATACCGCGGCGGTTGTGGGTGATGAGCCGCTATTGATTCGAGAAGCGCTGGGCGTGCCAGTCGTGGTGTGCGCTGACCGAAAGCGGGCGCTGGATGTGCTGGTGGATCAGGGTGCGGTGGATGTGGTGCTCTCGGATGATGGCCTTCAGCATTATCCCATGCCACGCGACATCGAATTACTCGTGCTCGATGCGGAACGAGGCCTGGGTAACGGTCGACTACTGCCAGCGGGTCCTTTGCGAGAGCCTGTCAGCCGCCTCGCGGACGTCGACGTGGTACTCGAGCGAAACAGCAGCGACCCTGATCGCGGCTTCAGTTATCAACCTTCAGGTGCTCAGCATTTGGCATCCGGTCGGCAGGTACCGTGGTCTGAGTGTGTCGCCGAGTGGCGCAACCAATCCGTTGTTGCCGTGACGGGCTTGGGGCAGCCCACGCAGTACTTCCAAATGCTCAGAGGGGAGGGGCTGACGATAGAGGCAGAGACTCTGGGCGATCACGAAGCGATGACGCAAGCGCATCTCGATCGCCTGGGCGAACAAATAGTGCTGATTACCGCGAAGGACGCGGTAAAGTGGCCCGAGTGCAACGACCCTCGCGTCTGGGTGGTAGCCATCGAGGTGGCATTGCCGCCATCATTGCTGACACGGCTGACGGCGCTTTTGCCGCCAGTACGATTTGTTGAGGCGTAACACCGCGATGTTCAATATTGTCATTCCCGCCCGTTTTGATTCCACTCGGCTCCCGGGTAAGGCGTTATTGCCCATCGCGGACAAACCGATGGTGGCCTGGGTGTGGGAGCGGGCTATGCAGGCAGGTGCAGAGCAGGTGGTTGTCGCCACTGATGATGAACGTATCGCCGATGAAATGAGCAGTCGGGGGGCACAGGTCGCCATGACGCGCGTGGATCACGCTTCGGGGACCGATCGGCTCGCCGAGGCAGTGGATCAGCTGGGATGGAGAGGAGATACCATTGTCGTCAATGTGCAGGGCGATGAGCCGCTGATGCCGGTAGCTAATATTCAACGTGTCGCGGCAATGCTTAATGAGACGGGAGGCGCTGACATGGCGACGCTGATGGAGCCACTGGCGCTTGCAGACGCTGAGCAGCAATCAGTAGTGAAAGTGGTGGCTAGCGAAACAGGCAGAGCGCTCTATTTTTCGCGCTCGGCGATTCCTTTTCGTCGGGAAGGCGGAATGCCGGCACCCTTGTTCAGGCACATCGGGCTTTACGCCTACCGGGCAGGCTTTCTCAACACTTTTGTAGGATGGCCTCGGGCGGCGGCAGAGCAAAGCGAGTCGCTGGAGCAACTGCGTGCATTGGCCCACGACGCGCATATCCAGATTGAGTTGGCGCCCGAGGCGGTGCCTGCGGGGGTCGATACCGAGTCTGATCTCGCTGCGGTGCGCGCGTTAATGGGCGAGGAGCAATAAGACTGTGACGGCAGGTGCTGACCTGATTGCGCTCAACACGCTGCAACTCCGCTCCACGGCAGAGAATCTGGTCACCGTCACTTCGTCAGACCAGTTACGGGTAGAGATCGCCGCGCTGGACGAGATCGCAGTGCCCCATGTGCTGGGTGGCGGGAGTAATGTGATTCTTTGCGATTATTTGCCTGGCACAACACTGCTGATGGCCATCAAGGGCCGCGAAGTGCTTAGCGAGGACGGCACCAAAGTGTTGATCAGGGTCGGCGCCGGGGAGTCCTGGCATGATTTTGTTGTGTGGTGCCATCACCAGGGTTTTCATGGCCTCGCCAATCTGGCGTTGATTCCCGGGTCGGTAGGTGGAGCGCCGATACAAAATATCGGTGCGTATGGTGTCGAGGTGGCCGAGCACATCGAGGCGGTTCATGTGATTCATCGGCAAACCGGTGAGCGCAGCTGTTTGTCCCGCGAGGACTGTGAATTTCGCTACCGTGACAGCGTCTTTAAGCACGAGGCGGGGGTACCGTGGATCATTACCGAGGTCGACTTCCTTTTGGATCGTGAGGCGCTGGTTGAGGCCAGTTACCCCACGTTGCGAGTGCGTCTTAGCGAGGCGGAACTCACCCATGATGCGGTTTTAGCGGCGGTGATCAGTATTCGTCGTGAGCGGTTGCCTGATCCGTTGATCACGCCAAATGTCGGCAGCTTCTTTAAGAATCCTGTCATTTTGAAGCAAGATATCGACATTTTGCGACAAAGCTTTCCTGAGGTGCCGGTGTATCCCGCGCGTAACGATGCAGTAAAAATCTCGGCCGCGTGGCTGATCGACCAGTTGGGCTGGCGGGGAGAGGAGCGGGATGGCGTGAAAGTCTCGGAGGACCACGCGCTGGTATTGGAAGGCTGTGGCGCGCGGTCGGCGGCGCCTTGGCTGGCGCTGGCCGAGGATATCGCCGCCAGCGTGAAAGACGCCTACAGCGTGTCGCTGGAGCTCGAGCCACGTGTTATGGGTGCTGCGGGATAAGCGTTGCCGGCATGACAGATTTCGACCCAGAATCCTATCTCTCGCAGCTGACCACCTGGCCAGGCGTTTATCAAATGTTCGATGACTCCGGCGAACTGCTCTACGTCGGCAAGGCCAAGAACCTCAAAAATCGGGTGGCCAGTTACTTCCGTGCATCGGGTCTTTCTGCCAAAACGATGGCGTTGGTGGCGCGCATTGCCAACATCGAGGTCACGGTGACCACCACCGAGCGCGATGCACTGCTGCTCGAGCACAACCTGATTAAGCAGTACCGTCCGCCCTACAACATTTTATTGAAGGACGATAAGTCCTACCCCTACATCTACCTCTCATCCGAGGATCGGTGGCCGCGGCTGAGTTTTCACCGGGGTACCAAGCGGCGGAAGGGAGAGTATTTTGGCCCGTACCCCAGCGCGGGCGCGGTGCGCTCCACACTGCATTTGATGCAGAAGGTTTTCAAGGTCAGGCAGTGCCGCGACAGCTATTTCCGCAACCGTTCCCGTCCCTGCCTGCAGTACCAGATCGGACGCTGCTCGGGGCCCTGTGTTGGTTTGGTGGCGGATGAGGAGTATCAGGAGCAACTCGATAAGACGGTGCTCTTTTTGAATGGTCGCTCCCAAAATCTCTTGACACGACTGGCCGATGACATGGAGTCGGCGGCAGCTGCCCTCGAGTATGAGAAGGCGGCCGACATTCGTGACCAGATTAGCCAACTGCAGAACGTTCAGGCCACCCAGAATATTGAAGGCACCCATGGCGATTTGGACTTGATGGCGGTGTTCACCGAGCACGGCCATGCCTGCGTGCAGGTGTTGTTTGTGCGCGAGGCCCGGGTGTTAGGGAGCCGCAGCTACTATCCCCAGATTCGCCTCGATGAGCCCTCTGAGGCCATTCTTGAAGCTTTTTTGCCCCAGTTTTACCTCTCGGGACAGCAGCAGATTCCCCAGGAGATCGTGACCAGCCACACGATGACAGATGGTGCGCTACTAGAGGAGGCACTGGGAGCCGAATCGGGGCGTAAGGTGGTGATCAAAGACAAGGTCCGCGACGCGCGCTCGCGCTGGTTACAGATGGCCGAGCAGAACGCGCAGAACAATCTACGCTCTTTCCTTGCGGGCAAGCAGACCATGGCGGGCAGGTTGGAGTCACTGCGCCGTGCGTTGGATCTCGAGACCATACCGACCCGCATGGAGTGTTTTGATATTAGTCACAGCATGGGTGAGGCCACGGTAGCCTCCTGTGTGGTATTTGATGGGAGCGGCGCGCGCAAGTCGGATTATCGCAAGTTCAACATCAAAGATATTGCCGCGGGCGACGACTACGCCGCCATGCAGCAAGCTCTGGAGCGACGCTATAAGCGACTCGCCAACGGGGAAGGACAGCTGCCGGATATTTTGTTTATCGACGGCGGAAAAGGGCAAGTGAGTCAGGCACGGCAGGTACTCGCGACCTACGATATCTCCAGTGTTAAAGTGGTAGGCGTGGCAAAGGGCACCACCCGCAAGGCGGGGTTCGAGACGCTGGTCGACGCCGACTCTGGCGCAGAAATGCGGCTCAGGGGTGATCATCCCGGACTACATTTGATCCAGCAGATTCGTGACGAGGCGCATCGTTTTGCAATCAGTGGGCATCGCGGCCAGCGGGCCAAGGCGCGCAAGCAGTCCCTGTTAGAGGATATTCCTGGGGTGGGAGCCAAACGCCGCCGCGAATTGCTCCGGCATTTCGGTAGCGCCAAAGCGATCGAGAACGCGAGCGTGGAGGAGCTCTCCAAAATCAAGGGCATCAGTGATGCCGTTGCGCGAGCTATCTACGACCATCTTCATACGGTGAACGACTGAGCACAGCGCCCCCTGGCTGTGTCAAACTCAGGTATTCCATAGCGGGAGTAAGGCCTTGCCGCAAAACTTGCCCAATATGCTGACGGGACTGCGGATCGTGGCGATACCTTTGATGGTGGTTTGCTATTACCTGCCGCAGCCTATCTCCACTGTGGGCGCCGCTGTGGTCTTTATTGTGGCGGCTGTGACCGACTGGTTTGATGGTTGGGTGGCCCGGCGCATGGGCCAGACCTCTCAGTTTGGAGCTTTTCTCGACCCCGTGGCCGATAAGCTACTGGTAACCGTGGCGCTCATTCTGCTCATGCACCGCATGGACAATATCTTTATCACGCTGGCCGGCATGGTGGTGATTGGTCGCGAGATCGTAATCAGTGCGCTGCGGGAGTGGATGGCGCAGCTGGGTAAGCGGGCCTCGGTGGCAGTGAGCGGCATTGCTAAGGTGAAAACCGGTGTTCAGATGACGGCGATTCCCGTCCTGATCTGGTATCCGTCCTGGCCGGCGGTGGAGGAGATTCGGCTTCTAGGCTTATTTTTGCTTGCCTTGGCCGTTATCCTGACGCTGTGGTCGATGATTCTTTATTTTCGGGCGTTTCTGACCACCCTCAAGGAAGGAGCGCAATCAGCCGACAGTTGACGCTGGCCACCGCGGGTCTAGAATCAAAACTATGCGGGAATAGCTCAGTTGGAAGAGCGCAACCTTGCCAAGGTTGAGGTCGCGAGTTCGAACCTCGTTTCCCGCTCCACTCTGTCACTCGTGCCATCGGCCAAGTGGCTCCAAGCGATCATTCAGTAAGCGGTGGATATTTTCTCGGCCAAGTCACTGATTGTGAGAGGTTTAGTTATTGTTGTGGCTTTGATTTGGCTACCTCGGAAATCCGTCGAAGCCAGACTCCTTAGAGAAGCACCCCCAAAAGCCGTATGGGCAGTTTTCATAAACATCGCCAACTACGCTGGTTGGAACCCTATTGGTGTCGGGGTAAGCGGAGATATGCGGCCGGGAGTTAGTTGGCGCTGGATATGATGCTCGACTATGGAGCACAGAGCCAGATCACGGTCACTGTAGATGCCATGCTCGAGTATCAGAGTATCCAGCAATCAGCGGGTGTGGCCTGGATCCCCACCGCTCATCACGAGCGGTTAATTGAGCCCGCAAAAGAGGGGACACTGGTTGTGCAACGAGAAACCTACCTTGGTGTTGGCGTACTTTTCTACGACCCTGCTTATGTCGAATTCTTTTATGCGGAAGGCCTTAAAAATCTGAGAGCGATACTTACAGATGCTTCAGCGGTCTCTAAGGCGTTTTCAGGAAGCGGTCAGCGCAGGCCCGCGTTAATGCTGTCAAGGAAGCGCGATCCTGGGCACAACTCACGCTGGCTCATTCTGTTCAAAGGTCTGGTCGCGGTTTGCAGCACGTCATGCAGCTCTTCGCTGTCGCGATTGATGTACAGCAAACCGGTCAGGATACGTTCTTCTTTGGCGTGGTAGGCAATGGCCTCCAGCGCCGATTGTGGGTCTTCGATGTCGTACTCTTCATTCACCTTTTGAAGCCGCAGCACTGAACCATCGTGCATGCAGACTTCGTGCACCATTCCTGCGTCGTAGCTGGTGGTGATGGCTTCCCTTCGGGGAATGAAGTCCACAGGCATGGCGTCATTGTGCTCGCGGAAGCTCGCATAGCTCTTGGTCGAGCCCTGGTGATTGTTGAAGGTCACGCAAGGTGAGATGACATCGAGTAGGGCGAAGCCACGATGGCTGATTGCCGCTTTGATGAGCGGCACGAGCTGCGCCTTGTCGCCTGAGAAGCTGCGGCCAACAAAAGTCGCACCGACCTCAATACCCACGCGCACCAAATCAATCGGCATGTAGGGATTGATGTCACCTTTCTTGCTGATAGAGTCGGTGTCCATCGTCGCGGAGTCCTGGCCCTTGGTGAGTCCGTAGCAGCCATTGTTCTCGACGATGTAGGTCATGTTCAGGTTGCGGCGCATCACATGTGCAAACTGGCCCATGCCAATCGAGGCCGTATCGCCGTCGCCCGATACGCCGATATAAATCAGATCGCGGTTGGCGAGATTGGCGCCGGTAGCCACAGAAGGCATGCGCCCATGCACGCTGTTGAAGCTGTGCGAGCCGCTGAGAAAGTAGGCCGGTGTTTTGGACGAGCAGCCGATACCGGAGAGTTTTGCGACCCGGTGGGGTTCAATAGACAGCTCAAAGCAGGCGTCGATGATCGCAGCGCTAATGGAGTCGTGGCCGCATCCAGCGCAGAGCGTGGAAAGGCCTCCCTCGTAGTCACGACGGGTGCAGCCCGCATCATTGGTCTTGGCGTCGGGGTGCCTGAAGGCAGGTTTTGCGTAGGTCATGAAGCTAGTTCCTTTTCCTTCGGCACAAAAGGTGTGACGTTGTTAATGCCCATCGCGCCGCGTATCACGCTGGCGATCTTTCGGGCGGTCACGGGTAGGCCGTCGTACTCCACTACGGAAATCAGTTTGGCATTGGCTTCTACATTAGTCTCATTCAGCAACAGGCGGCGCATCTGGCCGTCACGGTTCTGCTCAATAACAAAGATGCGATCGTGCGCCTCGATAAAGTCCTCCACCTCGTGGGTGAAGGGGAAGGAGCGCAGGCGGAGCGTGTCGAGGTGAATGCCTTCTTTCTCCAGCGTCTCGAGCGCCTCGTAAGCGGGAGACGCCGTCGTGCCAAAAAAGAGTAAAGCATCTTTGGTGGGCTCTGCCGCGGGCTTGATTTTCGGCTCGGGGACCAACGACTTGGCGGTTTCGAATTTTTTCAGCAACCGGTTCATATTCCGGACATAAACATCGCCGTCTTCCGTATAGGCTGCGTACTCGTCTCGGGAGCTGCCCCGGGTGAAGTAGGCGCCCTTTGTGGGGTGCGCGCCTGGGTAGGTGCGGTAGGGGATGCCATCACCGTCGACGTCGAGGTATCGCCCGAAGCGCTCAGTCATAGCCTCGAGATGCTCACCGCTCAGCACTTTGCCGCGGTCATATCGGTAGCTGTCGTCGAACTCCAGCGGTGGTGACATCCACTCGTTCATGCCGAGATCAAGGTCACTCATGATGATGATCGGTGTTTGCAGCCGCTCGGCTAGATCAAAAGCTTCCACTGTCATGCTGAAGCATTCCGCAGGCGTGGCCGGAAAGAACAGTACGTGCTTGGTATCACCATGGGAGGCATAAGCCGCCGCGAGAATGTCCGATTGCTGGGTGCGGGTAGGCATGCCTGTGGAAGGGCCGGCGCGCTGCACGTCGACAAGGACTGCGGGCACCTCGGCAAAGTAGGCGAGGCCTAGAAACTCGCTCATCAGTGACACGCCCGGGCCGCTAGTTGCGGTAAAGGCGCGGGCGCCGTTCCAGTTGGCCCCAATGACCATGCCCATGGCAGAGAGCTCGTCTTCCGCTTGGACGATCGCGTAGTTCTTTTTGCCCGTGCCCGGATCGATACGCAAGCGACGGCAGTATTTTTCAAAGGCATCCACGACCGAGGTCGACGGGGTGATGGGATACCAGGCGGCAACAGTTGCTCCAGCGTAAACCGCGCCCAGTGCGGTCGCGGTATTGCCGTCCATCAGGATCTGATCAAACTCCTGTATATGCTTGGGCGTTTTCTCGCCGGCTTTCAGGTGAATCCCCAAAGGGCACTCAAAATGGGTTGAGGCATACTGGTGACCCATCTCCAAAGCATGAATATTCGGGGTAATGAGTTTCTCTTTGCCCTTAAACTGCTCGCCAACCAAATCCTTTAGAATCGCAAAGTCGATATTGAGCAGCGCCGACAGCGCGCCCACGTATATCACGTTCTTGAACAGTTGCCGCTGTCGTGAGTCGGTATACTCGCGCAGGCACATCTCGGTCAGTGGAATGCCAAGATAATGAATGTCGCGGCGCACATGACGCAGGTCGAGGGGCTTGGTGGCGTCGTAGAGCATGTAGCCGCCGGGCTCCACCTCGCCGACATCTTTTGCAAAGCTTTGAGGGTTCACGCTGACCATCATGTCGATGCCGCCGCGACGCCCCAGATAGCCGTCCTGACTGATGCGCACCTCGTACCAGGTGGGCAGCCCCTGAATATTTGAGGGGAAGATGTTTCTCGGGCTCACCGGAATGCCCATGCGGAAGATCGCTTTGGCGAACATGCCGTTGGCACTCGCAGAGCCAGTGCCGTTCACGTTGGCAAACTTGATGACGAAGTCGTTGATCGCTTCCTTAGGCTGCATCATTAACCTGCCTTGGTCACCGAGTAGAGGAATCGTTGCATGTCCCAGGCGCCGGTGGGGCAACGTTCGGCGCAGAGGCCGCAGTGCAGGCAAACGTTTTCGTCTTTGACCATGACTCGCTCGGTTTGCGCGAGCTGCTCTGATACATACAAATCCTGTGCTTCGTTGCCGGTGGGGGCTCGCAGTGAGCGGCGCATGACCGGCTCTTCAGCGTTATCGATGAAGTTAATGCAGTCGGTGGGGCAGATATCGGTGCAGCCGTCGCATTCAATGCATTTGGCGCCATCGAAAACTGTTTGCACGTCGCAGTTCAGGCAGCGTTCGGCCTCGCGGTAGGCGGTATCAATATCGAAACCCAGTTCGACCTCGACCTTGCGGTCTTTGAGCGCGACCTTTTTATCGACGTGAGGCACTTTCTGACGCAGGTCGAGCGTGACCAGATTGTCGTAGCTCCACTCGTGAACGCCCATTTTCTGGCTGATCAGATTGACGCCTGGTGCCGGCCGTTGCTGCAACGATTTACCCGATAGGAACAGATCGATGGAGACCGCGGCCTGATGGCCATGGGCCACTGCCGTAATAATATTCTCAGGACCGAAGGCGGCGTCACCGCCAAAGAACACCTTGGGGTTGCTGGACTGGAAAGACCGCTCATCAACCTGCGGCATGTCCCACTTACCAAACTCAATGCCCAGATTGCGTTCGATCCAGGGGAAGGCGTTGTCCTGGCCAATGGCAATCAGCACCTCATCGGCTTCAAATAGGACTTCCTCGCCCGTGGGCACCAGACTGCGTTTGCCGGCGTCGTCATAGACCACCTCGACTTGGTCAAAGGTCATGCCCAGCAGCTTCCCGTCTTCGTGAACGAAGGCCTTAGGCACGTGGTTGTTGATAATCGGGATATCTTCAGCCTGAGCGTCCTCGATCTCCCATGGGGAGGCTTTCATTTTGGCGAACTCGGATCGCACCACGACCTTCACGTCCTCGCCGCCGAGGCGACGCGCTGTGCGGCAGCAGTCCATGGCCGTGTTACCGCCACCGAGCACCAAGACGCGCTTGCCGACTTTGTGGATGTGCTCGAAGGCGACCGAGCCGAGCCACTCAATGCCGACATGAATGTGTTTGTCGCACTCATTGCGCCCGGGCAGTGCCAGGTCGCTCCCGCGGGGCGCGCCGGTACCGACAAACACCGCGTCGTAGCCTTTGTCCAAGACACCCTTAAGGCTGTCGACATAGGTTTCGAAATGGGTTGTGATACCCATGTCGAGGATGTAGTCGACCTCCTCGTCCAGGACGGTGGGTGGTAGCCGAAAAGAGGGGATCTGGCTACGCATGAAGCCGCCACCTGCCGGCTGGTCATCGTAGAGATCCAGCTGGTAGCCCAGCGGTGCGAGATCTCGCGCTACTGTGAGCGAAGCAGGTCCGCCACCAATCAGGGCGATTTTCTTGCCGTTCTTGCGCTTCGGAATTTTGGGCAAGCGATCGATGATCGAATCTTTGTTGTCTGCGGCGACCCGCTTGAGCCGGCAAATGGCTACGGGTTCTTCTTCAACTCTGCCTCTGCGGCAGGCAGGTTCGCAGGGGCGATCGCAGGTGCGTCCCAGAATGCCCGGGAACACATTGGACTCCCAATTGACCATGTAGGCGTCGTCATAACGCTCTTGGGCAATCAGCCGAATATATTCAGGGACAGGTGTATGCGCGGGACACGCGTACTGGCAATCGACGACCTTGTGGAAATACTCCGGGTCTCGGATATCAGTTGGTTTCACTTCGCTCACTTTGCTCGGTCTTTGACCAAGCCCCCCAAGTGATGAATTTTTGTTTGTTCTATATTGCTCACTATTGTGTCACCGTTTGCCGGTGATCGGTAGCCTTACTGCGTAAATTTGCCCTATCCACAGCATGGATAGGGCGGATCAAAGGCGCGCATTTATGTCGGCTTAGTCGCGCGCGATTGGGTGATTCAGGGGCGGTACCAAATGGGTGAAGAGTAGGCGCGGTCCTGAACGGTTCGCGGCGCGTCTTTAAAATCCATACCAAAGGCCTTGCGATCGTGCTCGCTCCAGCGGGGCCGGGGTATCTCTATGGCTCGCGCGTAATAAAACGCGGCCTGCGCGGCATCAAAGTAGGGGTCAGTCCACTGTGCACTCAATTGCACCGCGCCGATGGTGTTGGTGAAGGTGACTTGCTCCAGGTCGACGGTGCTCCCCACCGGCTCCGGCAGCCCTGTCTCAGGGTCGACGCTTCGGTCATCCGAGAGCGCCACATAAAAAATCTGCTCATGGGTCTCGCCTTGTTCGTCGATCCAGCCCTTGATGATCTGAACTTGATCGAGGTTGGCAGCGTCTGGATCCTTCATGGCCTGAACCATAAAAGTGGGCGCGCCATCTGACTCGGGCTTGAGCTCACCGCCCATGGGCACGCCGTCGCGATAACCGATGGTCTCGAAGTAGGGGCTGTGCACGCTGTCGGGTGCGTAATCCCAACCACCAAAAAAGCGCAGCACAATGCGTGAGCCGGTAGTGGCGTAAACCTCTCGGCGCTTCATGCTTGCAAACAGATCTTCGCGAGTGTTTTGCGGCGCCCACACGGCAGCAAGCCCGGAGGCGCCCAACTCCCAGTCGGCGTTGAGCCCCGCCATGCGAGAGTCGCCAGTGCGCACGCCGGGCTCGGAGTTCGCGAACTTGCCAAAGAAGTTGTCCTCTTCAGCAGTAGCAAGGGAAGTGTGGTCGTCGGTACTGCCGATCATGCCAAACGCATAGGGATTGGCGCCTGCGCTTCTCTCCAACGAGAGGCCGCGCTGCAGCGCGGACCGTGCATAAGAGCCGGGGTACATGTCAGGCGTTGTTTTTGTCGTATATGTAATGTTGTACTCATCCCAGCGCTCGAAGTCGGCAAACGGATCCTCGGGCGAGAGGGTGGGGTGGGTTTCGCTGTCTCCTTTGAGCTGCGTGACTTCTGCGATCGGCTCCCAGCGCATGCGCCGCTCCGCGTAGTCGCTGCTGATTGCCTCGCCATCGTAGGTGACGGTGTCCCACATGAGGCCGTTGCTGAGGTTGCCATTGTGAGGGATAGAGAGTGCCTCCCCTCCCGTTGTTTGTTCGTAGTCCAATAGTGCCGCCCACAAGTCTTCGGGATTGCTCGAGGATTGTGCAGAGTAGGGGATCCATTGACTGACAGTGTCGGCATCGTCCTTGAGGATCACGCAACGATGGAGGTTGTTGCCCGCATACATTGCCGTCCACTCATAACCGCTGAATGCCGTAAAAATGCCAGGGTTGTTGAACTCATCTGCCGTGCGCGCCACGTCGGTCCAGATCGCGTTCTTCAGTTCTGCAGGATACCCATCTCTCTCGGGGTTTGGGTCATTGATACTCATGACGAATTCAACAATGGGGTTGGCATTGCCCTGCTCAATGGGGCCCTGTTCCATGGTCTCCTTAGTGATGCCCTCTCCGTATTTATCCCTCCATGCCCGCCCTAGTGATGTAGCCATCAATCTCGGGTCTTGGAGATTGAACATGCGGTATATGCCCATAAATTCCGCGTGATCGGTGACGGCCAAGAAATCTAAAGGACGCTTCAAGCGCGCGGGCAGTCCGTTGGAAGCCATTACCTGCTCGCCTCGCGCAAATCGATACGCGTCGGCACTGGTGAGCAGGAGATTGCCCATCGATTGGGCATCAGCGGAAATGTTCGAATGTAGGTGCAGGTCACCGAAGAACACCTGCTTGGGGTAATCAGTCCCCACGCCGGTGGAATAGGTTTCAGTGTTGGCGTGGCTGTTTGGTTGTGCCACCAATGCGGTAGCTGCAAGTGCAGCGGCAAGAACTCTCAGGCGAGGCATAATCCGTCTCTTATTATCTTTTGGGTGCGCCAACTATAGCGGCTGCCCGGACGAAGTCATCCCCGAAAAATCGTCAGCAATTTCCCGATTTGATCGGCGGGTGTGTATAATCCGCGGCCTCGGCGGGGCCCCCCGCCATGACTCGTCTCTAGACGGTGCCCCTTGGCTCGGTGGCAGAGTGGTTATGCAGCGGATTGCAAATCCGTCTACGCCGGTTCGATTCCGACCCGAGCCTCCAATTCATTGATAAATACCCCCTATGATATCAACGGTGACTGGCCCGCAACTTGGTGAGAATGTGTTCTCCGGCCGTTGTTGGGGGGTAGCGGGCAGGATTCCGCGCTGACACGCAGCTAGGCAGACACGACACCTCGACGGCATCATCCGGGTCCAGGAACAGGGCCAGTGAATAGCGGTCGCCAGTACCTTTTTGCGGTTGCACCCGGTGGTGGGTGGAGCGGAAGCGGCCGTTAGTCCAACGTTCCATCAGATCACCCGTGTTTACCACGATTTCACCGGCACGGGGCGCCACAGGTATCCAGATGTCGCTTTGCTGCTCCAAGACCTCCAAACCACCTACCTGGTCCTGAAACAGGAGGGTTAGCAACCCGTAGTCCGTATGCGCGCCGGCACCAAGTTGCCCGGACTCCCGGGCGGCCATCGGCGGGTAGTGCAGCAGTCTCAGTGTTACGTTCTCGCCAGTGATGCGTGAATGAAAGTAATCACGGGGTACGTCCAGTAAAGTCGCGGTGTCGCTCTGCAGCTTGTGGGCCACGACCAAGCAGCGCTGGTAAAAGTCGAGTATCAGGTCGCGGAGCCCTGCCGATGGCCAGTGTGCGCCGCGACGTGCCGAGGGGTTGCGTACCGTCAGCGCTTCCTTAATATCCGGTGGACGGTCGGGGTCCAGTGATTCCATACCCACAGATTGGTAACCAAAGTTATCTGTCGCACTGTGATAACGGAAGCGCTGTTTGAACTCATCGGAACCCTGGAAAAAACTTCGACTTGCCTCAAATACAGCGCTGATCTGTGATGCCTCGATACCGGTATCGCTTAATGACATAAAGCCCGTACCAGCAAGAGCGGCCTCCAGATTGGCGAGCCGCACCGCGTCCCCTGACGCGAAACTGATGGTTGGTATCTTCATGGTCTTTAGCCGATCTTCTACGCGGGAAAGCTAACGCAGCAGGAAATACATTGCGAAACTTGAGGCTAGCAGGTAAGCCATCCAGTGCACAGAGCGCCGCCGTCCGACCAAAAACATAGCCAGCACATAAACGATGAGCCCAATGGCCATGCCGTTGCTGATGGAGGTAAGTGCCATAAGCAGGACGGTCAAAGCAGCCGAGGCGCCGGTAACCCGATCGGAAAAGTCTATATCCGCGGCTTCGCTGAACATTATCAGGCCAACCACGACCAGCGCTGGTGCCACGGCCTGTGGCGGGATTACGGCGAGCAGCGGATGGGTAAACATGGCCAGCAAGAACAGCAAGCCCACCAGAATCGCCACAAGGCCTGTCCGGCCACCGCTTTCCACCCCCGCCGCCGACTCTCCGTAAACATTGGTCGTGGTGGTGCCCGCCAGAGAGGCGCCCACGGTGGCCAGGGCGTCAGCGGACAGTATCCGCATCGGGCGCAGCATGTTGCCTTCATTGTCAATGAGTCCCGCGCGCTGGCATACCGCATTGGCGGCAGCCAGTGAACTGAACAGATCAATGAACACGAGTGATAGCAAGGCTGGAAAAGCTGCACCAAGGTGCCGCCATAGGTAGCCAGGATCCAGTGCCAACCACAGTTGGTCGATTGCAGCCGGCGCAGCCAGCCATTGGGCAGGGGGCGCAGCTAGCATCTCAGAGCCGCTGGGTATCGTGAAGGCGACAAACGTTAGAGCCAGAATCACGATCAGTATCGCTCCCGGCACTCCCAAGGCAAGCAGGGCCACGGTGAGTGGAATGCCAGCCAGAGCCAGCAGTACAGCGGGTTCTGACAAGTTGCCGAGCTCTAAAATAATTGGCTCTGGAGCGGCAACCACGATACCAGCTGACTTCAGGCCGATGAACATGATGAACAGGCCAATACCGGCGGTTAGGGCTCGCTTGAGGTCGCTAGGATAGGCGTCCAACAGGATCTTGCGAATGCCGGTAACGGTAAGCAGCAGAAAGAAGACGCCGCTCCAGAACACGAGTCCTAGGGCTCCCTGCCAGGGTACGCCCATGCCCAGCACCAGCGTGTAGGCGACGAGGCCATTGGAGCCCATGCCAGGCGCCTGCGCGATCGGCACATTGGCCATAAGGCCAATCAGGATGGAAGCCAATCCGGCCACCAGGGCCGTCACGGTGATGACTTGGGCCCGGTCCATACCGGCATCCGCCATGATCATGGGGTGCACCGCAAGAACATAAGCCATAGTGGCAAAGGTAGTGAGCGAGGCCAGCAGCTCTCTAAGCGGCGTGCTGCCTCTGGACCCGATTTCAAAAAAGTCAGTTTTCACTGCATATCCTGCGTTAATCGATCTTTGGCCACGGACTTGGAAATGTAGCGAATGCAGGGGAAGGAAATATTAGCGGCCTGTGGAGAGGAGACACCACTTCTGATTGTGTCGACACGATCCGCTGCCCCGCCAAAATTACATGCTATTGACTCGAAAATCCTGTTTGCCCGGTTGAGCGAGCCATACAAGTTCGGTCAGTCCTGACTGGGTGTGCAAGAGATCTCATGCTACGAGCTTACCGCAGTCCTACCTCAGGGCACGAAGCCCAGCCAAATAATAGTTTGGGTGGCTAGATACAGTGCAATGCCCGCCCAAATGACGAAAAAAATTACCCCAACGATTCCGTCCTTTAGCCAGTTGGGCCACTGAACATTGAGTTTTGTCAGGATGATCCAGGGTCCGGCGATGAATGCCACGACGATCACCACATCAATGATCAAAAAAAGAAATTGCAGCATCGGGGGATCCTAAAAGGAGTAAAAGCCGGGGAAGCGGGACATGCCTCACCGGCCATACGAACAGTCGGCAAAGCGATCTTGCGACGGGCGCGCTCATTCAGTGGGTTGGCAGGTGGCGCAGGTATAAATTCGCCGGGAGTTGGCGGTTGAACGCTGAATCTTAGTTTTGCACACCCGGCATGGTTGGTTGGCACGGCTGAAGACAAAGAAACGAGCTTTACCGTAGCTGACACCCTTCTTTTTTAATGCCTTGTATTGTTGATACGGGATTGTGACGCCCTGTGACGCATAGCTGCGTTGGCTGATATCCAGCGTGATGCGGGCCAACTTGCCGATCTCGCCTTTGCTCAGCTCTCGGGCTTTTCTTGCTGGATGAATACCCGCAATGAATAAAATCTCGCTCCGTAGGTAGTTACCTAATCCAGCGAGGAATGCCTGATCCAGATAGACAGAGTTCAGGGCTCTGCCTGCAAACGTCCTGCTCTGCAGTCGCTCTGCGACTTCCCGCCAGGAGAGGTCGGGATTTAGAATATCGGGACCAATCCGCTGCAGAAACGGATGTTCCTCAATCTTCTCTGTTTTCCACACGCTGATGTCTGATGCGCTATAGAGGAGGGCGCTATGCTGCGCAGTATGTAGAGCTAGTCTGAGCTGCCGGTTGGTCTTAGGCAGTGTGTCGCGCTTCACGACGCGCCAAACACCGTAAAGCTGATTATGGGAGTAGATTGTATGACCGGAGTCGAAATGGGTTAGGAGCGCCTTGCCACGGGTCTCCAATTGCAACACCTTGGTGCCAGTCAGCGCCTTTGAAAACTTTTTTAGCGGCTGCAGCCCGAACTGGATCCGTTCAACAGTCTTGTCTTTCAATACCGCCTCTATTTTGTCGGCGGCTCGACGTATTTCGGGACCTTCAGGCATCAGGAAGGAGGCTCACTTTTTTACCGAAGCCTTATTTAGCGGCACGCCGGGACTGCTGTGCATTCATTCGTTAGCGCCGTTGTTGTTCTCAGCCTCTTTCTCTTGATGCTCTTTCAGTTTCTGCTGGTACTCCTCCTCAGATAGGTTATGCCAGCCCATACATTGCCCGGTAGGGCTGCGTCCGCATCCGCAATCAGCCATTTTTTCAGTTCCTTCTCTCTTCGCTGTCGATTTGCCCTTGGCTCATCACCACGGGCCGCTATGTATCTGTACGCAGTTCTTACAAAATAGATGCCACGGCGGGTTAAGGAAAATATTGCGGCATTGCACAACCAGTTGAGCGATGATGTCATGGCGGCTTGGCGGCCGGACATTGTGGCTCATCCCGCGCTTAGTTGATGCTTAGGCGGCGAGCGATCTCAATAGTATTTAGGAACCAACAGATGAACTCTGATTACCCCCGTGATTTGATTGGTTACGGGCCTACACCACCTCACGCCGAATGGCCCAATAACGCCCGTATTGCCGTTCAGTTTGTATTGAATTACGAGGAAGGTGGTGAGAATAACGTACTGCATGGCGACGAGCACTCAGAGCAATTTTTATCGGAGATCATTGGCGCGCTGCCCTATAAAGATCGCCACATGAGTATGGAGTCGATTTACGAATACGGCTCACGGGTTGGGGTTTGGCGTATCCTGAGAGAATTTGAGCGGCGTGATCTGCCATTGACCGTCTTTGCGGTCGCTACAGCATTGCAACGTCACCGGGACTTAACATCTGAATTTCAACGTCTTGGACATGAAATCGCCTGTCATGGTTTAAAGTGGATTCACTACCAAAACATGGAAATAGATACCGAGCGCGAACACATGCGCGAGGCCGTTGAGATTTTTCGAGAACTCACTGGCGAGCACCCGCTCGGCTGGTACACCGGGCGTGACAGTCCAAACACACGATCGTTGGTGGTTGAGCACGGCGGCTTTCTATATGACTCAGACAATTACAGCGATGATTTGCCGTTCTGGACCATAGTGGAGTTGCCTAACGGCGGCGAAGAGGAGCCACTGCTGGTGGTTCCTTATTCTCTAGATACCAACGATATGCGCTTTGCCACACCTCAGGGCTTTAACTCTGGCGAGCAGTTTTTCGGTTACTTGAGAGACGCGTTTGACGTGCTATACAAGGAAGGTGAAGAAACCCCAAAAATGATGTCGATTGGCCTGCACTGCCGGTTGGCCGGACGGCCGGGTCGGTTCGCCGCGCTGCAGCGCTTCCTCGACCACATAGAGCAACACGATCAAGTCTGGATCTGCCGTCGCGTGGATATCGCGAAGCATTGGTATAAACACCACCCCTTTCATGCCTCATGATTCCCTCCCCCAGCATAGACCGTAGCCAGTTCGTAAAAGGAGACGACTGTAGCCGCCATTCTAGTGTTTGGCCTGCGAGTATCGATTGTGATTTCCAAAGAACTGCTGCTGGAAAAACTGCGCTCGTAAGACTCTCACATCAGGGCCCCTTGCGAATTCAAAAGTTGTTTCATGATGGCGACCTTGCACATTGCTATGTTTTACACCCACCTGGAGGTATGGTGTCGGGAGATAGTTTGCAGTCGCGATTCAAAGTGAATCCGGGGGCCAAGGTATTGATTACAACTCCTGCTTCAGGAAAGTTGTATCAGGCTCGCCACAATCAAATACCGCAAAGAGCAAGCACTCATATAGACGTAACATCCGACGGTTTTTGTGCACACTTGCCTCAGGATACGATCGTATTTGACGGAGCATTTGGAGAGCTGGAAACTTTTGTTAATGTGGATTCAAGGGCATTATTTTTTGGCTGGGAGCATCTTATTTTTGGACGGCGTGCTGGCGGCCATCCTTTTGAAAATGGACAGCTAATCCAGTCTCTCAGAGTTTCCCGGGAGGGTCGGCTATTGTTTCGAGAGAATTTGAGGCTAACCCCTCAAACTGTAAACGCCGTCAGTGGATTAAACGGTATGGTCAGTTTCGCCTCTTTGACTGTAGTTCTTCCCCAAAACTCTGGGACTACATCCGATGTGGTGTCGGTCGCTCGAGAGTCGTTGAAGTCTTTCGACGTCCATTCTGGCGTTTCGGCCATTCGAGAATGCCTGATAACTCTACGAATCCTGTCTGGCGTGGAAGAGGAGACCAAATCCGCACTTGAGCAATTGTGGACAGCTATCGGTCCAAAACTAGTGGATAGGGCTGTAGCTAGTCCACGTATATGGAGAACTTAGATGGATTTAACGCCGCGCGAGAAGGACAAGTTGTTGTTATTCACCGCAGGCTTAGTAGCCGAGCGCCGTTTGGCAAGAGGACTCCCACTCAACTACCCAGAAGCGGTAGCGTTGATAAGCATGGAGATTTTGGAAGGGGCTCGCGATGGAAAGACCGTCGCTCAGTTAATGCAACTCGGAAGGACTATTATCACCCGAGATCAGGTGATGGAGGGGGTTGCGGAGATGGTAGATGAGGTGCAAGTAGAAGCCACGTTTCCAGACGGTACAAAATTGGTAACTGTTCACGAACCCATACAGGAGGGTCTGAACCCATGATTCCAGGAGAAATGAAAATTGAACAGGGCGAAATCACGCTTAATGAAGGTAGGCAAACCTTGACAATATTGGTTGCAAACGCTGGAGATCGTCCTATCCAAGTCGGCTCTCATTACCACTTCTTCGAGGTGAATCCCTGTTTGACCTTTGAGCGTGACTACACAAGAGGGTTCCGGCTCAACATACCCGCTGGCACTGCGGTGCGGTTTGAGCCTGGGCAGCAACGAACAGTTGAACTAGTAGCGATGGCGGGAAAACGTGAGATTTATGGGTTTCGCGGTTTGATAAACGGGGCTATCGAGAGCTAGATATGAAGATTTCACGGCAAGCGTACTCTGAGCTCTACGGCCCAACAGTTGGTGACTCAGTCCGACTTGGAGATACCAACCTCTGGGTTTCCCCAGAATCTGACCACGCGGTTCCAGGTGAGGAGGTCACGTTTGGTGGCGGCAAGGTAATTCGTGACGGAATGGGCCAGTCACAAGCCGCAGATTCGGAATGTATGGATCTGGTCATAACCAATACATTGATCGTTGACTATTCGGCGATAGTGAAGGCCGATGTGGGCGTGAAGCATGGTCGGATAGCTGGCATTGGAAAGGCGGGCAATCCTGATATTCAGGCTGGTGTGAATGTGGTGATTGGGCCTGCAACGGAGGTTGTAGCAGGCGAGGGTAAAATCTTAACCGCGGGAGGTATTGACTCTCACATTCATTTCATCTGTCCCCAACAGATTGATGAAGCGCTCGCCAGTGGCATAACGACGATGATTGGAGGTGGGACAGGTCCTGCAACAGGCACCAACGCAACCACTTGCACTCCTGGGCATTTCAATTTGGAAATGATGATGCGAGCCATCGAAGATCAACCCATGAATTTTGGCTTTCTGGGCAAGGGGAACTCAAGTAGGCGCGATCCGTTGGTCGAGCAAATTCGCGCGGGAGCTTGCGGCCTCAAACTTCATGAAGACTGGGGTACCACGCCCCAAGCCATAGATACGTGCCTTGCTGTTGCGGAAGAGACAGACACACAAGTTGCCATTCATACGGACACTCTCAACGAGAGTGGTTTCGTGGAAGAGACGATTAAGGCGATTAATGGTCGGACAATCCACACTTACCATACGGAGGGGGCCGGTGGCGGGCATGCGCCTGACATTATTAAAGCTGCCGGTTTGGCAAACGTGCTGCCCTCCTCAACAAACCCAACGCGCCCCTACACTGTAAATACTGTAGATGAACATTTAGATATGTTGATGGTCTGTCATCATCTCTCACCGAATATTCCTGAGGATGTTGCGTTTGCGGATAGCCGGATTCGAAAGGAGACTATCGCCGCAGAGGATATTCTTCATGATAAAGGCGCGTTTAGTATGATTGCGTCAGATTCCCAGGCTATGGGTCGTGTTGGAGAGGTGATTACGCGAACATGGCAAACCGCCCACAAGATGAAGGACCAATTTGGTTCACTAGCAGAAGATCCGAGTTGGCACGATAACTTCAGGGCGAAGCGATACATCGCTAAGTACACCATTAATCCTGCCATCGCGCACGGGATCTCTCACGAAGTTGGGTCAATCGAAATTGGGAAGATGGCAGACCTCGTCCTTTGGAAGCCTGCCTTCTTCGGAACAAAGCCGAGTTTGATTATCAAAAGCGGTTTTATCGCAGCCGCGCCTATGGGGGACCCGAATGCGTCCATACCTACGCCGCAGCCGACACACTTTAGGCCGATGTTTGGGTCAATGGGATCATCTGCGTCCGCGCTCTCGGCCACTTTCGTCTCTCAACTTTCGTTGGACACAGATAATCTATGGATGAAAAACACGAAGCGGAATTTATCAGCCGTTAGAGATATTCGCTTAGTAACCAAGACTGATATGAAGCTAAATTCTGCTCAGCCAGTAATTGAAGTGCATCCAGAGACTTATGAAGTTAGAGCTGACGGTGAGCTCTTGATCTGTGAACCGGCGTCCTCATTGCCTTTGGCACAGAGATATTTTTTATTTTGAGCGGGAAATCGCGTGCTTGAATTTACCCAGAGGATAGAGGAGCGGAAGGCGTACGACTGCGTTATCTCTCTTGATTACGATTCCCGAAAACGTGGTCGACTCAAAGTTGTCACTGACTCTGGTGAATCTGCGGGTATATTTTTAAAGCGTGGCACGGTGTTGCTTGACGGGGATTGTTTAAGAAGCGAAGACGGTAGAACCGTAATTATTCGAGCAGCCCCTGAGCCGCTCGTTGAGGCTACAACAGATAACTCACTCATATTTGCGAAGACCTGTTATCACTTGGGTAACCGCCACACTCCCATCGAGATCGCTGAATTAATTGTGCGTTTTCAGCCAGATCACGTACTGGCAAACATGTGCAGGGATTGGGGTTTAACGGTCAAAAATGTAGAGCGGCCCTTTTATCCTGAAAGTGGAGCTTATGGGAAATACGCCGAGCATCGTCATGGACACTGACAGGGCAATTTTGGGCATATTGCATTTGTTTTCTCCCAGTTTACCCATTGGCGCATTCGCGTTCAGTCAGGGTTTGGAAGCGGCGATTGAGTCAGGTCACGTTTCGGGCGCGGTGTCACTGCAGACTTGGTGCGATAACGTGCTCAGGGATTCACTCCAAACTTTAGATTGCCACTACTTACGAAAGGCCTATCAAGCTGAGACTAATGACGCATGGGCAGTCGTAAACGAGCAAATCCTTGCATCTAGAGAGACAGCCGAGCTCCTAAGTGAGGATTTATTGCTTGGGTCGTCTTTGAAGAAGTGGGCAGAAAACCTAGAGATAGATACTCCTAACGCCGTTGAAAATTCGGTCGTTGCTCTGTACGGATGGCTTGCGAGAAAATTGAAGGTGCCCGAGGAGTGGGCAGTAACTGCGTTCCTTTGGTCCTGGCTGGAAAATCAAATAACTGTTGCGGCGAAGGCTGTGCCGCTAGGGCAGAACGTCTTACAGAAGGTGTTAATGTCCCTAAAGCCAAAAATACTTGAATGTCTAACCCAATCTAAACTTACGAAGCTCGATACCGCTTTTTCGACAGCGCCCAACCTTGCCATATTGAGTGCGCAGCACGAGACCCAGTACTCACGACTTTTTCGCTCATAGGAGATTCGATGCAAACATTACGTGTGGGAATTGGTGGTCCAGTTGGCTCGGGAAAAACCGCGCTTACCCTGCTCTTATGCAAAGCGATGCGCGACAAATACGACATGGCTGTAGTGACTAACGATATCTATACCCAAGAGGATGCTCAATTTCTGACAAACCATGATGCTCTCGAGAAAGATCGAATATTGGGTGTAGAGACAGGTGGATGTCCTCACACCGCGATTCGCGAGGATGCGTCAATGAATCTTGCCGCGATAGATCATTTAAGCAGTCGTTACAAGAACCTCGAGCTGGTGATCGTCGAATCGGGCGGGGACAACCTGAGTGCAACTTTTTCTCCGGAGCTGTCTGATCTCACAATTTACGTAATCGACGTCAGTGCAGGTGACAAGATTCCTCGTAAAGGTGGTCCTGGCATCACGAAAAGCGATTTGCTCGTCATTAATAAGGTTGATATCGCGCCATTAGTTGGTGCTTCCTTAGACGTCATGGAACGCGATGCAAAAAAAATGCGTGGAGTTCGTCCATTTGTTTTCAGCAACATGAAGACGGGCCAGGGGATACAAGAGATCTTAGCTTTCATCATAGATCGCGGGATGTTAAAACCACAATCAAGTTCGTTGCAGGAGGAGAAGGTCAAATGAAATCGTTGCTGTTAAGTTTGGTGCTCCCACTAACCGCTTTCGCACACCCGGGCCATCAGCATGCAGATTGGATTGCTTCACTCACGCATAACCCTATGGTAATCGTGCTTAGTTTACTTGGCGTGGCCCTCTTGGGAGCGCCGGCGTTGGCTTACCTTCTACGACGCAAGCAAGCGTTGAGTTTTTATGGGAAATTTGCAAGGCGGTCGTAGGCTTAATTGCCCAGGTTCGGCCGCAGCGATGATACTCGAGTCCTTGTCACCAGATGTGTCCGGTCAGGAGCCTATTCAGACGCACCTAGGGCTGTTTTAAGGATAGCCGCCGCCTCGGGTTTATGTAGTTTGATGTCCTCTAGACACAGGCCCTGAAGTTCATAGGGGAGCACCAACCAGCTTTCAGTGGTATGTAGATAGTAGTCTGGAACCCGGCCTGTTTGGTTTTTGGCTGGCTTGTAATAGGGAACGGCGATTCGAACATCGGCCGGCATATTGCGCTTGCACTTTTGAGTTAGTCGCCTTATCACCGCCTCGATATTTTGTCCCGAGCTGAACACATCATCCACAATTAACAAATTGTCTTGGTGATTGAGGTTTTCGAACAAATACTGCAACCCATGCACCCGAATGGTCTCGGGCTTGCTTATCGTATCCGCGTAGCTTTGCACCCCTTGGTATGATGTGCGTATAGAAATGTGGTCGGTTTTGAAGCCCAAGAATTGTAGGCACTCTTGGACGTAGATTCCGATCGAAGACCCTCCACGCCAGATGCCAACGATAAAGTCGGGTTTGAAACCGCTATCGAATACCGACACTGCTAAGCGAAATGAGTCAACCAGCAGGTCCTCTTCATTGACATACTGCTTCGATGGTGATTCCAATGCGATCCTCCGCCTTTGGGTTTGAACCGTTAAGTGCAGGTTTGCAATACCCTGATTCTATCGAACGGCCGCGAAATTATTAATTGGTAGATTCCGCGATTTGACCAAGTTGTCGCGGTGTGTGCCACTGATTTTTTACTATGCTGATGAGATCAACGGATACTGCGACTATGATCCCTATTTTCTTTGGGGCTAGCGGTTGCAATAAATCTGTCAGTCAGGGTTTCCAACTAGCATCATCACTGAGTAAGCGTTGGGTAATGGGCAGCCATGAGCAAATTATTATCCAGTGAAGAGAGGCTAGCGCTTAGCGGTTTTCTCTATCCATTGCCCGAGCGCCTGTCGTTCGTCCGCTGTCATGTTAGTGCTGTTAACCATGGGCATATCTTCGGTGTCCACTGCCACTGCCCTAATCTGAGTTGACCATCTTTTGATCTGTGCGATGGTTTCTAATGCTATACCGCCAGGGGCAGAGGTAAACGCTGGATGGGAAGGCTGAGCTGCGTGACAGGCGACACAATGCTTAGATATCAAGGCAGTTACCTCCACATCGCTAATGGAATTCGCGGGCTTTGTCTCAGGAATTGCTCTCACAGGCATTAGTACCCAAGCAAGAGCCGATGTGGCGATTACTGAGGTAACTAGAATAGACGGCCTGAATATCCCACGGTGCCGCAGGTTAAAAAAGTGACGCGCAAACGCAGATATCATAATAAGAGCGAGCAGTATTAACCAATTATGCGTGTGTGCATACGTCATCGGATAATGGTTGCTGACCATAATAAAGAGAATCGGCAACGTGAAATAGTTGTTGTGCGTAGAACGAAGTTTTGCCTTTGCACCCCAAGCCGGATCGAGTTCCTTGCCTGCCTCGATTGCAGCGACTAATGCTCGCTGCGAGGGAATTATCACTCTGAAAACGTTCCCAGCCATTATTGTTCCGATCATCGCGCCTAAATGAATAAAGGCACCTCGTCCACTAAACAGGCTGGTCAGAGCCCATGACGCGAGAGCGGCGCTAAATGTTAAACACAAAGCGATGGCGGGACCATTTGTAACGATTGCAGTGGAGCACAGCAGCTCGTATAGCAACCAACCCCCTACAATGAAGCTAATGCCAAAGACGATCGCTTCTATACGCGATAATTCAGCAATTCTTGGGTCAATGAGATAAGTGTCGGCACCCACGTAAAAGATGAGCACCATTAGAACCATGCCACTCAACCACGTGCTGTAAGCTTCCCATTTAAACCAGTGAAGGGTTTCAGGTAGCTTGGCTGGACCAAGACGATATTTACCGACTTCGTAGATTCCTCCGCCGTGAACTGCCCACAGCTCGCCCTTCACGCCACTATCTATTTTCCACCTAGGCGGCTCTTCCAGGTTATTGTCCAGCCAGACAAAGTAAAAAGATGCCCCTATCCAGGCGATGCCTGTTATGACATGGAGCCATCTAAGGACTAACTCTAGCCAGTCAAGAAAATAAGTTTCCATCAACTTTCTTCGTCAATGTCTCGGTCGTGAACGCAATGACCATTCGCGTATGTCGCTGAAATAGCTCTATCATCTCCGAGCAGGACTATTACGGCTAACCTTTCTTCCAGAGATTTACAGTTTTGCATGCGATAGCTCATCAAGGGCGTGGATTCAGGGTCCAAGACGGTGAAGTCAGCTTCCTTACCGATTTTAAAGTTTCCAATGTCTGCATCACAGTCCAGACTTTTAGCGCCGCCAAGTGTTGCCATATAAAGACCACTTAATGGACTTAAATCGTTGCCCGCAAGCCGCTGAGTCTTGTAAGCATCGGCAATCGTCTGCAGCATCGAGAGTGAAGTGCCAGCTCCGACGTCTGTGCCGATGCCCACCTTCACGTCGGCAAACTGTAGGCGCGGTAGATCAAATAATCCGCTGCCTAAAAATAAGTTTGATGAAGGACAAAAAGCTACGCTGCACCTCTCATCCTGTAAAATTTCCCAATCAGCCTCTGTTAAATGAAGACAGTGGGCGAAAGTACTTCGCTTCCCGAGTAGGCCAGCTCGTTTGTAAACATCAAGATAGTTTTTACAACTAGGAAACAAAGACTTGACCCAGTTAATTTCCTCCTTGTCCTCAGACAAATGTGTTTGTAGGTGTGTGCCGGGATACTCGCGCAGTAACTGGCACGCAGTGGCTAGTTGATCAGGGGTAGATGTCGGCGCGAAGCGTGGCGATACCGCGTAGCGAAGACGGCCCCGGCCATGCCAGCGCTCTATTAAATTTTTGCTATCGATGTAGCTAGTTTCAGGCGTATCTAGAAGCCCTAGTGGGCCGTTGCGGTCCATCAGAACCTTCCCGCAGATCATGCGGAGATCTCTTTGCTCCGCTGCAGTAAAGAAGCCTTCTACTGACTCAGGGTGAACCGTTCCAAATACCTGTGCTGTCGTGGTCCCGCACCGCAGCAGCTCGTCAAGGAAATGATTAGCGGTCGTGAGCGAGTGGTCGGCATCGTCGAACTTCTTCTCCTCATCGAATGCGTAACACTCAAGCCAATCAAGCAAGCTCTCACCGTAGGAGGCAATTATTGCCAGTTGCGGGTAGTGGACATGTGTGTCAACGAAGCCTGGGCAGATTATCTTGCCTGCATATTCGTGAATCCTGACGCTAATATCGAGTTCATCAACTAACTGCTCGGCATCACCGAGCTGAGTAATTCGTCCATTTTCAACCACAAGGAGGCCGTCCTCAAAGAATTCATAGCACCCTGTAACGCCGTCTTTAGGATCCGACAAGAAATGAAAAATCCCACCACGGAATGCTTCACCGATCAAACCTACTCCTCCACGGAAAAGATGAGGTGCGGATCAAGCTTGACCTCTTCGCAGTTAGTGCCCGGACCTTGCCTATCTATGACAAGGAACCGACTTGCTTCACGAAGCGCGAGAAGATAGTGGTGCCAGACACCCTTGTGATAATTGACGCCTTGATTAGGCTGCGCAATGAATAATTCAACCGACTGCGGCTTAAACTGGCCCGCCGGCGCGACCGCTACTAGGTAGGGGCTATCACTCAAAGGAATGAAGGCCTGACTGCCCAAGGGGTGGCACTCCATCGCCTCTGCAATAAAAGGCAAAGCAGCTCGCTCTGTGAGGAAGATACTTACTATCGCCTCGTCATTCGCGTCTGACAGCTCCACTTTCGACAATGCATGGTGCCTCACTGCCGTTCCCTGATTTATCGAGAACTTTAAGTTGTCTTCTCTCAATTCAATGACATCGCCATAGAGCGAGAATTCCAACGCATTAAGTGGTTTGGCATACAGCGAGTTCAATATCTTTAAGAGCCTCGATAGGTGGTGTAGCCATGACCGGAGAGTAGTAGGGGGATATGATATTTTTCGTTTGCATCCTTTATTCCAAAGACAACATCCACCCATGGGTACAGCGCCTCAGTGTTGAGCGCGGAAAAATATTTCTCCGTGGCGAATTGCAGTCTGTACAAACCCTGTTCACCATGCGTTGTGCTTTGGAGCAAGTCTGTGATCCGTCCGTTCTCGTCTGTCACAGCTTTGCTTAGAGCCTTCCAGCGGTTTCCAGTCCATTGGCTGAGGGTGACCTCCACCCCAGTCGCAGGGCGCCCCCGAGACGTATCTAAGATGTGGGTGCTGATTTCTGGCATAGAAAGCTGTCCAGTCGAAGGTGAAAAATTTGCCGCTGTTGCTCACATGCGGTTTTCAGTTCTGCTGCCCGCTCCCCCTCAAGGCGATCTTGAAGTATCGCCAGCATTTCTGGCGCGCTTTTTCCTGTGGCACAGACGATAAAAATAAATCCAAATTTCTCCTCGTAAGCATGATTAGCTGCTGAGAGCTTTTGCAGTATTTCGGGAGATGCGGATTCGACTCCAGACTGTTCCGATCTGGCGAAATTGGCGGAATCAGAATATTTTTTTTGGAGCGACTGGATATCTCCAATCTTCGGGTGACCGCTAAATGCTTCTAAATAATCGTGCTCTCCGAGATCAATCCAAGCGCTGTCGGCTGCCGCGTGCACGGCATCTGAATCACGAAAAGGTCTTTGCCGCAACATGCGAGTTATCCACTCCTCACTTGAACAACATTTTCTTAAATAAGTCGCTGCAGTGTGTTTGGGCGCAGAGTTTAGAAGGGGCAGGCTCATTCTCAATCTCCATATTCAGGTGCACCATAAACCCTCAGTCGACTGACACCACCGTCGGGATATATGTTCAATCGGATATGACTGAATTGCTGGCCGACGCAATTCAAAAAACCGCCTGTGAAGATGTGTGCTCTGTCAGCTTGGAGACGGGTAGCTGGGAGAATTGTCTGCCAGCCGCTATCTCCGGGCTCGACGTCCCCATTTGCCGAATTTATTCCGTCTACTGAACAGCTGTCGGGGAAATTCCCTCGAAAGTGGCTGGTATCAACGATGATTTTACGAACGTCGCCAGTGCAACCGAGTCTAACTATGCACCAATCATGCTTCTCATCCCGGCGTCGTTTTGTCTCCCAACCATCCCCCATATGTCTTGCCATATTTGGCATCAGCATGTTCGCAGGAGTGCTGAAAAATTGGTTTGAACATTGTTGAGGTCTGGCGCCGTTTGAGATGCTAGCAAGATCTACTAATTCATCCATCGCAAACTTTTCCCGCGCTAGCCTTACCTCCCCAAATGCTCTCAGGCGCGCAACTCCGCCATCAGGATAGATTTTTAGTCGGAGATGGGACACAGGTTGGTCTGACAGGGCTTCAAAATAGTTGGGAGTATCAGGCTCTATTGCCGAGGGTGGGAGTAAGTCGAACCAGTTCAGGTCTGTCTCTTCGCCAAATGGCTGCCATGCGCCATCAACTGATGCATACTCCGGCGCATTGCCTTTGAAGTGAGAGGTGTCAATGTTAAGAGCACGTAAGGTACCTGGAGCGCCCAACCGTAAGACGCACCAATCGTGGTCAACTGTCCGCGCACGTCTCCCAAAGGCCCGGCGAGATTCCCATCCATCCATCCACTGGCCCGTCGAGATGAAATGACGATCTTTATATATGGGTGGGTCGGGGTTAACTAGATTCTCGCAACCGGCAAACCATTGGTCAGAGCACTCTATGGCTCTGCCGCCGAGACGTGCGTCGAGCAGATCAGTGAAGTAGGTCCTGAGTTCAC
Organism: Halieaceae bacterium; assembly: GCA_902518075.1. The sequence continues at coordinate 38,657 of CABYEX010000002.1, read as the reverse complement.
CAAAGTCAACTTCCATTTATCTATCCCGGGTGTCCTGGCATACGTCTATTGGTTGGGCCGCCACATATCTCTCCATCCTTGTAGATAATTTGTCCCGGGGGGACTGTGGTGGCTAAAGCACCTTTTATTTGGCGACCTTCGTACGGTTTTGGTTTATGAAGATGTTTAATAATTTCAAAAGTTATTGTGAATTAATCTGAGGCATCCACTATGCACCGTGATCTCCAAATTTTATATGGTTGTTACACTCACGCCTGTCTTGAGATGCTGTCGAGATTAAGCCGGGTCAAATCTTTCCCTTGTATCCCCCTGGAGACGTTATTCACAGATTTGGCCTCGTAGTGTTTTACAAGTTGCGCGGCAATAGATATGGCAACTTCCATCGGCCTCTTGCCTTTCACCTCGGAGAGTCCTATGGGGCAATGCACATGCTTGTAGCTTTCAGCCGCATAGCCATGATGCTCTAGGCGCATTTGAAAGCGTCGCCACTTAGTCTCAGAGCCGATCAGCCCGACAAAATCTGCGTCTCGACGATCAATTACAGCGCGTAGAATTTCGTAATCAACCTGGTGGTTGTGAGTCAAAATAATATAGGCGCTCTCTGGCGGCATCGCTGCAACCTCTGAAGCTGGTTGCTCAGTATCAATAAGCTGTGCACTACCGCCACCAGAGGGTTGTAGTTCAGCCATGCGCGAATCGACCCAGCGTAATGCTATCGGAAGCCTATTTAATAAAGGCACAAGAGCCTGGCCGACATGACCGGCTCCGAAAAGCATGAGTGGAAGTCTCGTGGGCATGAAGCATTCGAATAGGAGATTTACCATGCCACCACAGCATTGACCCAAGCTTGGCCCTAGCGGAAAGGCTTCAATTCTTTGCGACTGTTTTCCTTCGGCGAGTAGCTCCGCTGCAATATTACCTGCACGATATTCGAGGTGTCCCCCTCCGATGGTGCCGCAACTGCTCTCAGTGTTAAACACCATTTTAGTGCCCACATCACGCGGTGTTGAACCTTTAGTGCCAAGTACTGTTACTAAGACAAAGGCCTCGCCTTTGGCCTCCAACTCTTGTACTGCGTCTATCCAGTCTGTGTTGGTATCAATGTGTGGCATTTGCTCGCCACTCCTCACGCAGACCGTCACAAGAAAGCAACACGTTTTCTGGTGTCGCGGGCACAGGTAGCTGTGGACTCACTCCGTAGTCCTCTAGGCTGGCTATCGCATGACGAAGCGCTGCCCAGACAGAGATACCCAGCATGAGTGGCGGTTCACCCACTGCCTTCGAATGAAATATTGTGGCTTCAATATTAGGGCTGTCCGGCAACAGCTCGACATTAAATTCTACAGGTGCATCGCCGACGCCCGGGATTTTATAGTTAGCCGGCCCATCCGTCAGGAGCCTGCCTTCGTCGTCCCAAACCAATTCTTCGTTGGTCACCCACCCCATCCCCTGAATAAATCCTCCCTCGATCTGACCCAAATCTAAGGCGGGGTTCAGTGACTCGCCTACATCATGGCAGATGTCGACCCTATGAACTTTGTATTCTCCAGTAAGGGTGTCGACAATGACTTCCGATACTGCCGCACCATAGGCAAAGTAATAGAAGGGTCGCCCGCGTGCGAGGCTTCTATCATAGTGAATCTTGGGAGTACGGTAATAGCCGACCGCTGACAGCGATACTCTATTGACGTACGCGAGGCGCGCTAATTCTGCGAAGGTGAGTGTATGACCACCTATATGAATATGTCCGCTGGCGAATTGAACGGCAGAGGTATCAACAGCGAAGTGTTTTGCCGCAAATTCGCTTAAGCGGTGTTTTAGAGTTTCAGCGGCTTGCTTTGCGGCCATGCCGTTTAGGTCAGAGCCTGACGAAGCAGCTGTCGGGGAAGTATTTGGTACCTTGTCAGTGCGAGTGGCGGTGCAGCTGATGTCCCCTACGTCAACTTGCAATGTAGTAGCGACAATCTGGACAACCTTGGTGTACAGCCCCTGACCCATCTCGGTGCCGCCATGATTTAGTTGCACACTCCCGTCTGTGTAAATATGAAGCAGCGCGCCAGCTTGATTAAGGTGCGTGACGGTAAAGGAAATGCCGAACTTAACAGGAGTGATAGCGATGCCGCGTTTTAACACGGCACTCGTTTTGTTGAATTGATGAATTTCATTTTTGCGTTTGTGATACTCGCTGTTGATGATCAGGCGGGCCACCAGCGGTTGAATGATATGCTGCTCGATGCGTTGACCATAGTGGGTTGTGTCCCTGTTATCCGAGGGCCGATAGAAATTCCTCTGCCTAACCACAAGTGGGTCTAAGCCTGTAGCACTGGCTATTTCTTCAATAACATTCTCAATCGCTAGGATCCCCTGAGGTCCACCGAAGCCACGGAACGCGGTATTGGAAACTTTATTAGTTTTGACGCGATATCCTCTGACCGTTACTGAAGCAAGGTAGTAGCAGTTATCGATATGGAACATTGCCCGGTCCACGATAGCGTCGGACAGGTCGGGAGACATGCCACAGTCGCCAAATAAATCTATTTCTAGACCTAGTATCTCCCCACTTGGTGAAAAGCCGACTTTGTACTTTGAAAGGAAGGGGTGACGTTTTCCAGTCAATATGAAATCCTCAGCCCTCGACAGCTTGAGACGCACTGGCCGCGACGTCTTATTTGCGAGAAGGGCAGCTAGGCATGCCCATTGATTGGCATTGGTTTCCTTGCCTCCAAACGCTCCGCCCATCCTTCTGACTTGCACCGTGACATGCGAAAGGGGGATGTTGAGAACTTCAGCCACTAGTTTTTGGCCTTCCGAAGGATGTTGGGTTGAGGAATACACGAGCATTTTCCCGTCTTCATCTGGAATGGCGAGCGACACCTGTCCTTCGAGATACATTTGCTCTTGGCCGCCACTTTGAAACGCGCCCTCCAGCTTCATGGGCGCCTCGGCTATGGCCGCTTTTGCGTCCCCACGCCGCTGGCAATGCATAGGCCTCACGTAGCTCTCCAGCTCATGTCCTGTCTGGCTGTCTAAAACGGCGGGCAACATTTCGTATTCAATTTCAGCAAGCCGTGCTGCGCGGCGAGCGGCCTTGTTGCTGACAGCTGCAACTGCAAACAGGATTTGACCCCGGAATTCGACGGTGTCGCTTGCAAGCAGCGGGTCGCCTGGGTAAACCGGGCCAATGTCTGATGAGCCGGGTATGTCACTTGCTGTCAAAACACACACTACACCGGGAGCATTACGCACTGCATCAAGGTTTAAATTTTTGATCCGGGCGTGTGTAGCTTGAGACATTCCAACATATGCGTGAAGTGCACTCGCTGGAGTACCTATATCATCAGTGTAAAGAGCTTCTCCTGTTACATGTAACTTGGCGCTCTCATGAGGAAGCGGCTCACCAGTTTGAGGTTTAGACGTTCGAGCCGTTATTTTTGCTGGCTCAACCATATTCGGTGACTCTTAGCTCTGAGTCTGAGCATGTTTCCGCCAGAAAAGCTCTTCGTAGCAAATTGCTTGCGAGCCTTTTTCTGTATGTTGCGCTTGCCCTGAGGTCATCGATAGGCGAGAAGTCCTCTGAGAGAGCTAAGGCAGCCTTATCGATTGTTTGAAGGTCAAAAGATGACCCCTCCAACACTGATTCGCATGCCTTACCTCGGCTTGGTATTTCGGCCATGCCCCCGAAGGCAACTCTCACGTCAGCAAATCGATTATTTACCTTGCTCCAATGAGCCACCATGCACACTGCGGAGATGTCGTCCTCGAAACGCTTGGTAACTTTATAGGCTCTAACTGTCGCATCATGGTGGTTGAAGGGGATGAATATCGATACGATAAATTCTCCGCTCTCAAGCGCTGTTTTTTTGTATGAATGGAAAAACTCCCTAATTGGCAGAGTTCGTGTCGCGACGCCTTTTCGCAATTCAACAGTTGCGCCAAGAGCTAATAGCACAGGTGGTGTGTCGCCAACTGGAGACGCATTAGCCACATTTCCACCTATGGTGGCTTGGTTTCGAATCTGCGGAGAACCGAATCGGAGCAGTAGCTCTTCTAGGGACGGCCAGTGCTGAAGTAGTAAAGGCGTTGCTTCGGTAAGTGTCGCAGCCGCGCCAATGCGAAGGCCTCCACTTACAGCTCCACAAGTGTTCATTTCTTTAACCCTGCCCACGGAAATCAGTAATTCAGGTGCAGCAAGGCCTTGCGTGATCTCAAGGCTATAATCTGTGCTGCCGGCGACTAATCGCGCTTGGGGGGAACGCTCCAAGGCGGTTGCGACCTCCGCAATGTCAGTGCAGATCTTGAACTCTCTGCCATCGGCGTCCTCCGTACTGTCCAATGGTTGTATGGCACGCAATTTCTTTAAAACCTCAAGCTCTCGAGAATCAAAGTGGTCTCCTCCAGAGTGCATGTTTACTAAGGAGCCTGCCGAGAGGATTGCTTTATAGCCTGTGCACCGGCAAAGGTTCCCAGACAGTGAGTGTAATAAAGCGTTTCTGCCTTGATCAGCGCCAGATTTTGAATGTGCGAAGAGAGACATCACTATCCCGGGAGTGCAAAATCCGCATTGTGAGCCGTGCTCATCGATCATAGCCTGCTGGCAAATATGCAAGTTTCCGCCGCACGCTAGATTTTCAATGGTCAGAAGCTGTTTGCCATGGATTGTGCCCAGCAAAGTTATGCACGCGTTGATACTTCGATAACGTAATTTGTTACCTTCCGTTTCCTCGGCTAATACGACAGTGCAAGCTCCGCAATCTCCCGAGGCGCACCCCTCTTTTGTGCCGGTTCTGTGAAGTGTCTCGCGCAGGTACTCGAGGACAGTAGTTTCTGGGCACTGGTCCCTCGCTGTGTGCAAAGCTCCATCTAAAATAAAAGTGGTCACGTAAACCTCAAAAACATAGCTCTAAAACTTTCAATATAGGTTCAGTCCCGTAATTCAGTCATGTGTTCACGCTGGTTAGGAAAACGCGAATTTAGTGGCAAAAATTGCCGTCAGAAACCAAGCTCCGCCGGTGACTTCGTGGTGTTTTCCCGAGACCACTTTAAATGTCACATAGCTAATAAAACCCAGGGCAATACCATCTGCTATTGAAAATGACAGCGGAATCATAATTATAGTGACCAGGGCGGGCAGCAGCTCGGCAGGATCACCCCAAGGCAAGTTTTCCATTCCATCCATCATGAGGAGTGCCACATAGACAAGGGCGCCTGCAGTAGCAAATGCTGGCACCATGCCAGCTAAGGGAGAAAGGAAAGTAGCGAGTAAAAATAGCAGACCAACAGTACAAGCGGTTAGGCCGGTGCGACCACCAGCTGAAACTCCAGCCGCGCTTTCCACGTAAGACGTGACTGGCGCACATCCAATTAGAGCACCAGCGACACTACTGGTGCTGTCTGCTCTTAGCGCCAGATCTAGATCTCGAATATTCCCTCTCTCATCCGCTATTCCTGCCTTTGTTGCAACTCCCAATAATGTCCCGGCTGTATCGAAAAGGTTCACAAAAAGGATGGAAAGAATAATGCTTACCATGCCGAGCTCGATAGCAGAGATGATATCCAGCTGCATGAATATCGGCGCTATTGTTGGTGGTGCTGAAAAAATACCTTCATAGGTGACAAGGCCTGAGGCAAGACCCAGCATGGTGACAGTCAATACGCCGATAAGGATTGCGCCGGGCACCTTTTTAATGGAGAGCCCCGTAATAAGCAGAAAGCCGAATGCTGCCAAAATTGTGTCGACCGTTGTTAATTCCCCTAGTGTCAATAACGTTGAGGGATGGTCCGCGATAATCCCTCCGCTTTGGAGTCCAATCATTCCGATAAACAATCCTACCCCGGCTCCCATTCCAATCCGCAGGCTCATAGGAATGCTTCCAAGAATCCAAGCTCTTAGCGGGGTCACACTCATCGCTACGAACAACACGCCTGCTATAAAAACCGCACCTAACGCCACGTTCCAGGAGTAACCCATTTCGGCAACAATGGTGTACGTGAAAAAAGCGTTTAAGCCCATTCCCGGGGCAAGACCTACAGGCCAGTTTGCGTAGACGCCCATGACTAAGCAAGCCAATGCAGCGGCAACACAGGTAGCTACAAAACTTGCGCCTTGGTCCATCCCTGCCGCAGCCATCATCTGCGGGTTTACGAAAATTATATAGGCCATGGTAATGAAGGTTGTGAACCCCGCACCGACTTCTCGCCACAGAGTTGTATTATTTTCCTCAAGCCTGAAAAAACTTTCTATCACGTGCAAAGCCCCCCCATCATCCCGCCTTAGCCAGCTGACGCGAGAGTTCTCTTTGTCTAGCTACTAATCTTTCGACATCCATCCCAATTACCTCTCGATCTTTTACTCTCCATTGCCCTCCAACCATTACGCAATCTGCTCGATGAGCTTGGCAAAGTAGCAGTGCTGCTAATGGGTCATGACTGCCAGCAAAGGCGAGTTCATCCAATTTGAACAACGTTAGATCTGCGCAGGCTCCAACCTCTAATTTACCTATATCGGTGCGCCCCAGAACTGATGCAGACCCCGAAGTTGCCCATCTCAAAGCGTCTAAATGAGTGAAATTCTCAGAAGAATACCGAAGTTTTTGCAGGTACATCGCTTGTCTGACCTCAGCTATCATGTTGCCGGAGTCGTTTGATGCGGAGCCGTCTACGCCAATACCCATTATTGCACCAGCATGCTCCAGTTCTACTCCCCGGCAAATACCTGACCCCAGCAGCATATTTGATGTTGGACAGTGAGTGATTCCTACTTTGGCAGAACCAAGCTGAGCGATTTCTTCCTGATTGAAGTGAATGCCATGTGCGACCCAAGTGCCGCCATTTAGCCAGCCCACTTTTTCAAGATACTCCAGAGGCCGCAATCCAAACCTCTGCAGACAAAAATTTTCCTCATCTTCAGTCTCTGCCAGGTGTGTGTGGAGCCGAACATCCATCTTTTTGGCCAATTTAGCCGTACTCTCCAGTAGATCTTCTGACACTGAAAACGGCGAACAGGGTGCTAATGCGATTTGGACGAGCGCGCCTGAACCCCTGTCATGGAACTCCTTAATCACTCTCTCTGAGTCTTCCATTATCGTTTTCGCACATTGAATAGTCTGGCTTGGCGGGAGACCTCCGTCTTCCTGACCAAGTGACATAGACCCCCTCGCGAGCACAACTCGGCAGCCGATAGCTTTCGCAGCTTCGACTTCGATATCGATTGCATTCTCGAGCTGATTCGAAAATATATAGTGATGGTCTGCGGTAGTGGTGCAGCCCGATTGCAGTAGTTCCACAAGAGCGACTTGTGAAGCGGAATAAATCATTTCCGGGGTAAGCTGGGCCCACACGGAATATAGGCTTGTTAGCCAGTCAAAAAGCTTTTTGTTAATTGCTTCTGGCATTGCACGGGTCAGTGTTTGGTAGAAATGATGGTGACTATTCACCAAACCAGGTAGCAGGACATGTTGCCGAGCGTCAAAAACGCTGTCTATTTGTCCTGAGGGCGATTGCCCCTGCCTTAAAGTTTCTGTGATCACGCCGTTGGATACCACTATGCCCTCAGACGCGTCGGCCGTTTTGCCGGTGAATGTGGCCAATGGTTGTTTGATCCATACACGTTGTGTTTCATTTTTCAACGCTGTCACCGTACTTGGTAATGATGCATTTATATTGTTTGTTCGCTCGCGTGCCTTTTGATATCCCCACAACCTTTCTATAGATCGATGTTTTTTTAAAAAAGAAAAGAGTGTCTGAGGTGGCTATCTATCTACTCGTTTAGGTTTCCCGGTGTTTTAGCGCTCGGTAAAAGTGTGTGCAAAAAAATTGCTGTAAGTCCTGCTGTTGCGGCGGCAGAACCCAGCACGGTTTTTAGCAAAGATGGCAGTGCATCCAATGCTCCAGGCACCATACTTGGTCCCAACCCCAGCCCAAGAGAAATTCCAATAATCATCAGCTCTCTTCTCTTAAGTTCTAGGCCGGCCAATATCCCCACGCCGGTTGCAGCAACTGAGCCAAACATTAGCATCGTGGCGCCTCCAATGACTGGCTTCGGAATAGCTAACAGTAGGTCTCCCAAACCTTGGAGGAGACCCAGTGCAATCAGCATACACGAGACATAAAGGCCCACGTGTCTGCTCGCTATACCCGTTAGCTGGATGACGCCGTTATTTTGGCTGAAGGTTGTGTTAGGAAATGAGTTAATTGTGGCGGATATGAGGGAATTTATTCCGTCAGCTAAGACGCCTCGGCGGACTCGGTCTAGGTAAGCACTACCGCGCACTGGTTGGTCGCAAATGGAGCAATTCGCGGTGATGTCACCAGCCGTTTCCACTGAGCTAATCAAAAATATAAGTGCTATTGGGATAAAGGCAAGCAGGTCAAAGTCAAGACCATAGATAAAAGGCCTTGGTATCGATACAGATGTGCTTATATTGAAATCAGACTTGGGAAAAGAATCTAAGAAAAAGAATGCGGAGAATAGGCCAACAGACAAGCCTACAAGGATTGACGAGAGCCGCACCCAATCATTTTTGGAGCAGTTCATAATGATCACTGTGATAATCACCGTCATGCCGAGCCAAAGGTGAGCTGGGTTTCCAAAGTCCGCCGCATTTACCCCACCTGCTAGATCGGTCATGGCGACCTTGATGAGGCTGACGCCAATACTCGTCACCACAATACCTGTTACCAGGGGTGTGATGAATTTCTGTAATTTGGGGATAAATGGGCTCAAACCAATTTGCAGAAAAGATCCGGCCATACATAAACCAAAAATTAAAGCGAGTATCTCCGTAGAGCCGCTGCCCGCCTCTTTTACCGACAGCCCGATGGTTGCGATTACTCCTACAAAAGTGAAACTCGTGCCCTGCAAGCACAACATTTTCGCTCCAATACCGAACGGTTGGACAGCCTGTATCAATGTGCCTATTCCTGAAGCGATAAGAGACATACTGATTAAATAAGGGATCTCTGCCTCTAATTCGAGCATGCTCCCGATAATGAGACTTGGTGTGACTATCCCGACGAAAGATGCAAGCAGGTGTTGTAAACCTGCAAAAAAAGATTCTGCGGGAGGAGGGCGATCCTCAAGCTCATAAATCAGTTCGGAGTGGGGTGACACTGAAGCTTCTCCCTTCTCTTCATGCGGACTACCAAGTGAGGCGAACAAATACTCGCGCGACTTGATTTAGCCATTTAAACTGGCCCCCCAAGCGAGCGCGCCTTTTCAATAGATGGCTTTTCCAAGATAGTGTCTGCCACTAGTGGTTTGGAGAGGCCCCTTTAACTCAAGTCTGCGCAGTGAGGTCCTAGAATCCATGAGTGACAAACAGTACCTCTCAGCTAACCAATTGTTGGTGGATTCCTTCCGGCTAGCTGAGCGGGTGTTTTCAGATGGTTTTAAGCCCACCATTATCATCGCCATATGGCGTGGCGGAGTGCCTATTGGCATCGCCGTCCAAGAATTTCTTGCCTACTGTGGCATTGACACCGACCATATTGCTATTCGCACTTCATCTTACGGTGCAGGCATCGACCAAAGACTGAGCGGTATACGCGTGCACGGTCTCAATTATCTGATCAAAAATGTTACAGCCGAGGACAGATTGCTGATTGTGGATGACGTGTTCGATACGGGCCGAACTGTGGACGCCGTAATTTGCAGGCTCTCGGAATTGGCGCGATTGAATACACCATCTGAAATCCGCGTCGCGGTGCCCTACTATAAGCCCAGCCGGCGAGAAGTTGATCGTGTCCCAGACTATTTTCTCGAAAAAACCGAGGCTTGGTTGATGTATCCACATTCACTTGAAGGGCTGACGGTTGATGAGATCCGACAACACCGACCTGCCTTGTTTGATGTTATTCAGCAGCGCATCCCGGGAGGCGTCATCTAATCCCCCACTCACTCTTCGTATTTGCCTGCACATATCAAACCTGCAACTTATTGAAAGGGAGTCGGTGGCAGGTGCATTTGTAGAGATGGCAACCTTACTCTGTCTAGCCCGCTTACTGCTGTTAGTAACGAGAAGCAATGGAAGGGCCTTGGTCTTGCAAGGCCGGTGATGAATGGCCACCAGCCCGCTTGAAAGTATTTGTTACAGCGTATATTCGGGCCCGCTTTATCTCGCTGACGGCCTAAAAATCAATACCCACCCTGGCCATTAGCACGCGCGGTGGGATGAATTGGTCACCAGTGGCGCCTACTCCAAATACGTCAGTGAATCGGGCGTTTATACCGTCCTCGTCCGTCAGATTTTTTGCTATCAGTTCTAATCGCCAGTTGCTGTCAGAGGGCAGAATTCTGATCACGAGATCCAAAGTATCGTAACTATCTACGTCGTCCGTCAGAGGGTTATTAAACATCCGGTGTTTAAAATCGCCCCGGTGTGTATAACTCAGGGTGCCGCCGATATCGCCAAAACCATCAATACTTTTGTTGTAAGACAGAGCGAGATTCGCCGTGAAACTGGGTGTTTTTGGCAATTCGTTGCCTTGAACATCCGCTATCTCTTCAGCTCTGGCTATTTGAATTTCAGGACCGAACTTTGAGAATCCCTGCGCGAGCAAAGCATTCATTCTCCTTTCTCCCGCTACGTTATCAAGGGCAAGATGGCTCGCGGTAATTTCAGTCTCCAATAATGCAATTCTTGCATCGAAAACCAGCGAATCAGTGAGAAACGCCCCAAGTTCGATCTCCGCCCCATAGATTTCCGATTCAGGAATATTGCCTACACCACCTTGGAACAATTCAGGGTCGGTGGCTTGATATTGTAAGTTGTCATATTCGTAAAAGAACATGGCGCCATTTAACCGGACCCTGCCGTCCGCAAGGTCGGTTTTGAGCCCTATCTCGTATGCGTCAATGGTTTCTTCCTCAAAAATAGGCAACACCACTATGGGGGCGATCACATCCTCCCTGCCGAAAGTTAGATTCGAGCCTCCCGGCTTGAACCCGCGTGTGTAAGACGCGTATGCCATCGAAGCGTCGGATAGATCCATCTCGAAAGCTAGACGGCCTGTGACCTTCTCGGACTCAATTTCCAAAATGTCTGTACCTTCCCTCCCGAAAAAGTTCGTGACGGAACTGTAAACCTCATCCTCGGTGTACCGGAGGCCAGCAACAATTCTAGAGCTATCCGTTAAGCTCCAAGTGCCTTGTCCGTATATCGACATGGATTCGCGCTCTGGTTTCGAGTCAGATATGAAGCCCACCTCGCCACCATAAAATAGGACTTCTTGGACGACGATAGGGTCAAAGGCACCATCGAAGTTAAAATCTAGACGTTCTTGAATAAGAATATCGACTTCGGTGTCTAAGTAGAAAATCCCCGCGACCCAATCGAGCTTGCCAAAGGCGGGCTCATTTGAAATCAGGTTGAATTCCTGTGTCGTAGTTTTTTGTTCGTTTATTTCAGGATCGAAGTAGCTTTGAAGCAGGAAAAACGGCGGAAGTGTCCTGTAATCATGCCGATCATTGTCTCGTTGGATCGAAATTTCATCGTTCTGATAACTCGTCAGCGATTTTAAGGTCACGGCACCGAGATCCCATTCTAGTGTCATGCTGTAAAGCTGAGACTCCAACTCGTAACTTGATAGCGAATCCTGAGCTAGGTTTCGCGCCCCAGGAGTCGGATCATAAATTCCTTTTTGCGCTTGCCCATTCACCTCTTCATCGAACAACTGAGCCGTGAAAGTGGCGGAGAAGGTGTCGCTAGGTTGTATCAGCAATTTAGCGCGGGCAGAGATACTATCCGCGTCGTCCAGGTCTTGACCGTTGCCAACATTGTCAGTGTAGCCATCGTGCTTATGGCTCATGACAGACACCCGCGCTGCCACTGATTCACTGAAGGGGATGTTCATCGCAGCGCGGGCTTTTACCAGGCTGTATTCTCCAAGGGTCAAATCGGCGGTGCCAGAGAACTCGTCGAAAGTGGGTGCCTTGGTGATCACGTTGATACCGCCACCAGTCGAGTTTTGGCCAAAGAGTGTACCTTGGGGCCCTCTTAATACCTCGATCCGTTCTAAATCTAGAAAATCAGTTTGCAACGCGAAAGGTGAGGCCACATATACCCCGTCTAGGTGATACGACACCGAGGGGTTGGCGATTGCATTTTGATTGGCTTCATTACCGATGCCGCGAATTGTAATTACTGTCTTGAAACCCTCGTTCTTGGCTACGTTGACCCCGGGCGCAATCGCACTTAGGTCGACAAAGGAACTCAACTGCCGGTTTTCCACGTCCTGCTCGCTGAGCGCGGTGACCGCCTGTGAGAGGTTCTGCAGACTCTCAGTACGCTTTTCTGCGGTTACCAATACCTCCTCGAAAATGGGCGGTTGTTGTGCCCAGGCACCGCATGACTGCGTACCCATAAATAGGCCTAAGGCCGCAAGTGGATAGCGTAAGTTCGACATCTCAAATCTCCCGCAGGTGTTTTGGTAGGCTTTTATTCATTCTGTGTTGACTTGCAATCTGCGTGCCAATCGCACACTTGCGCCTTTTATCCAAGGAGCTACGGGATTTATTCTGAGGGTAGCTCAAATGTATCTCACAGATGTTCTTACCCACCCGCATATTTTTGCACCGAAACGGTGCGCCTACCCGCATTTTGCTCTTTATTGGTTCAAGACAGCTTTAAGCTAGGCACTGCACGGAAGGGTTGGGTTTAACTTATCTGTGTCGGACATTTCAGATACACCAGCATTAAAGGGCGGATGGCGGAATTTTGCTTCTCGACATTTTTTTCGAAAAAGGTATTGACGGCCGCTCGCCTTTTGGTAATATTACCAATGCCAACGGCGACCGACGAGTGACCAACTGCAGACGGGAGCGAGGGGGAAGCCGGAGGAAGAGTGCTCAGGTAGAAAAGCGTGGCGAAGGGCCGGCACAAACGCAGTTCGCTACCCACCGAGGGTGAGGGGATACCACCCGAGGGGCCAGATGGAATCCCGGTCTGGACGCCTGAGAGGCTCGAATAAAAAAGACAGAGGGCGACCTCTGTTTTTTTTTGCGTGGCTGATACCTTTTTTACTGATCAAGGCGTCCTAGCCGGCAGGGGTCCGTCCTGCCAAAACGTTCCTTATAACGACACCAGATCCGCGTAGATTGAGGTTTGACTACCTTTAGCGAGACTGGCTCTTTTCATTATTCGCAGCTGCAAATTTCGATCGAACTGGCTGAAAATTTAGGTTGTTTGATTTTTTTTGAAAAAGGTATTGACGGCCGCTCGCCTTTTGGTAATATTACCAATGCCAACGGCGACCGACGAGTGACCAACTGCAGACGGGAGCGAGGGGGAAGCCGGAGGAAGAGTGCTCAGGTAGAAAAGCGTGGCGAAGGGCCGGCACAAACGCAGTTCGCTACCCACCGAGGGTGAGGGGATACCACCCGAGGGGCCAGATGGAATCCCGGTCTGGACGCCTGAGAGGCTCGAATAAAAAAGACAGAGGGCGACCTCTGTTTTTTTTTGCCTGTTTGCCAGTGTAATCGAGAGTTCCGCTATCAGTGACGATAATACGCGCGGTGCCGACTTTCCCATTTTTATTGCCACGGAAAAGCGCCTGTTACCTGTAGCTGTTTGCCGGTAGGACCTCCCTTCAGGTCAGCTCAGCCCTTGGTCTGCCCAAGCTCAGCGACGAAATCCTGCTGAAGGGTTCTGGCACACATCAAGAAGCAGGCCGAAGCGATCAGAAAGATACTGGCTGTGACCGCCATCGCAAACTTGAGCCCCTCGGAGTTGGCGTTTTGGCACAGTGCGTCATCAGTGACGGAGCGCACCATGTCGGCTGCTTTGCAGGCCTCAGGCGACAAAAGGGTGTCGGGCTTCAACAAAAGCAGCTCGCGCTGCATAAAAAAGTCACTCATGAATCCGACGAAATAAGGTCCGATCCCGTTGCCTATAAGGGACACCAAGATTAAGAGTACTGCGATGGCTGTGGCGCGAGATCGGTTGCTGACCACGCCCTGGCCAATGTTGTACTGAGCGCCCAGGTAACTGTAATGAAAAACCGCACCAATACCCCATAGGAAAAAAACGGCAGTCAGGTCCTCTGAAAAGAAGGCGGCCGCGTAGGCGGGCACCGCTATCGCCACCCCCAAGGCCGGCACCCATGCTACAGCGGTAGGCGATCGCCTCGTCAATCGCTCTGTGACGTAGCCACCCAGGAAGGTCCCGATTGCCGCCATGAGAGAGAGCGGTGCGCCAAATTGCAAGGCGGCGTCGCGCACACTCAAGCCATGCTCGCGCTGCAGAAAGGGGGCTTGAAACGATATCAAGCCGTAGCCGACAAAAGCGACCAGCGATGCGGCAATGGCCATCCACCAAAACGTGGGTTTGCGGCGCAGCTCGGCAAAGGTCTGTGACCAGTCGGGCGCGCGATCAGCGCTCTGACCGGGAGGGTCGGAATAGCCCCGGGGCGGCTCTTTGATGCTGGCCCATACCAGCCAGGCAATCAACATTCCCGGCAGTCCGACAGCGACAAAGGCGATACGCCACCCTTCAATATTTGCCCAGTCCAGGCCGCCAAACAGCCAGCCCAGACCGATACTGCTTAACCAGTTGCCCACATCGATGCCTTGCATCTGTGCGATCGGGCCACCAAAGACGTTGGCCAGCACGCTGCCGAGAGTCACGCCCATGGAGTACACCCCCAGTGCGGTGGCGCGTTTTCGGGCGATGAAGTAATCGCCGATCAGCGAGTTCGCAGGCGGTGTGCAGCCGGCCTCACCGATGGCCACACCAATCCTGAACAGGAGTAGGGTGAAAAAACCAATGGCCACACCACAGAGCGCGGTCATGATCGACCACAGCACGATGCACAGGCTGATGATATGCACTCTGTTGGAGCGATCTGCCCAGAGCGCAATGGGCAAGCCCATCACTGCGTAAAAAATGGCGAATGGCGGCCCGTAGAGCAAACCCCACTGGGCGTCGGTAAGTTGAAATGACTCGATGATCGGCTGGGCGACGACTGCAATTAATGTGCGGTCGACGAAATTCAGCGTGTACACCAGCATCAGCAGGATCAACACATAGTGGCGATAGGAGGGTGAGCCGTATCCGGTCAAATGCCCGTTAGCGGCGTCACTCGCGGTGGTTTGCATACAAAAATTCCTGCTGCGGGCTGTGAGTGTACCAATCAGAGCGCGTGGGTGTGGCATAATCAGAGATCGATCGAAATCTCCTGCCCCTTGATGAAGCGCACAAAGGGCGCGGTCTGTTTAAGCTGCTCTGCCGGGCTCAGCTGGATCCGTTGCTCGACCAGATCAATGGCCCATCGTGTTACCGCGGGTAGATCCAGTCGTCGCGCCTCATGCAGTGTCAGCCAATGGAGCTCATTTAGCTCGCCGTTGGCATCGCTGATCTGCTCGGGGTCGTTGTAGATGAACTGGTCATGAATCATGAAGAAGCGCGTATCGAAACGCCGGGTGCGATAGGCGGGTGTGATCGCCCGGGCGATAAAATCCATGTGCTCCAACGGTGGCTCAGCACCGTGAGCAAGGTAGTCCCGCCAAACCGGGTGTGTTGTCGTCACAGTTCTGGAGGCGGGTCGGCCTACAATCAGGCCGGTTTCCTCAAAGGTTTCTCTGATGGCCGCCAATGCTAGGCCTCGAAGCTTGCGATCGTTCACGGTCTTTCTTGTGGCCTTTCGCAGCCGCTCCATTACGCGCCGGCTCAGGTCGCCCGGTACTTGCAGTCGCTGGTCTATCAGATCCAATCGGCCACCGGGGAAGACAAATTTGTTGGGCATAAAGCGATGGCTGGCCGCGCGCTTGCCCATCAGTAAAGTAGGTTTCGGCCCGGCGCGGACCACGATCAGTGTTGCCGCCTCTTTGGGTCTAGCCAGTTCGGCAGTGCCCTCTCTGTATTCACCCGGGCCAGTGGGTGTTCTGCCGTAATGATGGCGCTTCATACGGGATCCTGAAATAGTGGTGCGGCTATGCTACCGGCTTTAGGGCACGCGCCGGAATATCAAACGCCTATAGCCCTACTGAAGTCCATGAGCTTATGCCGGCCATTATCGGCTTCGTCATAGCGCCATTGCGTTAGTGCGGCGGAGGTCAGATATCGCCAGTCTGTGAAATCTGTGCCGTAAGTTAGCGCGCTGTCCGATGTGATTTGCTCCGCTTCCGACGTTTTGTTTTCGGGCAACCCCCCAAGCGACATGATGCCCATAAAAAATACGACGGCAACTGTTCCCAGAATCATCACAGTCATCAATGCAGCAAAAAGTTTATTCATGGAGACCCGCCGATGAACCGCTTTTGCCCTTGATCATTGCGCTCCAGTCGCGAAAGGGGCCCAAAACGTTCTGCCAAAAGGATCGGTATTCACCTTGGCTGGCTGGCCCCAATCCCCACGGCGTGTACTCGTCTTTTTCGGGGATATAGAGGGTGCCGAACGCTCGATCCCAAATACTGGTGACCGCTGCCAAGTTTGTGTCCCAATGGTGCTCAAGGTAACTATGGTGAGTGTGATGCATCACGGGGCTATGCAGCCATTTCGAGAGCCAACGAGGGTAGTGAAAAGCCACGTGATAGTGACGAAAGGAGCCATTGAAGCCGAATAGCAGCGCAAAAAAGCCTATATTGAACAGCGTGGCTTGCGCAATACTGTCACTGAATAGCCAGCCGAAAAGGCCAGCGGCGATGCCGAAGGACAGCGCGGCGCCGATTGCGTAAATGGGTCCCTCCAAAAAATGCTCCCGGTAGCGAGTAAGCGGTGTGAGCACTTCTGCCGAATGGTGAACTTTGTGAATGGCCCAGAGCGCCGGGATTTTGTGCTCCGCGTAGTGAATGAGAAAAAAAAGCAAATCGTATAGCAGCAGAGTGAGCAGACTGTAGAGCAACATCCAGCCGTAGTGGCTGTGCAGGCCGGGCCCACTGCCCAGCAGCGCACTGAGTGTGTCTATGACCAGCGCCTCAGTACCCGGCGCTATGCCGATGAGCAGCGTGGTCACCCACAGCGGGCGCAGTAAGCGCTCAAAGACGTAGAGTCCGACGTCGACGCGTGCTGAGACATGGGTGTAGATCTCCGCAGGTAACAGGAACTGCCTTAGCGGCATCTTGCGCACCCGGCCATCCGCGCCCTTTGCGCCAAAACCATTGCGTAAGAGCCAAATGGTAGTGGCAAGGCCGACAGTCAGTAGCAGGATGGGCCATGTCAGGTCTCGGGGCACATGCGGCGCTATCACGGCAAGTCCGTCGGAGATGAGTTGGTTGAGTGGTCCGGCTGTGCTGTCCATCGAAAGAGTATACGATCAATATGCTCTGGCCACCGCGGCTTTACCTTCTTATAAAGGCCTTGGTTCGAGCGGATGTTGTTCCGCACGGCCTCGTGTCAGAATGTGCCGGTATCGCTATTAGGAGCTTTATTGATGGAGCCTTTACACGGAACGGTCGCGAGCCTTTTCCTTGGTGATACGGGAACACTGAGTAAGGCCGCGCAGAGTTCGCTCGAATTTGCCTTTGACGGGATAGTTGGTGACCGGCACCGAGGTCTCACCCGAAAAGCCTGGGAGCAAACTGATAAACAACCGGGTGGCACCGAGCGGCGCAATGAGCGTCAGTGGTCAGCCGTGGCACAGGAAGACCTTGATAAGGTGTCCCAAGCATTGAGCCTAGCGACACCGCTGAGTGCTGGTGATGTGGCGGTGAACCTGAGTATTTCGGGTATACCGGATTTTTCCCGCTTGCCTCGCGGCACGATCTTTACCTTCGAGGGGGGTGTCGCGCTGATGGTAGAGGAGTACAACCCACCCTGCAGTCGAATGTCGCAGTATGTTGCAGAGGGTCACGAAGCCGTTACTGGGGTGTCATTGGGGGAGGCGGACTTTATTGAGGCCTCCAAATTCAGTCGAGGTCTGGTCGGTGTGGTAGAGGTGCCGGGAGTGGTATCGGTTGGGGAGGGCGTCTCGATAGCGCCCGAAGTCTTGCCAAAATGGCTACGCGCCTGATGGCGGTTTGCGAGGGAGTCGAGCGTCTTGGATAAATTATTGAAGTTTTACATCAACGGAGAATGGGTGGATCCACTCTCTGCCAATAGGATGCCAGTGCTTAATCCCGCTTCAGTCGAACAGGTTGGCGAGGTGGCATTGGGTGGTGAGGCAGACGTGGACCGAGCGGTTGCCGCGGCAGCGGCTGCCTTTGATCAATTCAGCCTGTCCAATAAGGCAGAGCGGCTCGATTTGCTGGCTCGTATTAGAGCGGTGACAGAGCAACGGTTTGAGGAGCTAGCGCAGGCCATGCGTTTAGAGATGGGCGCGCCGATTACGATGGCCAGAGAAGCGCAGGCCGACGCCGCGATTGGGCACCTCGATGGCTTTGTTGCGGCACTGGAAAAGCTGGAAGAGCAGGAGCGGTTTGAAAACGGCGAGGTGCTGCTTAGGGAGCCGATTGGTGTCTGTGGGCTGATTACGCCGTGGAATTGGCCGATGAATCAGGTCGTGCTCAAAGTGCTTCCTGTCATTGCCACAGGCTGCACCTGCGTGCTCAAACCCAGTGAACATACCCCTGTCTCGGCTATGATTTACGCGGAGATCCTCGATGATGCCGGCGTGCCTGCAGGTGTTTTTAATCTAGTGAATGGCGTCGGTCCCGTTGTGGGCGGTGCGTTGTCTCGTCACCCCGATGTGCAAATGATGTCGTTTACCGGGTCAACCCGAGCCGGTACGGCGGTGACTCGCGACGCGGCTGACTCGGTAAAGCGCGTCACTCTCGAGCTTGGTGGCAAATCGCCTAACCTGGTATTTGCCGACTGCGACCTTGAGGAGCGGGTCACGCAGTCCGTTGCCGAGTGCATGTTTAACACGGGGCAGTCTTGTGATGCACCGACGCGGCTGCTGGTAGAGCGGTCCTGCTACGACGAGGTCGTGGGAATTGCTCGGCGCGCGGCGGAAGCCACCGCTGTGGGAAATCCGGAAGAGGAAGGCGATCACATCGGCCCGTTGTTTGATCAGATTCAGTTTGATCGCGTGCAAAATATGATTCAGGTCGGTATTGATGAGGGTGCCAATCTGATCGCTGGTGGCATGGGCCGTCCTGAGGGCTTTGAGGCAGGATGGTTTGTTCGACCCACCATTTTTGCGGACGTGAACAACACCATGCGGGTGGCCAGAGAAGAAATCTTTGGCCCTGTTCTCGCCATTATTCCCTTCGACAGCGAAGAGGAGGCGGTCGAGATAGCGAACGATACGCCCTATGGTCTCGCCGCGTATGTTCAGACCGGTAGCGCTGAGCGCGCAGCGAGATTGTCACGATCGTTGAGAGCCGGTGCAGTGCACATTAATGGTGGCGCCTACGAATACGGCTCCCCGTTTGGCGGCTACAAAGCCTCGGGTAACGGTCGGGAAGGCGGAGACATGGGTCTCGAGGACTTTCTCGAAACTAAAATGGTGCATGGATTGGCGTGAGCCCTGCGGCGAGTCTACTTTTCGCCGGTTTGCCAATCCTTATCTGCAATGCGCCCTTTCGCGATGCGATCAGGCAACGCAATCGCTAGCTCGGTGCCCACCTCAGCGTGGTCGCTGGGCACGTAGCCCATGCCGACGTTGCACTTGAGCCGCGGAGAATAGGTAATGCTGGTCACGTAGCCGGAAAGGTCTGTCCCAGCTACGGTGATGGGGTAGGTTTCCCTGGGATTGCGCGCTGGATCGCCCCGTATCACCAGCCTGACCATTTTTAGCGGGCAGCCCGCTTCTGCGATCCTCTCCAGCGCCTCCCGGCCTAGGTAGTCAGCGGTTTTACCCATTTTAAAGAAACGGTCCAGCCCTGACTCAATCGGGTTGTTGTCAAGCGTCATGTCGTTGCCATGGGAGAGCAGCCCGGTCTCGATCCGGTCGATCAAATTGGGGCAGCCCGGGCGCAGATTCAGATCGGCGCCGGCTTCGGTCACGATGTCCCACAAGCGCTCCCCCTCGGACGAATCGCTCAGGTAGAGCTCAAAGCCTCCCTGACCACTCCAGCCCGTTCGAGCTATTACCAGTGGTATACCGGCAATCTGTGTCTCGATGAAGCGGAAGAACCGGATATCCTCGACGGGCTCGTCGATCAGTCGGCTCAACAAGGTTTCTGACTTGGGGCCCTGAATTGAGAGGGGGAATACGTCGGGATCGCAGACTTCGACATCGAAGCCCGCGCCAACAGCTAGTCCTTTGACCCAGAGTAATACGTCAGAGTCCGAGATCGATAGCCAGAACCGGTCGGGTGCCAGGCACAAGATGATGGGATCGTTGATGATGCCGGCCTTTTCGTCAATCAGCGGCACATACATGCACTGCCCGGGCACAATCTTGGACAGATCTCTGGGGGTCAGATACTCAGCGAGCTTGAGTGCATCAGGCCCCTTGATTTCAACCTGAACCTGACAGGCTACGTCCCAGATCTGAACATGCTCTCTAAGGTGCCAGTAGTCCTCTTCAAGCGATGCATAAACTGAGGGCAGCACCACATGGTTATAGACTGATGCCCCCGTAGCGCCCTTGTGGGAGCGCGTTTCGAAAGGGGATTTACGAAGTCGACGTGACAAAAAAAGAGCAGGCGTTGTCATTGATAACACTCTCTTGGCTGGTGCCAAAGTTTCTGGGGCTCCTCAGATTTGGCATGTTTGAGTTGTGATGCGCCCTGGTAGCGATCTTTTTATTGGGCGCCCCGCAGGGCGTGATATCGTTCCTCATAGACGCGC
The DNA here is from genome assembly GCA_902518075.1 of Halieaceae bacterium. The sequence goes on along the minus strand of CABYEX010000002.1, from coordinate 17,988 downwards.
TGATGATGGCGAGAATATAAGCAAAGCGCGCCGTCGATGCATCTCATTCTTCATCGAATAGAGCAGTTTTTTCTACTGCTAATGATGCGAAATAGGAGTGAATCTGACCTGAGGTATGAGCGGCAAATGACTGACAAAGAGAAGGAAAATTTACTCGCTAATCATGATTGGTCGTTCCCCGTTCCGATTGCCTACGGGCCCGGGCGCCTGAAAACCCTGGGGCAGCAGGCATCGGATTTGGCTTTGACCCATCCTCTTATCGTGACGGACAAGGGCTCTGCAGCGCTGCCTTTCATAGAGATTCTTCAGCAAGCCCTCCTCAGCGCAGGCATCGAAAGTGAGGTGTTTTCTGAGGTCGCGCCTAATCCCAGAGACTCTGACATTGCGTTAGCCCGGGAAACCTTTCGCCAAGGTGGCCATGACAGTGTCATTGCTATCGGAGGAGGCAGTGGAATGGACGCCGGAAAGGCTACTGCTCTGACGGCCAACAACGACTGCGACGTTTGGCAATTCGATTTTGACAGGGACGTTCCGGAATTGCCTGCCGGTCATGTATTTCCGAAGCTGATTTGTATTCCCACCACAGCGGGCACAGGAGCTGAAACTGAAAGCACTGCGATGATCACCCATACGGATCGCGGCATGAAACTGTGCGTATGGCACCCGGACCTCAAACCGTCACTGACGCTGCTAGACCCCGAGATCACCCTAGGCTTACCTTCCGCGCTCACTGCCTGGACCGGCGTTGATGCCATGGTGCACGCCATTGAGGCCTACTGTGTGCCCGACTATCACCCCATGTGTGACGGCGTCGCGTTGGAAGGACTCGAGTTGATTGGTCGTTGGTTGCCCATCGCGGTGGCGACGCCCGACAGTATGATGGCCCGGGGGGGGATGCAGATCGGCGCCTGTCTCGCCGGGATATCGTTCCTGAAAGGGCTCGGACTAGTGCATGCCATTAGTCATATGGTGGGCGCGGAGTACGACACCCATCACGGACTCACGAACGCCGTGGTGCTGCCTGCGGTGCTCCGCTACAACGCACCAGCTATCGAGGCCAAGTTGCCAGCCATGTCCCGTGCTCTGGGTTTGCAGCAGGCCGACTTCGACACATTTCACGCAGCAATCTGTACGCTGCTGGAACAGCTCGCCATTCCAGTAACGCTTTCTGAGTTGGGCGTGCCGGTAGAGGCTGCGGGTCGTTTGGCAGAAAAAGCGCATCAGGACGCGGCGGCGGGAACTAACCCACGTCCAGCAGATGTAGTCACCATCGAGCGTCTGATTGCTGAGGCGATTACGGTCGGCCGATGATCACGAGGGTGAACATTGATCGTCACGCAGCGGGTTATACCCACGCAACGATTGGTCTCATTGCGGTTGACGGTCCGTTAGCACGCTTATGAATAGCTTTCAGCTGGGTATTATGGCCAGTCTGGCCTGTTATCTAGCAATTGGTTGGTATGCTGGAAAGCGTGTCCGGCATTTGGAAGATTTTTTTGTCGCTGGGCGGAATGCGCCGACCATATTGATTCTGGGTACCTTGGTCGCCAGTTTTATGAGCACCAATGCTTTCATGGGCGAGGCGGGCATGTCGTATCAAGGGCACGCGCCACTCGTCATCATAATGACCTGCTTCAATTGTCTCGGTTACATCGTTGGCGCGGTATTTTTTGGTCGCTATCTGCGTCGTAGTCAGGCACTGACCGTCCCCGCTTTTTTCCGGGCGCGCTTCAATAGCCGTCGCATTCAGATGTTTGCTGGCATTTCTATTGTCGTTGGGCTCTCTGCTTACTTACTCGCAGTCACTTGGGGTATGGCGCTCATCATTACCGAGGTCACCGGTTTCAGCGAGGTGGCGGCCATACTATTGGTATGGGTCAGCTATTCGTTGTTTACGCTGTACTCGGGCTCTCGCGGCGTCATCTTGACCGATACGGCGATGTTCCTATTGTTCTCGGGAATCATCGTTATCACCTGTTTTTTCATTGTCGATGCCGTCGGTGGTTGGTTTAGCGCAATCGAGTCGCTTGCAGTGTATGAGGCGAAGCCTGGCATCATTGCCTGGCATGGCCGGATAGGGCCTGATGTCTACTGGCAGACTGAGTGGGAGGCGCTAATCTGGGCGAGCATCTTGGGTGTGGCGTGGGGCATCGTGGTGGCGGTGAGCCCCTGGCAGACCAGCCGCTATCTCATGGCGAGAAGCGAGCATGTGGTGCTGCGGTCGGCCTGCGGTGCATTGATTGCCATGTTGTTGCTGTATCTGATCACCAACTTCGCAGCCGCGACAGTGAATTTGATTAACCCCGATATCACGCCGGCCGAGAGCACCATGATTTGGGTTGCTATGAATTTATTGCCCACGGCGTTAGGGGCGATCCTGATATGCGGGGTATTGGCGGCTGGGCTTTCTTCTGCCTCGACTTTTCTGTCGCTGGTGGGTTTTAGCGTTAGTCACGACATTCTGGGGAGCGGGAATGAGCAGGTTGCTGAAGGAGTCGGCAATAATGCTCAGAGCCGCTTGCACTTGAGAGCAGCGAGATTGGCCATGTTGATGGTGGGCCTGTCCGTGATTGCCTTGGCGCTGTTGCTGCCGCGTAATATTTATTGGCTTACTCACTTTGCAGGCCCGCTGTTTGCGTCTTCCTGGGGCGTCGTGGCATTTATGAGTATCTGGAGCGGACGACTGACAGAGGCAGGCGCCTTTTGGGGCATGGTGACGGGATTCGGTGTGAACGTGACCATGAATGCCCTGTCTCTCGCAGGTTGGGTGCAGTGGCCGGTTTTGGCTGATCCGATTCTAGTCGGCGTTGTTGGTAGCTATCTCGTGGTGCGGATCGTATCGAATCGGGGCGCGATCTCGATGCATGAGGCGAAGTATCGTGAAGCACTGCACACCATGCCGCCGCAGGAGCGAGACCCCGTAGTCATCCGGCAGACTTTGGTATGGCCAAAGGTGATGGTGACAATGGGAGCGATGATTGCCGTGGCGTTGACCTTGTTTTACGCCCTGCCTTATCAAGCAGCGATCGCGAATACTGAGCAGATGGTGTGGCAAGAAAAATGATAAGTGGAGAGGTGGTGCTGGCGCTTGCTTACGGATTGGTCCTGACGATTTCGGGCCTTTGGGTATGGCGGAGGGTGGTCAAGGATTATCTCCATCATAAAGGCGACGAGGAGTAGTGGCTCACAACCCCAGTATCGGTTCTATCGATGTTGCGAGCGCAAGGGGGGCGACCCCCCTTAAGCGCCGCTTGGAGGCGCTGGTGTGCAATTGTTGCTTATGCGGATAGAGTAGGTCACATATACACGATGGAGGCAATGCCATGAACGAAGTGCTTTCCTATGACGACGAAGCACAAGCTTACGCAGAAATCGAGGCGATGGGCTATCACGCGATGGCATTCGATTTTCCCGCTGAGGAAAACGAATTTCATTGGCACGATTTTGATTCGGTGCTTTACGTCACCAGTGGTGAGCTCACAGTATGGGTAGACGGCGAGGATGAGTCGGTTACTTGTAGGCGTGGCGCAAAGATCGTTGCTTCAGCAGGCACCGTTCACCGGGAGCAGACGCCGGGCTACAGTGCCATTATTGGCTTCTCTGTCAGGCCGGAATCGATTTCTCAGCCAGTTAATAAACCTCTCCCCGTAGCGATCTAGCGCAATAAGCGGTGGCCTTTAGTAACATCTAGCGAGACGGCGATTTTCGGATGACGGCGACGCGCCAATGGGCCGCGGTGGCGCTCCTGACAGCGGTCTACACCGTGTCATTCATCGACCGGCAGGTAATCAACCTACTGGTCGACCCCATTCGCGTTGATCTGGGTCTCTCGGACACCGAGATCAGTCTTCTCCAGGGGTTTGCTTTTGCTCTGCCCTATGTCCTCCTAAGCTTGCCGATGGGCCGCATTGTGGACATCGCAAACCGGGTGAGGGTGTTGCTGCTCGGTTTGTTGGTGTGGACGCTGGCCTGTATGTGTTGTGGATTGGCGAGAGGCTTTTGGCAGCTGGCTTTTGCCCGCGTCGGGGTTGGAGCGGGAGAGGCCACTGTGACGCCCGCCTCTTGGTCGCTATTGGCCGACTGGTTTCCTGCCCAGCAACGCGCTTTGCCAGTGAGCATCTTTTTAATGGGTCCTTATTTAGGCGCAGGTATCTCGCTTCTGGCAGGGGCAGAAGTGATGTCATGGGCTAGTGGACTCGGCACGTTCGAGCTCCCGGTGATCGGGTTGCTCGCTCCATGGCAGATCACTTTTATTGTAGTGGCGGCGCCGGGGTTGGCCTTGTTGCTCTTCGTGCCCATGCTCTCTGAGCCCGCTCGAACTGATACCTTACAACTACAGACGTCTCTTACCCTACAGCAACTTATTGTCATGATCTGGGAGCGTCGCGCTGTGTATGGCGCTTATTTGGTAGGCGCACCGTTCATTGTGCTGGTTCTCTATGCTTTTCAGGCCTGGATTCCAAGCCTTTTGGTGCGCGTGCACGGTTTTGGCATTGTTGATGCTGGCAGAGTCTATGGTTCTATCGCGCTTGTCGCTGGCTCAGCTGGAGTGCTGTCGGGACCGCTCATGATGAAGTGGTTCCGGGCTCGGTTAGATCAGGACGGTGCGCCACTGACGATCGCGATGGGTGCAGCGATATTGCTGATACCGGTGACTGTAACCATGGGATTGAGCGCCTCGCCATCAGTTGCAATTGCGATGGTCACTGCGGGGAGTTTTTTGATTACTGTGCCCATGGCGCTCTTCGCCACAGGCCTCCAGAATTCGAGTCCCAATGAGATTCGCGGGTTGATGGCAGGGGCTTATGTGTTCATGGTGAATGTGGTCGGCCTCACGCTCGGGCCCTCATCCGTCGCCTTGGTGACGGATTCGGTGTTTGGACGTGATGATGCGGTGGGTCTGTCATTGGCGATTGTCTGTGGGTGTGCGCTGGTTCTGGCGGTGATGCTATTGCGACAGGGTCTGGGTGCCTTTAAGAGCGAGGTTCCACAACGGTGAAGGCTTAACTGTTGTGACCGATGGGGGCTATCCTTAGTCTTGGACGACTTAGGTTGCTACCCACCGAATCGCATTTTCCACCAGACGGCGATAGTGGGGTGACGCGTAAGTCTCGGGACCATCGCCGGGCTGCAGATACACAATGCGGCTGTTTTCGACCGTTTTTGTCCAGCCGATGTGGTTTGGCCCTTCCGGGTGGGGCCAGTCATCGTTGCAAAACATGGTGCCGGTGACCGCGTGATGGGCCGAGTAGAAATGCTCGCGATCGAAGATGTGATCGCTAGTGAGCAGGGTATCAATGCTATCTTCGAATACCTCGTACAGGTAAAGCTCATCCGTGAGTGCGAAGGCGTTTTCGAGCCCCTCAGTAACGGGGTGCGGTGCACCTGCCACCTGCACGGAGTGGAACACATCGTGCCGATAGCCCGAGTCGAGCACCGGTTGAGCGCGGCATTCGGTGGGCAGATAAAAAAAACGTCCACCAATGATCTCGCCATAGTCCGGCCAGAGTGGCCAGCCAGCGATTGCATGGTGCAAGAACACCATGCCCTTTCCGGCAGCCAGCAAGTCCATAAATCCCTGCTTGAACTCATCCGAAGGTGCCACTAATCCGGGAGGTTGGGTGCTGAAGTCGATGCCCGGCATGTCATAAAACACAAAGGCATCCCAGGGCACAGCCGCGGTCGGGTTCATGAATGACTGACTGGCGGGCTGCTCAACGAAGGTGTGGCGAATCCCGTCAAAGGATTCAAATAGCGCGGCAAATGCGTCCCGCTCGAAAGGATGTCCCTTTACCGAAACGAGAATATTCAGCGGGCTGTGATAATCGATGATACCCATGGCGAGGATCCCTCATGGCATTGCCACAGGAGCTTAGCCGGATGGGCAGTTAGTCGCTAGCGAGCAGGCAGTCAGCCAGTGCCGCATACGGCGGCAATGGATCGATGGTAGTGCTGAACCGCGGGCTCATTTCGGCCGATCAGGAAGCTGTCGTTCGCGCCCGAGTGCAGCGCGTTCTGCACCGAAGCCACCAGAGCATAGTCCTCGTCTCGGACCGCCTGCAGCGTCATTTGACTGAAAGCCTCTACCTCCGCGGCCTCTTCGTCCGTCGCCGGCGCCTTCGCGCTCAGGATGAGCTGGCGGGTCACAGTGGTGGTGCTTGTCTGGCCCGGGAAAATGAAGCCGATCAAGCACTGGCCGCCAAGAATCGCAGAAATAGAAAGATTCGGAAATACCGAGTGCACCACGCGGATGTAGTCCTCGGGCGCCCTCCAGCTATCGGGCGATGACTCGTTGAGCTCGCCAATATTTTTTCTGGCTATCGCCATTCGCTGGTGCGCACCCCAGGTATCGTGAACCATCAGGTTGCCTACGGTATGCGGCCCCACAGTTTTGCCATGCACGCTGTCGTGGTGATAGATCTCCAGATAGCCGTCAAGGGTCGCTTTCCACCCGGCGCCAGAAAGATAGCGTTGGGTGTGGAGGTGGCAGTCGTGCAGTGCCTGATCCGCAAGCTTTTCTGCAAATTCGCCCAACCACTCACTGAGTTCAAACGTCTTGCCCGGGGTCAGACAGACAAAAATGACGCCCGCGCTTTCATCGCAGGCTAGCTCAGTGAGACCCATGCTGTCCCGATCGACATCACCGAACATCTCCTCACCATAGATGCCTACCAACTCTCCGCGGTTGTTGTAGGTCCAGGCGTGATAAGGGCAGCTGAATCGGGACTGGTGGCCTTTTTCCGTCTTACAGACCTTGGCCCCTCGGTGACGGCAGACATTGATAAAGCAGTGAGCCCGACCGTCGCGATCCCGGGTGATCAGCAAGGGGATGTCCATCACCGTTTGCGTCTGGAAATCACTGGGTTCGGGCACTTCGAGTGACAACGCCACTGCTATGGGCGACTCAAAAAAGATCGCCTGACGCTCCGCCCGATACTGTTCCTCGTCGGTATAGGCGGTGAGAGGGATGCGCATTTGCGAGGGCGCCAGGTCGGTGGTGCCCTCGTTGAAATGCTTCAGTGCGCGCGTGGCGAGCTCTAGCGCGTCAGACATAGCTTGTCCGCTGATTTGGCCTAATTCAGCACTTTATCAGAATCGGTACGTTGCGCTCGCTGTGAACAGTCTTGGGTGCCCGTGTGTACCGATAATAATTTCCGCCGGCTCGGTACCGATGAGGCCACCAAATCCAAAGTTTGGAAATGGTTCTATATCGGTGTAGTAGCGCTCATCGAATGCATTATCAAGGTTGAGCATGAACTCCCAGTTGTTAGAGGCGATCCCTACCTGAACATTCATCACCGTGAATTCGGGATTCTCGACTGTACCGCCGGAGGGCTTGCCGCCCTCCATTGTGCCGTTGTGGCTGAGTTGCAAGTTCGCTATCAAGTCAAAGTCCCCAAAGGCCGGCATCTGAAAGTTCGCCGTCACAGTGGTGCTGTGCTCGATAATCTGCGGGGGTGTTTGCCCTCCAAGGTTGGCACTGCCATCAGGCAGAATGGTATTGCTGTCCCACTCGGCATCGATGTACCCGTAAGCCGCAGCGATTTGCAGGTGATCACTGGCTTGCCAGGTTAGCCCAAGTTCAATGCCGGTTTGCTCGGAGTCGCCAATATTTTCAATGCCGTCAATTAATGTACCGTCACCACTGGGATTGGGCACTATGAATTCGAATTGGCGGTTGTCGTAATCGATGAAAAACACGGATGCTGTTGCTTGCAATCGTCCATCTGCAGAGGAGCCTTTCCAGCCGAACTCGTATTGAATTGCCTCTTCTGGATCAAAACCCGCTAGGGTTTTTTCCCCATTCGGGCCATAAACCGGTGGTGCACCATCAGCTATCCCTACCCATCCTCCTGGCTCGAAGCCTTTCGAAACAGTGAGATAGGCCATAGAGTTTTCGCTTAAGTGTCTTGTTACTGATAGCTTGGGTAGAACTTCCACATCATCCTTCGACGCAGAGTGTCCAATGTCCACGGCTTCTTCTTCTGACTCCCATCGGTCAATTCTTAGACCAAGACCCAATTCCCACTGTCCTGTTTCGTAAGTCACGTTTCCGAAGGCCGCTAAGTTGCCTTTATCTTCTCGCCGGGTTTCGAAGGGGACTTGCACGTGCACTGACGGGTCATCTGCTTCGAGAATAATCCATCCAAAATCGAGAAAGGAATTCATGGTCTCTTCGAAATCCATGAGATAAATCCCCCCAACCCATTGTAAGGGCCCATCTGAATTAGACGAGAAACGGAATTCTTGCGTTAAGACCTCCATGGTCTCCGGTCGGAAGGTATTGAAAAACCAAAGCTGCGTCAGGTCGACGTCAGTATGACGATCGCTCTCGGTATCCGTGTAAGACGTGATGCTCTTGAAGTCGAAATTATCGAATTCAGCATTGATCTCAAAGCGCGCTCCAAATGTCTCCCGTTCATGAGTCGGGTTAAGGTTGGAATCCAGAGTGAAGGGATATTGCAGATTGCCGGGCGTTCCCATTTCCCGGGCCCAATTGTTAACCGGGCCATCGTACTCGTTGTACCGCGCTGATGCCGTGATGCTGACACGGTCCGCAATGTCACCGTGTAAGACCAATCGCCCGCCAGACTGCTCGTAAGCGCCGACATCCTCAGGTTGGTTGTAGTCCACCCCAAATACAGGGGATAGCGACCCCGGATTGGTCATGAAGCCGTCATCCTCGCGGGTGAAGGCGAAAGCCCGCAGCGCCCACTTCTCTGACAGAGGAACGTTAATATCACCCTCAATGTCCCAAATGCCTTGTTCTCCAGCTAGAACCTTTAGTCTGCCTCCCATCTCTTCGGTTGACGGCGTTTTGCTGACATATTTGACTGCACCGCCAATATTGCTTCCACCATACAAAACGCCTTGAGGGCCCTTCAGAACCTCTATTCGCTCTATATCGCCAAAGCGGGAGGACGCGTCGCTGAAGAGTTGTACGTCGTCGAGATAGAAGCCCACCCCTTGAGTCATGCCATAGGCACCAACACCACGAATGGTCACGTTGGGGTAGCCGTCTGTTCGCATCGAGAGATTTAGGTTGGGTACCGCTAATCCGATTTTGTTAAGGCCTTTGATGTTGCGACGCTCAACCTCAGCTGCGCCAATGGCAGAGACCGATTCCGGTATGTCCATCAGATTTTCATCGCGCTTTCTGGCTGTCACGATGACTTCTTCAAGTGACGCGCCTTGTGCGAGGGCGACGGGTATGCCGTCGATCCCGATGCCTAGAGAAATCGTCAAAATAGCAAGTGATAGGCGATTCGGGGTGGGGAATGTTTGCCTTAGCATGCGCTGTCCTCTCTTATGGTGTGTTTAGACAGTCGAGGTGTCGACAAAATCAGTATATGCACACCGGCCGCGCAGACCTGTGCTCAGAGGGACAAGGGGTTTTTCTCTGGGTGAAATGGTCGGTACCTGCGATGAGCTGCTGACTTGACCAAATCGCCCTAGTTGATAGTGTGTATCTGTAGCGAGACCAATAAGACTGATAAATGAACTGTTTCGTGCGAGAGTCCTGGGAATCAAGTGGTATTCGGGGTGCGGATGCCTATGAGGCCTGGGTAGACAAGCTAATGTTCGCGCAGGGTTCGGACTGGTGTCCGGGCAAAACGCCCGGCGGCCCATTTAGCGCCTCCCTTCGTCATAAGGTGATCGGCGACATCAATGTCATTGAGAGTCGATGCGATCCCTGTTCGGGTTATCGTACCGAGAAACATGCCGAGAGCATCGAGGAGCCATCGGTCATATTGCTTAGCTACCTTGAAGGGGGGGAGCACATTGAGTTTGGCGGGGAACGTTACACCGTTGCCGCCGGTGACACCTTTGTCTGGGATAGTTCCAAGGCGACCCAGTTTGAGGTTTACGAGTCACTGCATAAGGTGGCGCTGGCAATGCCTTCCCGTCTGCTCAGCCACAACGCGCTCTCGGCACTCAACCAGATGCCGCGCAAATTTGACCCATCCTCGGGCAGCCGATTTTTACTGAATAATCTGATCAGGGCGGTTGCTGATCGCGATTTTGACGATGCGGAGGTTGAGTCCGAAACCATACTCGATGCGGTCAATGCCTTCGTGATGGGAGCGCTACCGGGAGACTCGAACCACGATAAAAGCCTCCGTGAGCGGCAGCGGTGCGAAATCATCCGCTACATTGACCAGCATCTTCCCGACCCCACACTGAGCGTGAGCCAGATTGCGAACGTGCACAGAATTTCCAAGCGCTATCTGCACTGGCTTTTCCGCGATCAGTCAGTCACCGTAAACGAACTCATCATTCTCAAACGTCTGGCGGGCTGTCAAAGAGATCTCTCCAGTCCGGTTGGCGCGCATCTTCAGATTGGTCAGATCGCTTATGCCTGGGGCTTCTCTAATATCTCGCACTTCAGTAAGCGCTATCGTGCACAGTACCAAGAATCGCCGACGGAAACGCGTCAGCGTGCGGCGGAAGAGATGGTTTAAGGCTAAGCTAGCTGATCAGTGACTCAGCGCTCCCCGCTCGCCGATCAATGAAGTGATGGCGTCAGAGTTCAGTATCTCAATCCAGTAGCCGTCGGGATCTTTAATGAAGGCCAGCCCTCTCATTGAGCCGTCGTTGGGCCTTTTGACAAACTCGACCCCCAGTTCCTCAAAGCGTTGGCAGGCGCCGTCCACGTCGGGCACCGTGATCCCGATGTGACCAAAGCCGCGGGGTTCGGCATTGCCGTCGTGATATCCCTCGAAATTTTCGTCGTCTTCCGTACCCCAGTTATGGGTGAGCTCCAATAGGGCGCTTTGCTGAAAGGTGAATCGAGATCGCTCAGCGGGCTCGCTGGGTAGGCTCTCTCCCGGGTGGTTGGAGGGGTAACCCAAGAAATACAGAGAGAAAGACATTTCGGCGAAATCAACGCGCTGGTAGAGGGTCATACCCAGTACCTGCTGGTAGAAGTCCAGAGATGGCGCGGGATCCTTGATGCGCATCATGGTCTGATTGAGCACGAAGCCATCGGTGGCTGTGGTCTGGCTTGTCATAATTGAATAACCATTGGTGTGAGCAGAGATCAAACTAAGCGTCCGAGGTTGCTCTGACAAGTGATCGTTTTGCTGACGGTGCAAGGCGGTCATGCCAGTAAGGAAAACGATTTGGTTGGGGCGGCCTTTGCCTTTTGAGATGTGTCTGAATGCGTTAGTTTTACAGCTAAAGACCGATAAGGAGAATCCTCATGAGTGAAGGATCTTTGGCGTTCAATCCAGAGTTCGACCCCGACGGGAATGAGGGCGGAGTAGATACTAACGCGCTGCCCTGGTTGGAAATAGCAGGAGTAGGTGGATTTTCGGTGAAACCGCTTCGGGCCAGTCTAGAAAGCGGCATGTTCAATCTGATTGCCAAATTATCTCAAGGTTCGAGTCTGGAACGACTGATGTGTCTGTCTGGGATGGACATGTTGGTTCTGTCTGGCGAAATGCATCTTCAAGATGAGAGCGGTGAAAGCAAGTTGGAGCCAGGCGTCTGGGGGTACATGGCTGCTAACACTTGCCTTAAGAATCTGCTTGCGATTAGTGACACAGAAATCTTGATCAATTCCTATGGCGCTCTTGCATTGCTAACCAGTGATAATCAAGTTGCTAGGTTGATTACCAGCGCCGACATTAGGCAGATGGCTCGGAAAGCACAGATAAATACTGTTCCCAATACCTTAGCCGAATGTATGTTGCCAAGAGATGAATATGATGGAGAGGGTGAAAGTTTGGTAATCGCTGGCGCAAATGTGGGCCCGCAGTTCTCGGCTGTTTTAGACACCGATGCCTCCAAACTAGGCCATCCTTATTTTGTCGATTGCCGGTCGGTGCCGTGGGTTGTGAACCCCGATTTGCCAGACATTGGCCTCAAGGTTCTGAGGGTGAGTCAGGAGACGGGTTATGTCTCTTTGATGGTAAAACATAACGGTGTTGCTGCTCCTCACAATCATATTGGGGGCAGCGATTTTTTAATATTGGAGGGGCGCATTGGTGTTCGAGCGGGGCCTCCAGAAGGTTACGGTCCCGGCACTTGGTACTTTGAGCCCCCTGGTGCGCGCCACGATGCTAGCCAGCGCGTGACGGATGAAGATTTGATCTATTTCGCTAATATTTACGGCCCTTTAATGTTCGACAGTGGGTTAGGCACTCCGGTTGTCGCAGTTCTGTCGTGGATGGAGTACGTTGCGCTGGCAGAAGCTGGTGGTTCCAAACTGGTTCCAAATACGTTCACCAATGACAGTAGTCTTTTGGCCTGGGCGCCAATTGGTTCATAAAGCATCGGTTGAGTGAGGCTGCTTAGTGCCCGCCCTCATATTCTTTGGGGTAACGCCCGAGCAGTAGGATGAGCACCACTGAAACCAAGAACAGCGCGGCTGCGACGGTGTAGCCGAGGTCGTAGCTGCCTGTGGTGTCGTAGACCGAGGCGAAAATCATCGGTGCGGTGCCGGAGCAGACGGCAAGAGTGGCATAAAGAATCGAGTAAATCTTGGCGTAGTGAGCCAACCCAAAGTAGCGCGCCGCAAGGAAGGCCATCAGATCCAGTTCTGCGCCGGCTGCAAAGCCGATCAGAAACGCGGCGAGCGCGGCGGTTTCAAAACTCTGTGAGCCGTGAAGCATGGCCGCACCCGCGGCGGGTATGGCCAGGCAGAAAGCGGCAACTCCCGGCGCCCATAATCGATCCACCAGGTATCCCACCACCACGCGCCCGATGATGATCGAGAGGCCAAACACGCTTTGCACCGACGCAGCCTGCTCCCGGCTGAAGCCATCATCAGTGAGCGAAGGGAGCAAGTTGGGTCCGATGCCCGAGAAACCCTGATAAGCAAACAGAATCGACAGTAGCAGGACCCAAAAGCGATATCCCCGGACGGCTTCACCCAAGGTCAGGCCGCTCTCGAGTGCTGCTGAGGCCTCGGGCTCGTGATTCTCGCTTTGGGAGTGCGCATCCAGCGGCCTGAACAGGAAGTACAGCATGGGCCAGGCGAGCAATAGCGGTACTAACGCGAGGCCGACATACGCGCCTCGCCAACCAAACTGATCGGTCAGCCATACGGTGTAATGCGGCGCGACTGACGCACAGATACCGGTGCCTGTCAGCGCCAGTCCGAGAGCCAGGCCTCTTCTTTTAAAGAAACTGGTCGCGATAGCCCGCGTCCAGGTCACAGGTATCGTGCCAGCGCCCAGCAACGCCATCATGCCGTAGGCGAGAAACAGCATCCACAAGTCGCCTTGAATTTGGGAGGCAGTCAGCAATCCGAGAGACAGGCCGATCATAGAGGGGAGGGCGACACGTCTCGGGCCGTATTTGTCGTTCAGCCAGCCAATCAGTGGTGAAGTCAGCGCCCCCAAGCCAGAGCTAAACAAAATGGCAGCCTGAAACTGCGCGCGGCTCCATCCGAACTCTTCGGTCACCGGTGTGAGTAGCGCTCCGATGGAGTAGTAAGGCAACACAAAGGAGCTGCTGATGATGCCCATGCAGGTCGCCATAATCAGCGGCCAGCGCTGTGCGAGCTCCCGCTCGGTCGGCCCTACCATGTCAAGCGTTAACTCTCAGCAGGCGTTTCGCGTTGTCGGCCATCGTTAGCGCCAATTCCGCCGGCACATCCTGCGTCATCGCGTGTTGGTCCCAGCCCGCAAAATTGGTGCCTAGCAGTAGATTGTCGGTGCCCATGATGTCGATGACCCAGTTCAACACCCGCGGGTCATGAACATGGGTGTCGAACCACAGTTTCTGCAGTGATTCCTCGAAGGCACCGTCGTACTGGAGGTGTTCGGGTACCCAAGGCCGTTTGGTGCAGGCGCGGTTAAAGCGGCCGATCAGTGATGTCATGGTGCCCCCGGCATGACTCAGGCAGATATCGATATCGGGATGCCGATGCAGTACCCCGCCAAAGATAAGCGTTGCGACAGCGATTGACTCTTGCGCCGCGAAACCGGTGAGCAGATCGAGGTCAAATTGTTTTAGATTCGGATCGCCCGCAGGTCCGTCGATACCCGCAGGAGCGGGGTGAATCATCAGCGGCACATTGAGTTCCACGACCTTCTCATAAAACGGGTCCAGTGCAGGGTCATTCAACGGACGGCCGATATCGGTGCCGATATAGGCGCCCAACAAGTCGAGTTCTGTTAAGGCGCGTTCGAGTTCCGCGCAGGCTGCTCCAACATCTTGCATGGGTAATGCCGCAAAGCCGGCCAGCCGAGTGGAGTGCGCAAGCACGATCTCGGCCAGTGCATTGTTATGTTGCTCGCAAAACCTCACGGCGTCGCTGGCGCCGATATGATGGAAATAGGTCAAGGGGTTGGGGGAGAGGACCTGAAAATCGATGCCCGCTGCGTCCATATTGGCCAGCCGGACCTCGGCCTCCATAAACGGGCTGCCCTCGTAGCGAACGCCATCAAGACGATAATCTCCGACTCGGAACCAAGGCGCGCCCGATTCGGTGTAGCCGATCTCCGGTCCGTGGTGTCCAGCGGTACCCATAGAGCCCGCAAGCACCGCGTGGGCATGGATATCAATCGAGCCAGCGTTGGAGAGCGCGGCACGGTCGGTCACGACCAAGCCCCTGACATTGCAGTGCATGCGGTCACAGCGTGAAGCTCACTCTTCGGGTGCAATAGTCAGCGGCATGCCATCGATCTCGGGCCCGAGCGCCAGCTGGCAGCTGAGGCGTGAGCGGTCGGGATCATAGTGTTCCGCGTACTGTAGCAGCATCAGTTCGGCCTGATCCCGCTCGGGTAATTTGCTCATCCACTCAGGTTCTATCAGGACATGGCAGGTGGCGCAGGAGATGCAGCCACCGCAAATGGCTTCGACACCGATATCCTCATCGTAGAGCACCTGCATCAGCGTCTGGTGACCTGCGCCCTGTGTGACGGTTCGCTGCTCCCCCTCTCGAGTGGTGACATGCACGCTGATGGGTTCACTCATCTTGGCTACTCTCCTTCCGCTTGTTCATGGCAGGGTCTGCGGTGATGCCCAGACCCAGGCCTCCATCGATATCAATCATGGCGCCTGTTACCCACTCGGCGCAGATCAGGTAAGCCATGGCTTCTGCAATTTCTGCTGTGGTGCCGATCCGGCCCAAGGCGTGCAAGTCTGACATTCCCTCCAGTCTTTGCAACGCCATTTCGTCGTCCATGAGGCCGGCACGCTGGTTAATTTCTGTGAACACCGCGCCCGGTAGCAGGCAGTTTACGCGAATCCTCCGTTCACCAAGCTCGGCGGCGAGCACGCGGGTCAGGCCTTGTATGGCCGCTTTGGTTGCGGCGTAGGGTGAGGCGCCGGGGAAAGCGCGGCGGGTGTGGATGGACCCAACGAACACCACGGCGCCTTGCTGTTGCGCGAGGCTCGGTGTGCAGAGGCCGGTAAGCATCATGGCTGCGATCACATTGGTGTGAAACACTTCCTGGAGGGCGGCTTCGTCCAGTTCAGTGATGGCCCCCCGATACATGTTGCCCGCGTTGTTAATCAGTGCATCTAGTTGGCCGCCGTGGTCGATGGCTGCCTCGAGCAATTTTTGGCGATCGGACGCTACGGTGATGTCGGCTGCGAGGCCGCGACAGGCGTCACCCAGTTCCGCGGCCGCGGCCTGAATCTTGTCTTCGCGTCGACCGCAGATCGTCACCTTTGCACCCCGCTCAATGCAGTACCGCGCCGTACCCAAGCCAATGCCTGAGCCACCCCCGGTGACCAGTATCGACATGCCTTCCAGTGACTTCATTGCGGATCTGCCTCACCTAGCGCCCACTTCACGGTCTCTCGCAGGAGCTGGGCATGGGAGGGATGCTGCACAGATTTGCAGTCGTGGCCGAGCGCGTCGTAGATCGCCCGTCCAGCGCCCACCGTGTGCGACCACACGATAGGTTGTGATGTTGGCATGGCTGCGCTGCGGCCATGGGCCAGTATTCGGGCGCCTGGTTCAAGGAGTAAATCGGTATAGAGCTCATCGTGCACCTCAAAAGGGGGTAGATCCGCCAGAGCGTTATCTTTATCTGGCACGACAGTTATCGCCTCGGGTTGCGGGTGCCAGCTGGTGCCCCAAACCCAGCGGCCACCCAACAGCGAGCCCCATTCTGGCCAGTCAGAGAAGCAAATACTCGCGGTATGAAGACCCAGTAATGCGCCCCCTGCCTGCAGGTGCGCCTCAATACCGATCCGGGTTTGGCTTGCAGGCGAATAGGCCTCTGTCTCGCGATAGGGGTCATATTTTTCACCCATCATTTCCCAGCGCAGCGCATTGATGGTCAGCAGGTCGACTGGGTTTTTAGCGAGGCTGGCGACGCCAGCATCGATATCGGCCTCGATGCGAGATTCGATGCCCAGCGGCGCCAATACCGCTGCAAGCGCTTCGGCTGATGCGTGAAAGTCGTGGAAGATGCCGCCGACGAGGATTAGATTTTGCCGAGCAGCTGTCATTCGCGTGGGAGGTGGGCCATGACGCTGGTGGAGACCCCGCCATCCACCACCAGTTCGTGACCGGAGATGTATTTTGCGCCTTCGGAGTCGAGAAAGAGCACGGCCTCCGCAATATCGGCTGCCTCACCCAAAGCCCGCAGCGGCACACCGCCGCCTCTTACTGCCCGCACTTTTGGATTTTCAAAGATCGGTTTGGACATGCCTGCGTCGATCATGCCGGGCGCGATAGCGTTTACGCGGATCCCTTTTGGGCCCCATTCGATGGCCATGGCCTGCGTCATATTCGCCATGGCAGCCTTGGTCGGGCCGTAGAGTCCGACTCCGGGGGCCGGGTGAATGCCATTGATAGACGTAAAGTTGATGATATGGCCTGAACCTCTCTCCATCATGGCCGGCGCGATCTCCCGTGCACAGAAGCAGCTCCCTAGCAGATTCACATTGACCACGTCGATGTAGTCTTGCACTGACTGCACTTCCATAGCGCCAAAGCGCACAATCCCGGCGTTGTTCACCAGAAGGTCCGGCGTCTCGCCGAAAGCCTCGAAAGCGGCTGCGATCTGTTTCGGGGAGGTGACATCGGCTTCGATGCCCACCGCGTTATCGATCTCGGATGCGGTCTGTGCGACGCGCTCGGCGCCCAAATCAAAAATGCCGATGCGATATCCGGCCTCACTCAGTCGGCGCGCAACGTCTGCGCCCAATCCGGCGGCCCCACCGGTAATCACGGCTGTTCTCATGTTGACCTCATTGCATATGCGTTTTGACGGTAGAGGTGAGTGTTTATTGTTTATCGGCTCAAGCCGCTGCTCCGGCGCATGGATCGCTCATGTCATTGCCCCTTTGCTTCATCGGCTAAGGATTGAGCCCCATGGACTGCACCAGTTCCTTGGTCAGGATGCGCTCCGAATACTCGCTCACCCGCCAGCCAGGCAATTGCCACTCCTTGGGCAGGGTTGTGCTGGTGTCGATCCACCGGCCGTCCTTCATGATGTGGCGGAACCGGTCGGCGTCTCCCAGCTGAGTGATATGAATCTCTGGCTCACCATCAAAAATTAGGATGTCAGCAAGATAATCGGGTTTGATGCAGCCCAGTTCGCCTTCCAGCTTGAGCGCTCTGGCACCTTGCTGGGTGGCGCTGTTAATAGCTTGCAAGGGCGTCATGCCCAGATCTTCGACAAAAACCTGAAGCTCGCGGTAGTGCCAGTCACCGTAGGGCGTCAGGCTGAAGCCGCTCTCGCTCCCGGTCGCGAGCGGCACGCCCGCGTCAAAAGCCGCGCGCAGGGTTCCGACGCTCTCGGTGATTTCGGCGCGAAACACCTCTCGAAGGTTCTCATCGGAGCCGATTGCGGCTCCAAAGTCCGCCAAGTTAGCTTGGAATGTAAAGGTGGGTACCAGCGGCACTTTGCGGTCAACGACGGCTTTTAACGCCTCGTCATCCATGTAGGTGGCGTGCAAGATCATGTCGAAGCCAGCGATGGCCGCATCTCGCGTACTGGTGGCGTTGCGACAGTGTCCGACCACCGGGATGCCAAACTGGTGCGCGGTGTCACAGACGAGCTTCAATTCGTCCAG
>CABYEX010000001.1 GCA_902518075.1 Halieaceae bacterium | reverse complement strand
CTTGAGCAAATATATCTTTACTCATCGCCTTTGCTCCAATAGCCGCATCACTTGAGTGCTTCCACCCCAAGATAAACTTTGCATGATTGGTTGTATCAACGCTCACCCAACACGTGTTGTTAGCTAGAAATGCTTCCTTGGGAGCCTAACACTTTGAGCCCGATGCGTTTTTGTGGCGGTTATTAGAGAGAGTCTAGCTGCCATTTTTTCCTCCACGGCAGAATGCACCAACGTCCAGTTGTGACTCGTAAGGTGGCCCATACTGCAGGGGCAAAGCCAAGAATTACCCATCCATTCATTTGGAATAGATCAAAGGCGTAGTAGTCGTATATAAATTCGGATGTGAGGGTTATCGGACTGTTGTCATCTACGTCTACTATGCCCCACAAAATAAATGTTAGAGCCATCCAAATGACGTGCAAGAACGCCCACCAGCAAAAAAAAGTCGCAAATAAATTTTTCATTTATAGGTTGCCGCAGATGTTGCTAGAGAATGCCGTAACTTGTGTGCCAAAGTCTAATGTTTAAGCCTGGCGGAATTAGCATGAGATTCGGCCCTTGGGTTTTGATCAATACCTTGCCGCGATAGTGTCCACGCAAAGAAACACCTTAAAAAGTGTGATTTCGAATAAATAAAGGTGAACAAAAATACAGGTTCTAGCAGTCTGGGAGGACACGCAGGATCACGCAAAAGGCGCTGTGTGCGCTTCGCTAATCTAGTTGTGCCGCTAGGGGCAGGGCGGAAGTATTCTTAATTTCTGTCACGGCGACATGTGAATGTAGCTCTCTAATCAAGTCGCTGGCACTCAGCGTGTTTCTTACAAAGTCCTCGTAGTGTCGGACATCGCGCGTGACTATCTTGAGGACGTAGTCCCAAATGCCGGTCATCGTGTAGCACTCCAATACCTCGGGATGGCCTTTGATCATCTGCTCAAACTCGATCAGATTTTGTCTGCCAGTTTGGGTCAGATTGACGGTCGCGAATACCACAACACTCATGCCAAGTGCCTCGCGATCCAAGACCGCGACTCGCTTTCGAATGATTCCGTGCTCCTCCAGCCGGTTAATGCGTCGCCAGCAAGGAGACTGTGAGATGTGCAACTTGTCCGCTAGCGCCGAAGTGCTGATATTGGCGTCCTCTTGAAGCAAGCTGAGCAGTTTTTTGTCGGTTGAGTCGATTACCATGAATAAAAATGACATAAAAAATTATATATTCGGTAAATCTATTCGTTTCATGGCTAAGAGGCAAATATTTAAGATAAATTCTCCCGTCTCCGCGACCCATAATGTACCGAGGCATGCTTTAGGAAAGAGGCAGGCACATGGGGCAGGCAGAGCGACCGCCGTTGCGGAGAGTGTCACTGGACGACAAGTACACTCACGACCACACATCCGCGTACATGACAGGCATTGAAGCGCTGGTTCGCCTTCCAATGCTGCAAAGAAAAAGGGATTTGAAGCGGGGCCTCAACACTGCGGGCTTCGTCTCTGGCTATCGTGGCAGCCCTCTGGGCGGCGTCGATCAAGCCATGTGGAAGGCCACCGAGCACCTCGACGCCCACCAGATTCACTTCCAGCCGGGTGTTAATGAGGACCTTGCCGCTACATCCGTGTGGGGTAGCCAACAGACCAACCTGTTCGAGCGCGCGCGCTTCGATGGTGTTTTTGGCATGTGGTATGGCAAAGGCCCTGGCGTTGACCGGAGCATGGACGTCATAAAGCACGCGAACGCTTTTGGCACGTCTCGCTATGGTGGCGTGCTCGCGGTGGCAGGGGATGACCACGCCTGCAAATCCTCAACCCTGCCCCACCAGTCTGAACACATGTTCATTGGCGCCTCGGTGCCTGTGCTGGCGCCGGCTAACGTGCAAGAGGTGCTAGATCTGGGTATTTTCGGCTGGGAGCTGTCCAGGTATTCAGGCTGTTGGGTCGGCCTGAAGGCCATCACAGAAAACATGGACTCGGCGATTTCCGCTGACATTGATTCCGACCGCGTGGATATCATCATCCCGGAAGAATTTGAACTGCCCGCCGACGGCGTGCACGCCAGATGGCCTGACAAGCCGCTGGAGCAGGAGCTCCGCCTCAACAAATATAAAATCTATGCGGCCCGTGAGTTTGCCAGGGTCAACCGCCTCAATCGTGTTGTACTGGATAGCTCCAGCCCTCGCTTTGGCATCATCACGTCGGGCAAGGCGTACCTCGATGTCATGCAGGCGCTTGAGGACATGGGGATCACCGAGGCCATTGGCGCCGAAATCGGCATCAGGGTTTTCAAAGTTGGCATGCCCTGGCCGTTGGAACCGCGGCTGACCCATGACTTTGCCGAGGGGCTCGAAGAGATTCTGGTTGTAGAAGAGAAACGCTCCATTATTGAAGATCAACTGACCTCTCAGCTCTATAACTACCCAGTAGGCAGCCGGCCAAGGGTGATTGGCGAGTTTGATGAGGTCGGTCGAGATCTTCTGCCCAATGTGGGAGAGCTGACGCCGGCGATGGTCGCGCTGGTCATCGCCGATCGGATTCAACGATTCTTCTCTAGTGAACTGCTAGAGCAACGTATCCGGTGGATTGAAGAAAAGGAAAAATCTCTCGCTGCGCCCTATCAAACCATCGAACGGGTTCCTCATTTTTGTTCGGGTTGTCCCCATAACACCTCCACCAAAGTGCCAGAGGGTAGCCATGCGTTGGGCGGCATTGGTTGCCACTACATGGCCACTTGGATGCCAGATCGCCCCACGCATACCTTCACCCAAATGGGAGGCGAGGGCGCGACCTGGATTGGGCAGGCACCGTTTACCGAGACCCAGCACGTGTTCCAGAACCTGGGCGACGGCACTTATTTTCATTCAGGCACGCTGGCGATTCGCGCGGCGGTCGCCGCCGGAGTGAATATCACCTATAAGATCCTCTATAACGACGCCGTCGCGATGACAGGCGGGCAATCGGTCGATGGTTCTTTGAGCGTTGGCGATCTGATCCGTCAGTTAAGCGGCGAAGGGGTGCGACGCATCGCGCTGGTATCTGATGCGCCAGAGGACTGGCGGGGGCGGTTCGACACCATACCGGGTTTCAGCCTGACGCACCGGGATCAATACGAAGGCTTGATGTTGGAGCTCAGAGAGTTCAAGGGAACCTCTGTCATTGTGTATCAACAGACCTGTGCAGCCGAAAAAAGGCGCCGTCGTAAAAAAGGGAAGATGCGCCACGCCGATCATCGTGTCGTGATCAACGAGGCGGTGTGCGAAGGCTGCGGTGATTGCAGCGTCGAGTCAAACTGCCTCTCGGTACTCCCCAAGCAAACGGTACTGGGAAAAAAACGCGAGATTGATCAAAGCGCCTGCAACCATGATTTCGTCTGTCTAAAAGGGTTCTGCCCAAGCTTCGTGTCGGTCGTTGGTGGAGAGCTGCGCAAAGCCCAGCCAGCGCAGTCGGCGGAGCCTATTTTCGATCCGTTGCCCCAGCCCGACTTGCCTTCTCTCGATCAACCTTGGAATACGGTTGTGGCGGGGATCGGTGGCACTGGGGTGTTAACCATCACCTCGCTGATCGCTATGGCAGCACATATCGAGGGCAAAGGTTGCGCAACATTAAATCAGACAGGACTCGCGCAAAAATTTGGCGCGGTCGTGAGCCATGTGCGCGTCGCCAGTGCACAGGACGACATCAGAGCGGTTCGCATCCCCGCGGGAGAAGCAGATCTGCTGATTGCATGCGATCTGGTGGTGAGCACGGGATATGAGGCCATGGGCAAGGTCGCCCACGGGCGCACCCACGCTGTGATTAATGATAACGAGCAGCCCACAGCCGCTTTCGTTCAGGATCCTGATGCGCATTTCCCGGCTGAGGGGATGAGGGAAAAGGTGACTGCGCAAGTGGGTGAGCAACTGGAGTTTGTTCACGCCTCTGACATCGCCCTGCGGTTAACTGGAGATGCCATTGGCACCAATCTCTTCATGTTGGGGTATGCCTGGCAGCGCGGCTGGGTGCCAGTGGGCGAAGCTCCACTGGAGCACGCGATTGAATTGAACGGGGTGGCGGTTGAATTCAATAAGAATGCGTTTCTCCTTGGTCGCCGGTACGCCAATCAACCTGAGCTAGTTGAGTCGCTGCTACCCCAAGAATCGTCAAACACTGATATCGAATTCACACTGGATCAAGTGATTGAGGATCGCTTTCAACGGCTGGTGGCGTATCAATCTGTGGGCTATGCACAACGTTATCTCGATCAAATTGAAAAGGTGCGCTCTGTAGACAAGGACCCGGAAGCGGGCGATTCGCTTTCTTATACTGTCGCCCAACAACTCTTCAAGCTCATGGCCTATAAAGACGAATATGAAGTGGCGCGTCTGCACAGTGATGATACCTTCCGCGCGAAACTCGATGCACAGTTCACGGGTAATTACTCGATCCGGTTTCATCTGGCACCGCCTTTATTAAGCAAAGCCGACCCAAATACGGGCAAAGTTAAAAAATATGAGTTTGGTTCCTGGCTCATGCCGGTGTTTCGCATACTTGCCAAACTCAAGTGGCTCCGCGGAACACGATGGGATGTTTTTGCGCTCGCTAGCGAGCGCAGGAAGGAGAGAGAGGATCTGGTGCGTTATCAAGCAGATCTGGCTGAAGTCTGCGACCGGCTTGCGCCGGACAACTACCGTGCTGCGCAACGACTCATGAAGCTGCCGGAGAAATTACGTGGCTACGGTCACGTGAAATCCAGAAATCGAGAAGCGCTATTGGCAGCGCGATCACAGCTACTGAGTGAATTTTACGGTGGCACCCAATATGTAGAGGTGACTCACAAAAGTGCGGCGTGACGGATTGCACTTATGCCTGAGCCATTCTCAACATAGCGTGGAGTAACACATTACAGCCTGCCTCAAGATCCTCTAGCTTGGCGTCCTCTGCCTCATTGTGGGAGACCCCGTCCTTGCAGGGAACGAAGATCATGCTCGTGGGTGCAACCTTCGCTATGTAAAGGGCGTCGTGGCCGGCGCCGCTGACCATCTCCATACTCGAATAGCCCAGCTCCGCGGTTGCGCTGCGAACCGCATCGACGCAGTCAGGATCGAATTCGGTCACTGGCATGTACCATAGTTCTTCCACTCGGCCTTGTAGGTTTCTAGCCTCGCACGCCTCGGCAACAAAGGTCCGGAACAGGCGATCCATCTCGTCCAGTACTGCAGGGTTCGGGTGCCGAAGATCGACGTTGACTACTAGCCTTTCCGGCACTGTGTTACGCGAGCCCGGTTCAGCCTTGATGTCGCCAAAGGTGGCCCGACCCCAAGGCGCGAATTTCGACGCCAGTTCGTAGCAGTAATCGAGGATGGGCAGGACACCCATAAAGGGGTCCCGACGCACCTCCATGGGGGTTGGTCCGGCGTGCACAGGTTGGCCCTCAATGGTCATGTCATACCAGCGGGCGCCCTGCACGCCGGTTAAGATACCGATCTGCAATGCTTCCGCTTCGAGGATGGGGCCCTGCTCAATATGAGCCTCAAAGGCGGCCCGTATTGGTCTTGGCTGGGCGGGAAGGTCGCCCCGGTAACCAATGCGCTCGAGTTCCTCCCCGAAACGTTTGCCCGCCTTGTCCTCGATGGCGTAAACCTCATCCCGCTGCATCTCGCCGGCCCAAACACCCGAGCCAATCATAGCGGGGGCAAAACGCGCGCCTTCCTCGCTGGTCCAGACCACCACCTCCAGTGGCGTGTCGGTTTCAACGCCGGCCTCTTCCAGAGTGCGCAATACCTCCAGACCCGCCAGCACCCCGTACACGCCGTCGAACTTGCCACCGGTGGGCTGGGTATCCAGGTGGCTGCCGGTAATCACTGGCGGGGTATCAGTGTTACTTCCCGGGCGGCGCGCAAACATATTGCCCATTTCGTCGACGCTGACAGTGCAGCCGGCGTCCCGACACCAGTTGGCAAAAAGGTCGCGCGCACGTTTGTCCTCGTCTGTCAGGGCCTGCCGATTGCAGCCGCCGCGCTTTGTGGCACCAATCTCTGCCATGACCATGAGGCTGTCCCACAGCCGCTGACCATTGATTCTGATGTTTTTTGTCATCGTCTCGGGTCTAGACGCTGCCGGGCACTGCATCGCGTCGCAAAGGTTGGCACATGCAGTGAACGGAGCCACCCCCGGCGGCAATCATCGAAACATCCGGATCGAAAACGGTCAGCCCCTCGGCCCGACACTTTTCGATCAGGGATTTTCCCGCAGCAGGAATCAGCACGCGTTCATCGCCGAGGGCGACGATGTTGGTGCCCATGTTCATGGTGTCACCGTAGGAAATCTCCATGATGCGGATCTGCTTGCTCTTCAGCCAGTCCACCAAGCCCGGCTCTACAGCCTCCACGCACACCACCGCAAGGTTCTCGGCAATCATTCCCATCTGCACGTCTAAATGGAGGAAATGGGGATCAAAGGCGTAGGTCATGAACTCCCAGTCCTCGGCCTCGAACCAGTGCTTTAACTGGTTTACCGCTGGTTCGATACTGCGTTCGCCCGAGTACCCGCAAATCGCTACACCGGGTTTTAACACCATGAAATCGCCGCCTTCGACGTTGCCAGCATTGACCATATCGTAGATCGGAATATCGTGCTCGAGGTAGAAGCGCAGCACTGCGGCATACTCGCCGCGACGATATGGCTTCTCCATTTGCATGATGATCGCCCCCCAGGGAGTCATCACGCTGCTGTCTCGGGCATAGACCTGGTAGGGGAGACCTGGCTCAGCAGGAATCTGGTAAACGTTGACGCCCGCCTCTTCATATGCGGCGATCATCTCTCGGTATTGAGTGCGCACCACCTCGCTATCGAAAGCGAGCCCGAGGCGCTCACTGCGTTGGGCAACTGCGTTACCGGGCGTCCAGTGATAGTTATCGATGGGGCCAATCAGTAGGTCCCGCAGGCGCCCGTATTCACTATCGATACCCCATTCGGCCGGGCGGGGGGAGCCGCCACCGTCGACTCGTGTGCGTAATAGCATAGCGCTTTAATCCCTGAGTGTTGCACTAAGCCTCGGCGAAAAATGCCTAGGCCGCAATAACGAATGACTGAATTTGCTCGTGGCAACAGCTAGTCCGCTAGACCTCTCATCGATAAAGCTCTAACAAGAGTTTAGTAGAGGAACGCAGCAGGGTGCTCGAAAGGTGCAGTATTTGTGGGGCTTCGGTGGCAGGACCCGGCGGATTCGAACCGCCGATCTCTGCCATGGCAAGGCCGATTAGCCGCATCCAGGCACGCGTGGACACCCTACAATCTACACCGACAACTGAGGTTCAGGAAATAAGTATGTGGCGATCGGCTTCACCTACGCTGGGATGATTCAGTCCACAAAAGTTTTCAGTTATCTTCGCCCGAGATCGTTAGACGCTGGCCGGTGATATAGCGCCCATCGTTAGAGCAAAGGAAGGCCGCCGCAGCGGCAATATCGTTCGGGTGACATACGAATCCAAAGGGAGATTTTTCCCCAATTTTTTTCAGGTCGCTGTCGCCCGTTGTAACTTCCACAATTCTCTTCCCCATGTCGGTTGCTACCAGCCCTGGTGAAATTATGTTGACCCGCACCCCGTTACTTTTTTCTTCATTCGCAAGAGTATGCGCCATGGCCTCAAGAGCAGCCTTGCTCACTGAATAAACTCCTGAGCGGTTGAAATGTTTTTGTGCTGACGTTGATGAAATCATAATGACGTCGCTACGCTCCACTGCACGCAATGTTGGTATTAATGCTCGGCACAGCCAGATCGGTCCCCATAGATTTACTGATAAAAGACTATTCCACTGTTCGTTGGTTGCTTCACAGATTTCAGGACGATTAATAGCTGCGGAACCGAGGCCCGCATTGTTAATCAGTATATCGACTTGGCCGAAGTCCCTGGTTACGTTCTCGACCAGCTTCTGACAATCTTGCTCCAGACCTATGTTTGCTTGATAGATCCGTGCTTCTCCCCCGCTAGCCAAAAGTCGACTTGCCACCTCAGAGGCGGCTTTTCTATTCCTGGTGAAATTAATAGCAACTTTGGCACCCTCTAAAGAAAACCTCTCAGCAATGGCTCGTCCAATGCCCCTGCTTGCTCCAGTAATAAGGGCAGTTCGCCCCGCTAGCCTTCCTGAATAATCTGAGGTAATCGTCATGGTTTATTTAGAAAGGCTCCTTTTTACGCTTCGACTAACGCGAAATGTGCGCCGAGCTAGCTTGGTCATAGTTACCTGTTGGAAACCAAATACTAGAGGCTTTATGGTGTGATTTAGTGGCGGGACTAGTGGAGAAGTCAACTGATTTGAGCCACCCAATGCCCCCACAATTTATCCACATGTAGCCCCATCGCAGTCATGCTATTGTACGTAACCATCTCGAAGCGCGGGTAGCGCGACTCTCTTCGCAACAAACAAACCTAGCCGACTTTAAGGCTTCTATGGATAGTGAGCTAACCACCATCAAAGCGGATGTCAGCTGGCTGTCAGAGGATTGCTTTAAGTCTCCCCGCCCCGCGAGGTTATAGGCGTCCTCAATTCCCAAAACAAAAACCCCGGCCGATTGCGAGGGTTTGTAATGTAGGGCGCTCAGGCGGGTTGTCTTCAATCACTATTACCTCTGTCGATTGAACTTTTCGGACGCCTTTGCTCTACCGCGGCGGTCCATTCCCTAACTTTACAAGGTTCTTGGAAGACTGATCACTACCTTTTCGCGGTAGTGTCCACGCGCAGAAAAACGCCAAAACGCGCGCTTCTGAAAAAATAAAATTGTACAAAAACAAGGGCTAAAAAACCCGGTAGGATCAGGTGGATTCGAACCGCCGACCTCTACCATGTCAAGGCCAATTTGGCCGCACCAAGACACGCGTGGACACCATCAAGTTTAAATTAGAGTCATAGCGGGTCAAGGTGTGGGCGCGTGTGTGAGCCTGTGGTGCTAAACGGCGAATTTACGGTTCTACCTGTTGTTTACTTGCGCCAGGTAAGCTCCCCCTATCAGACGCCCTTGTTCGAACTGCAGATTTGACAATGCCTCCAGCAATCAGCATGGCCCCACATTTATTTTCTCGCTATCCTCCGCATCAAACGCATGATCTATGAGTGTTGCTGAAACATTAGAGTCCGCGGTCAAAAACGTATTAAAAGGGGATGCCATGGCATCTCATCGCCATAGTTGTCGGTGGGTTTGTATATTTGTAGCGTTGCTCTTGAGTGCGCCTTATATTGCCGCCGAAACAGAAAGTACTGAACCTCGTCAACGGCCTGGCACCAACATAGTCATTTTGTTGGTTGACGACCTTGGCTGGGGGGATGTGGGCTATCACAATCCCGAAGTAGCGACTCCGAACATAGATAATATTGCGGCTCGTGGCGTTGAGTTCGACCGCTTTTATGTAAACCCCACCTGCTCACCCACCCGCGCTTCCTTGCTGACAGGCCAGTTTTCCACCACTCACGGGGTCAACGGCCCGATACAATGGCACTCCGATGACGGTTTGCCTCTGGAATGGCAGACTCTGCCAAGCTATCTGAAGCGCGCGGGCTACCAAACACACTTGGTAGGCAAATGGCATTTGGGTGCCGCGAGCACTGCTTACTGGCCGCAGCACCGCGGTTTCGACTCGTTTTATGGGCACTTGAATGGAGGCATTGGGTACTTTGACCACGTATTTTCCGGTGGATTAGATTGGCAGAAGGGCGGGGTAACCATTCGTGAGAAGGGTCACACGACCCAACTTATCAAGCGTGCCGCTGTAGATCTGATTGAGAACCGCTCCACTGAGGATGAGCCACTATTTCTCCTGGTGTCATTCAATGCCATTCACACGCCAATTGAAGAACCTCAGGATGCGGGAGCGGAACATCAGGGGCGCGCTACCCTGCTGCGGATGATCGCCTCTTTAGACAGCGCTGTTGGAGAGATACTTAGCAGTTTGATGCAGCAGCCTTGGGGCAAGGACACGGTGATCATCTTTGCCAGCGACAACGGAGGCTCGTCTCCAAAGCCTTGGTGGATCGAGATGCTGATTCCACCACTGCGCGATGGATTCAGTAGTAATGGTGTTCTCAAGCAGGGCAAAGGCTCGGTGTTTGAGGGTGGAATTCGCGTGCCGGCCGCTATCTGGTGGCCAAGCAAGGTAGAGTCGGATCAACCGCTCTCAGAGGTTGTCCACATCGCTGATGTGCTTCCAACGCTATTAGATTTTATGGAACTGAAAATCCCCAGCGTGGATGGGCGTAGTCTAAAAGGCGTGCTGTTAGAGGGTTCGCCACTGGAACCACGCCCTTTTGTCGTAGCTAATTTTGGTAGCGAGGCGATGATCGATTGGCCGTGGAAAATTGTGCGCGAGGGATCGCTACCTATCACGCCTGATTTTTTAAAGTCTGACACCTGGCACCTATACAATATTGAAACAGACCCAGGTGAAGCTGTAAATTTGCGCGAGAAATTTCCTCAACGCTTTGAACGTATGCGAAACAATCTTCTGCTGATTCCCAGACGTGAGTCGATGCAGTTCACTACTGATGGGTCTTGGGATACTTTTGGTGGTCACGAGACCCGAGCACCCTGGGCTGAGGCAGCAAGGGGTTACGACAACTAGTCTGCCGTATCCCTAACTTGGAATGTTCGATGGCCACAAACTGGCCTTTTTCAGCGCGGCCAACTCGACTGTTGCTTCTGTAACTCTGGGATGTGCAAAGCTCACGCAACCGATTTGGTAGCTCGGCCTTTGCTGAAGTGCGATCCAATAGTCAAAAATTACGGGCCGTCGCTGCACCAATAGATCGAGCCAGTCACCCTCCCGGAGGCGATCTAAGATGACCATCATTCCCACGTCAGCAAGGGTAAATTGATCACCACAGATCCACGGCCCGCCGCTGTGCTCAAGTGCTGACTCTAGCTCATCTATGTGCGCAGCCATAGCTATTGCAGATCGGTTAATGATGTCGACTATAGGCTTCAGTTTGAGTGTTTTCCGTAAGCCACTCAGCTTCATAAGCAAAAAGAAAATTGCCCGCTTTTTGATGCGATGGAAGAGCACTCCTTCCGCGATTTTTCTAACGGGGGTATTCGCCACCATGGATGCGAAAATTGGAATAGTCAAACCGGGGGCCGCGTTACCGGCTGTGGCTTCGGGCGAGGAGATAGGGTCGTCTCCCAGTAGGGAGGTTTTTTCTACCCACGTATCCATGACTTGCCGCGCTTGGGCATCTCGAGGCAACAGCAAGTCGCCGTCCTTGACCATAGATGCTACGTAGCGCAGTTGCTCGTGGGATTCGTATATCGGATGGCCCTTATGTAACAACACTGGCACCGTGGCAGCAGGATTGACCTTTAGAAATTCGCGGCTAATGTTTTGATAGCAACCGGTTTCAATGAGGTCGATTACGACGCTATCGTAGTCCACTCCATACTCTGTCAAGCAAACACGGATTTTCTTAGAACAAAGCGAAAACGGGTTGTGATAAAGCGTCCACTGCGCTTGGTGAGGCAGGCTGATCTGCGCCTGAAACCCATGCGGCACTTCGCTAGTTTGTCGCAGTGCACGTTCCCGCAAAAAAAGCGCTAAGGCCAGAAGAGCAACGAACAGTGCCCCCCCGCCAACCAACGTATTTAGGTCGGTTGGCACGATCTACTGTCCTGGCATGCCGTCGGGGCCCCAGTGTGTGCCGAGCAGATCCTCGAGCCCTCGTTTTTGTGAGCCAAAGGATTCATTCAGCAGATCACCGTCGGTAAAGTGCTCCAACGTAAAGCCATCTGGGTCTTTCCAATAGTCGAAAGTCTGGCTACCCAGAATATGCTTGCCGACTCCAAATGAATGGCGGTGCCCCGCCTTCAGAAGCGCGTAATGGCTTGACATCAAAGCGTCCCAGTTTGTCACCTCAAACGCTGCATGATTGAAACCCGCCTGATCGGCGTTGATAAAAAATAGCGTGTGATGATCCACGTATTTCTCGCCTCTATTACAGCGCGTAAAAGCCCCTAATGTTTCCTGTTTTCCCTCGTTATCCATTACGATTTCGTCGGAAATCAGCAAGCCAAATCTCACCTGATACCACTCAAGGGTCTCATTAAAATCAGTGACCATGAGCACGACATGACCTAATCTTTTAATCAGGCTATCAGCATCAACGAAGGTCACTCGCTCCCCCAGCCGAAGTTTCTCTACTCCATCGTTTAGACCAGAGCGGCTGGCTGGAGTAAGTAGCGGAGAATCAGCGAGATTAGCGACAACCTCTACTGAGAAACCATTGGGGTCGGTGAGTCGCGCTATCAGACCACCGCCCGGCAAATCATTGGCTTCTACCGGCACATCGTCAGTGGCCGCGATATGTCTCAGGGCGGCCTCAGACTCAGCTGCGAAACCGACGCTGACGAAGGCCGGTTCACTGGATTGCTCAGCGATATAAATATAGGGGCTTGCGTCGGTGCCCCGCGCGATCAATAAACCGTTACTGATCTCAGACTTAAAGCCGAAATCCTCAAGAAACTGCTGCTGAACCTGTAAATCAGTGACTGAGAATCTGACATAGAGAACATCTTTGATAGTCCCCACAGTCTCCCCCAACATTTAACTTGCCAATCGACAAGTAATATATAAAGTGACGAAGACCGATACAAGTTTGACTGCAACCATACTATGCAAAACAACGCGCAAATCGCCACAGCTAGCAGTGAGCGCAAGCTCAGGGATGCTGAGGCCACGAGACGAAAACTGGTAGACGCCGCTCTGCTTGCTTTTTCTACACAGGGCTACGACGGTTCCTCCACTCGCAATATAGAGACTCAGGCGGGCACCAAAAGGGGCTTAATTAACTATCACTTCGGCTCGAAAAAAGCGCTTTGGAAAGCTGCGGCCGAGCACTTGATGTCGATCACAGAGCGCGACCTTGGCGCCACTTTAGCTGACATGAATATAGTTGATGAAGATCAACAATTACGATTTCTTATCCGCTCTTACGTCCAATTTTGCGCCAAACATCCCGAACTTAATCGACTCATGATTCAAGAAGGAATGGCTCGCGACTGGCGCCTAAGTTGGTTGCTTAAGCGCGCGGTTCGACCGTGGTACGAACAGGTATGTCGCGCATTCAATCGCGCTGCTGAGCTCGGCACAGCACCTAAAATGGACGCGCATCACTTCTATTATGTGCTGACCGGCGCGGCTACATTGATCTTTTCGAACGCTGCCGAGGCGGCCGCGCTGTCGGGTGAGAATCCCCTTGCGCCAAAAGCTGTTGACGCTCATGCCAACGCAGTGGCCGATTCGCTCACATTGACCAGGAGACCACTATGAGATTGATTTCCTTTACCGAATCCTCGAATACACGCATCGGGCTTCTTCAGGGCGATCACATAATTGATCTTTCACAGGTTGCCCCAAGTTTGCCCAGCGATATGCTGAGTTTTTTAGAGGCAGGTGATGGCGCCATGCTCCAGGCTGCCAAGTACACAAGCGCTTCGGCACATTATTCTGCGTTAGATGTGGTGATTGAGGCTCCTTTGGCAAGGCCGCCGAAGATATTAGCTATTGGCCTGAATTACCGTGCCCACGCCGAAGAGAGCAACATGGACATCCCCAAGCACCCGATGGTTTTCACGAAACAGGCAACCTCGGCCAATGGTCCCTACGCACCTATTCATTCGCCCCCAGAGACCCAGATGCTGGACTATGAGGGCGAACTGGGCGTGGTGATTGGTAAGCGTTGCCGACGCGTCAGCAAGCAAGATGCAAACAGAGTTATTGCAGGCTTTTGCGTTTTGAATGATGTAAGCGTTCGCGAGTGGCAGTTTTTAGCGACACCACCACAATTCACGATGGGTAAATCTTGGGATACTCATAATCCCTTCGGCCCAGCCATTGTGACTCCGGACGAAGTTGATCCGCACAATCTTATGCTCCGCACTTTCGTCAACGGCGATCTGCGCCAAAAAACCAGCACAAGTGATTTGATCTTTAATTGCTATGACATCATCGAATTCTTGACCACTGCTTTCACCCTAGAGCCTGGCGACGTCATCGCTACAGGTACCCCTAGTGGCGTGGGTATTTCCATGCAACCACAAGGCACGCTGAAGCTTGGCGATGTAGTAAAAGTTGAAATTGATGGCCTTGGATTTATAGAGAACGAGGTCATTGCTGAGCCTGATACCGCTACAATTTAGTGAGCTCTGCTACTCCAAATAATACCTTTGATGTAGCTGTTGTCGGGCTTGGTCCCGTCGGGAGTTTGGGGGCGATTCTATTTGCTGAGGCCGGTTTGAGAGTCGTTGCTCTTGAAAAACAGACCGACGTGTGGCCGTTGCCCAGAGCTGTGAACCTTGATGGTGAGATCATCAGGGCGCTTCAACCCGTTGGTCTTGCGAAGCCGGTACTGCAACTGATGCAGCCGCTTCGCCCAGGTGAGCGAGCAGGCTTCGTTAACTCCAGACGAGAATGGTTATTTGGCGGTGACGCCAGACCTATTGGCAGTAATGGCTGGCAGCCAGCCAACATGTTTGATCAGCCGGAGCTTGACGCTTTTCTCCGAAAAACCGCGCGGTGTCATCCTAATGTGACTACGTATATCAGTCATGAAGTGACTCGATTTAGCAGCGGCAAAGAGCAGGTCGAAATCCAAGCGGTAGGAAAAGATGGAGAGATTTCGCTGTCCGTTAGCTATTTAGTGGCATGCGACGGGGCGAATAGCCCGACACGGAAAGCTTTGGGTATTTGTTGGCGGGACCTGGGGTACGACCAAGATTGGCTTGTAGTGGACGTGGAGATGATCAGATCTCACGGCTTACCGAACGAGGTGATGCAGGTGTGTGATCCTGATCGTCTCCATACCTTTGTCGCCACTAAGGACCCTTTCCGTCGCTGGGAATTCCAGTTGCATGCTGGAGAAACAGCGGAGCAAATGCTAGATCCCGATACTGTTCATGCCCTCCTGGATCCCTGGACGCCAAGGGATACATATCGCCTGAGACGTACAGCCGTATACCAGTTTCACGCGGCAGTGGCTGACAAGTGGCAGCATCATCGAATTTTTCTGGCCGGTGATTCCGCTCATCAGACACCTCCCTTTTTAGGGCAAGGGATGAACTCTGGCATGCGTGATGTGATCAATCTCGCCTGGAAACTCCCGTTAGTAAACAGTGGCTGTTGCGCCATGGAATTACTTGAAACTTACCAAGCCGAGCGGCATGGCCACGTGCACGATCTTGTCTCTTGGGCAGTGGAAATGGGCCACCTTATGCAGCACATGGCTGACGCAGAGGCAGCAGAGCGTCTGGCTATAGAGCCACCGCAAATGGAGCGAACCTCCTTAAAATCGGGCTACGGCCAAGGTCGCGAACAACCGCCTATTCGATCTGGCATTGTCGTTACAGAACAGGTCTCTAATGAAGGGGCCACAGGGTACCTGCTACCTCAGCCCGTTGTTCGCGACGGCCAGGGCCGTGAAATGCTCTTTGACGAGCTGCTGGGGGCGAAATTTGCATTGGTATGTAACGGGCCACATACATTCGATGAGGACACTACGTCAGTGTTAAGAGCGCTAGAAATTCAGATGATTGATGTTTCGAAGCTTGAAATCGTGCGGGGTAAATTTCCAGCTTGTCTGAAGCAGGGTGAAGCTCTGCTACTCAGACCGGATCGAATCGTATTCGGTCATACCAGCGCGGATGTGTCAGCAGATACTTTACTTGCCCGGTTAGCCGACTCGCTCAAATTTCTAGGCTAATCGCTCGTTATTTTTGCTCGGTAGTGTCCATGTACTGAGACAAGCCAAAACGCACTGTTCTGAAAAAAAGTTGAATAAAAAACAGAGGCCCGAAAATTTGATAGGACCAGGCGGACTCGAACCGCCGACCTCTACATGTCAAGGCCGATTGGCCGCACCAAGCTACGCGTGGACACTAATACGTTACATGAACAAAGAGATAAGTAAAAAGTAGTGGCTCGTAGTCTGACGTTTGCGAAGACCCATCGTTCATACTCGTCCACGCCTGCGAGGTTGCTGACAACACCGCCACAGTTTGGCTGCCGCACAGGTTTGGTTGCCTCTGCGAGCGGCGCCTAGGTCTCGCCGACTGATGGCCGAAATCGGGAGTTACTGCGCCAGGAACCCCCCATCAATCGGATACACGCCACCAGTGCAGAACGATGCGTCGTCGCTCGCTAAGAACGCCACCATCGCCGCGACCTCGTCATCTGTGCCATATCGTTTCATGGCAATTAGTGATTCAAAACCCTCTTTGGCAGCATTGGGTGCGCCCGGCGCCGCCTGTTCTTCGATGGATCTCATCATTGCATTGTCGATGGGAGCTGGCGCTATTGCGTTTACACGGACACCTTGCTCGGCGAGTTCTAGCGCTGCAACTTCAACGAGACCCACGATGGCATGCTTACTTGCTGTATACGCCCCCAAGCCCGGGACACCTACTTTTCCCGTTACGGAACTTGTAACAATCACTGAGCCACCATTACCGAGTATGTGAGGGATGCAGTGCTTCATTGTTAGCCAGGTCCCGCGAATGTTTGTATTCTGCACCGCATCAAATTCATCTTGCTCTATTTCTAGAAGCGGTTTTATAGACCCCTCAAAACCTGCGTTACAGAACAAAATATCTATCCCTCCCATCTCGGAGATACTCCGTTCTGCCAGTGACTTGCAGTCTGTCTCGCTAGAAATATCAGTAGGGCAGATATGGACCCTATCGCTATCCAACGTGTCCGCCAGTTTCGACAGCGTTTCAGCTGAACGCGCAGCCAGCATGACTGTGGCCCCCTCTGCGAGCAGGCGTCGCGCAGTCGCCTCACCTATGCCACCGGTTGCTCCCGTAATTACAGCTCTTTTATCTTCGAGTCGCTTCATTTCCCTTGGTTACCCCATTGTTTTGATATTCGGCCTAATCCTTATCTTTCTTTTCAGCCCATGCTTTGAGCTGTTCTAAGTAAGGATCGTCATCTGCTGTACTGAGCATTTCGCCAACGAAGACCTCACCGGTATTGCCGTCAATGGAGATGATATCTCCTCGTTGGATTTTGGCTGTGCCAATTACCAAGGCATCTGCTGTGAATTGCATACCTGCGGCACCTACCACGGCTGGCAGATTCCAGTCTCGCGCGACCACTGCGGCATGGCTCATTAGGCCGCCTAGCGATGTGAGTATGCCCGTAGCGACCGCCATGCCATGAACGTCAGCCGGAGAAGTCTCCTGCCGGATGAGCACCACCTCTTTTCCATCCTCCACGGCCTCAATGGCGTCCTCAGAGGTAAATACGGCAAATCCACTAGCGATACCTGCTGATGCACCGATGCCAGTGGTTATTGGCGTTCTCTCGCCTGCCAGAATTTTTGTTGAGGATTTTTCGGTCGAAAGAGACTGAGTGATAGTGGCAAGAGCGTCCTTTTTATTCAGTTCAAAACGTTCCGAGTTTGCCAATTCCACCGCAATTCGGGAGGCCGCACGCGCAGTGCGTTTACCGGCTCGCGCTTGCAGTATCCACAGCTTGCTTTGATCCACCGTGAATTCGACATCAACCATATCCTGATAAAAAATTTCTAGCTGCTCGAGGTGGAGCTTGAGCTCCTCATACGCCGAGGGGTGTGTGGCGCCGAACACAGAAATGTCAGAGGTCGCACTGTTGCCTGCGACTACGTCGTCGCCTTGGGCATTACTAATCCAGTCACCGCAAATTTCCTTTTCGCCGGAGTTGGGATCTCGGCTGAATACCACCCCCGTTCCGGAGCCTACACCTGTGTTGCCGAAGACCATGGCTTGAACCGTTACGGCTGTGCCCAATGATTCGGGGAGGCCCGTTTTTTTTTGGTACGCCTGCGCAGTTGCGCTGCTACTCGACCGAATGACTGCATGAATACATTCGTTAAGTAAGTAGCGAGCGTCACACAATTGCTCACCTCCAATCCGCTCACTTACGACAGTTTCCAAGTCTTTTATGTGATCGGCCAGACCCGCTTGTCCTGTGGTTTGAGCGTTGAACATAGGATGGTCGATATTCAATGTAGATTTGCAGAAACCTTCAAGGAAGCGCCGATATGAATCCAGCGCAAAAAAATGATCGCCAGTAATGTCTTGCAGCGCTGGTAATGTCAGCGGCGTAACGCCAACGTTTAGTATTGTTTCCATCATCCCCGGCATGGACACACGGGCCCCCGATCTCACGGCTAGGAGCAGCGGATTCTTGGGGCAGCCCAACTGTTTACCAGTCTCCTTTTCTAATCTGGCGATTGCATTATCCATTGTGGCCGTGAAGTTCTCAGTGACTTGAGACTTGCCCAACATCGCGCAGGTGTTCACTCCAATTGTGAACCCGGGAGGTGTTGGGAGTCCTAGCTTTGAGGTCATCGCCCACAGACTTGCACCTTTGCCGCCCACGAC
Source organism: Halieaceae bacterium (assembly GCA_902518075.1). Next base: position 71,226 of record CABYEX010000001.1, on the reverse strand, counting down.
GTCTGAGACTTCAGCAATGGTGCCGGAGTGGGGGTGATCAAAGTGGAAGATCATTTCGCGACTCATTCGAGAATTGTGACGGTTCCAGAACTGCCGTTAACTTCGATTAGCGCCCCGTCTGGTATCAAACTGGTCGCATTTGTTGCAGACGTCACGCACGGCACACCCAGTTCTCTCGCGACGATTACCGCGTGGCTGATAGTCGCGCCAACGTCGACCACGACCGCTGAAACCGCTGAGAATAGCGGAGTCCAAGATGGATCGGTGTGTCGCGCTACCAGCACGTCATTTGGCTGCAGATCTCCGGGCTCCGACGGATCAGTGATCACTCTAGCCCGACCCTTGTAGGTTCCTGCGCAGCCGGGTTGACCGTTGATGATTTGAGTAGAGGACAGACCTTTTGCGTCTCTTTCAAGCCATTCCCCCATCGGTGGCACTATGGAGTCAACAATAAAAGGCGGCTCTAAGTTCGTTAGCTTTTCACTCTCAATTTTTCTTTGGTTGATCACCTTTTGCGCATCTAGCGTGTTGTCAAGAAGTTGCTCCCACTCGCTGACCATCAGCATCGAAAAGTCCTCAGGTGCTTTGAATACCCCCTCAGACGCGTATCGTGCTCCAAGCTCCCACATTGGCATTCGCATTTCGTGGGTCAGCATCGCGCAGTTCGTTCGAGTTCGTTCTCGAGCAGCGAAAAAAGTACCGGCAGCGGTTAAGGCGGCGTTGAACTGTCCGAGTAACTCGGCATCTTCTTTTAGCTGTGATTGGACTTCTGCGATGGCAGCCTTTTTGTTTTCGCGACGGCTCGCTAACCTGGCGTCAGGTGATGCACTATCCTCCGCTCGGGCCATGATGGCTAGAGCCGATAGGGGAGCTGTGGGATCCAATTCCCAGCACTTTGACGCAACCTCCCATTCATTCGGACCTCGGAATCCGAATTCATCGATGAAGATTTGAAATTTAAAGCGGAACTCTTGGCAATCCGGATTAGGATCAGTGGCGATAGCAGCCATGGTGGTGCCGTTAACGTCGTCGAGATACTGCGACAGGCGTTCGCTAGCGCGCACTAGTCTGCTGAGCTCCCAAAGCCGTTTTGCGGGGAATGCTGAGTCCACCTCGCCGTCAACTGTCAATATATCGGCGCATAGATCGCTAGCGCCCACGGCGTCACAAATCTGGGCAATAACACCGCTTGGTATCATGGAATGGTAAGTAGCCATGATGTGTCTAATCCACAGGGGTTCCCATTGTTGCTCACAAATGTTGAGGCAGCGTTGGAAAAGCTCTTTATTGGACAACTGGCTTAAGGCAGGTCGATCCTCGCGGAGCTTAATCAGTTCGCCTCGTGTTTCCAGGAGTTCCGGCATGCTTGGGGACGATAGAACCCAGGTAATCGTGTCAGCGAGTTGTGCCTCATGTTTGGCTGATGAATGTCCTATCTCTTCCACGTAGGGGGGTACGTCAGGTTGCTCTCCAAAAAAACTGGCATCAATGGCCTCTGGAGACAATCCTGGCGCTCGAGCTCCAAAAATTCGTGACGCTGACACATTGAGGTAGCCGTAACCGCCAAAGACACTCAGCATTTCCATGCGGTCGGAAGTGAACTCTTCAAGATCGAAAGCGCCGAGGTTGAAGAGTGCTTGCCGCCACCCTGGTTCTGAGTGGGGGATGCCCCACATAGTCCAAGAGAAGGGTTTTACGACCTCTGGAAATACCTCGCCGATGTTAGCTCTAGTAAATATCGGGAACTGCGAGGATGGCTCGTTGTCTACCGGCCATCTGTTTTTCGACAGACTGTCCTGAGTGATGTGTGCTACCGCGGCGATTCGATCGTAACCCATCGAATTTACTCCAGAAAAATCATGATATTGACATCAGTGTCAGTGAAAAGTATACGTATTGAGACGCGTTGGCAATCATCTTGCGGACCACCGCAAATACTAAGCGGATTTTTCGCGATACCCTAAATTGGTAACCGCCTATGAACTCAAATTTGGCGAAGCAGGTACGCAAGTCGAGCGTGAGCGACAACGCAAATCGCGACATTGGGGATCACACACAGCCTCCACGGGAAAAAGCAGCGGGTGACCGCGACCTTCGCGCAGTTATCGGGATCGAGGAGGTAACGTTAAAGAGTCGCAAAGCAAAGCGTATGCAAGAGAAATTGCTGAGGTCGGCCGCTATCGTTTTTGCCCAGAAGGGCTACACGGCTACGTGCATAGCCGACATCACGGCCAGCGCCGGCGTTGCCCATGGCTCTTTTTATCGCTACTTCGAACACAAAGATGGCGTCTTGCAAGAATTATTAGTGGGGCTCTACGAGGAATTGGCTCAGGCGACGAGAGATGCCTCGACCGTCGGGGATGACGATACGCCCCCAACCGAGAGCCGTTTGAGGGAATTTAACCTCCGCTTTTTTCATGAGTATGCCGATCGCAGAGGACTCCTCAGAGTGGCAAGGGAGGCGGCAGCCAGCTCTGCAGACGGGCGATTCAGAGACATTTGGTTCCTAATGAGGGGAAGATTTATTGATCGCACGAAAAAGCTGATTCAGCGCATGCAATCACATGGCATGGCGGTTGGCTTAGACGCAGAGCTGACAGCTGAGGCCCTGGGCTCGACCTCAGAGCAAATGGCATACGTTTTGGTAGGCCTGCCAGAGTCGACCCCGGATGAAGACCGACTCACGGCAATTGGTTTAGCGTGCCATGAGGTGTGGCGCAGGACGCTGTTCCCTGCAGCCAGCGGTGAGCTCCGAGAATCAAGCCATGACCCCTAGCTTACCCAGCCTGTTGGACATAGGACTCTTCACCGAACGAAAGGAGCATGAGTCTTTTGATCTCTATCGAGCAGAGTCCGAACCCCCACTTCACATTGGCCCTGAACCTGATGAGGGCTTTTATGTTTTGACCCGGCATAGTCATGTGTGGGAGGCGGCAACTAACACAGAAAAGTTTAAGTCTGGGTTGGGCACGCAGATAGCGAATAAGCGGGCCGAGGGTAGTGGAGCTCCGAGTGTGCATAACACTGATGCCCCCTATCACAGGCATTTACGGGACTTTGGACGTCGAGCTTTGGCGCAGCCGCTGTTAGAGATCCGCCGTCCGCGAATTCGAGAAATCGTTCGCTCTGTGATTCTGGCAGCGCCCAGAAATGAGGAATTTGATTTTGTTGAGCGCGTTGCGTTGGAAATCCCCATGACTGTATTTGGCGAGGTGCTTGGCATCCCCGCCGGTGATAGAGAAACACTGGTTAAAGCGGCGAACACTATGAGTAGCGTGCTTGCTACGCCGGAAGAGCAGGATCGTTGCAGGTCGGAGTTGTTTTCTTATTTTCGGGAATTAGCAACCGAGCGTCGCAGACAACCTGGCGACGATGTCGCGTCAATTCTGGTCTCGCCGAATGACAATGGTGAGCAATTGAGTGCTGAGGAGCTCGACGCGTATTTTTTATTGCTCGTCATTGCCGGTAATGAAACGACACGATTTCTTCTTGCAGGTGGTCTTGAGCAGCTTCTGTTGCAACCGAACGCTATGCAGCGGCTTCGCAAAGAGCCTTCACTGATTCCAAGCGCTGTAGAAGAAATGATTAGGTGGGTAACGCCTGTCATTCACATGAGACGGACCATTACCGAGGATACGCAAGCTTTTGGGTTAGATGTAGCAGCAGGCTCTAAGTTCGTGCTCTATTTCAGCGCAGCAAATAGAGATCCTGAGGTTTTTGAGGACCCCCACTCTTTTCGTGTAGATCGAACACCGAACAAGCACGTGGGGTTCGGTGCCGGCCACCACTTTTGCTTGGGCGCCTACTTGGCAAGGTTGGAAGCGCAGATCTTCTTAGAAGAATTTCTTTCGATAACTCGTGACTGTGAGCTTACTGCTGACGGCGAGCGCATCCCGTCTTATTGGTTTGCAGGTTTGCAGCGCCTCCCTGTGAGGTGGTCATGATTTTTAAAAAAAAACTTGTCGTAGTGGTTGGCGCGGCGACTGGTATTGGTGCAGCCTTGGCGGCGCTGCTGCGCGCTAAAGGCGCTATCGTAGTGGGGATGGATTGCGAAGAGATTGAAGGCTCTTCCTCGATCACTGTGGACTTGGCGCGGCCGGAATCTATTGAAGCCGCCGTTCGCGCACTGCCTACTCATATAGATGCAGTGGCTTTCGTTGCGGGCGTGCCCAGCACTGCTGACCCCAGCGATATTCTAAAAGTGAATTTTTTAGGGCAGAGATCACTCTTTTTGGCTCTGCGCCCGAAGTTGTCTGAACAGTCCTCTATCGTTTTCGTTTCTTCGATCACCGCACGGCGGTGTGATTGGTCGGATGAGGATTTAGAGGCGTTGGTTGCAGCTACCACTGAAGTTGCGCTGGGTATGGCGCTGGCAGAGAGTTTAGACGGGGTGGCTGCTTACCAACTATCCAAACGGGCGCTTAACTATTGGATGAAGAGCCGCTTACCGGCGTTGGTAGCCGAGGGCATTAGGGCAAACGTTGTAAGCCCTGGGCCCGTACAGACCAAAATTCTCAAGGATTTTGAGGAGAGTATGGGTAAATCTCGTATCGAGGCGGCATCGGAATTGGTGGGCAGACATGGCCAGCCTGAAGAAATCGCAGAGGTAATCGCCTTTCTTCTGAGTGACCACGCATGTTGGATATCCGGAGAAGATCTTCGTGTAGACGGAGGATTTTCTGCACTGCGAGACGCCAGTTTTCAAGGTCCTGGGCTGGACCTGGGATAACTGAGGCGCCCTTTTGTGCAACTGATACTAATCCGCCACGGTGAGCCCGATTTGTCTGCTGGTAGCGTTGATCCCCCTCTATCGGAGAGGGGAATCCGTCAAGCAGAGGAGACTGCCGCGAGGCTTTCACACGAGGCAATTGACGCGCTTTTTACAAGTCCACTCTTGCGTGCGCGCCAGACACTTGAGCCGTTGTCGCAGAAACTTGGGCTAACTCCTGAAGTCGTTGAAGGTTTAGCCGAAATCGATTATTGGGGCGGTCGCTATATCAGCGTAGAGGAGCTTCGTCGAGCCGGCGGTGACGCATGGGAAGACTTCCTGCGCGACCCTGTCGGCACTCTCGGCGGAGATGAGCAAGCGTTTCTTGAAACCATTTCCAACACGATGAGTGGTTTGACGAAAAGAGACTTTAAGCGGATCGCTATCGCTACCCATGGCTTCCCTATCAACGCCATGCTGTCTGAAATTTTGACCATGCAAGGGTTGACCAACTTCACGCCGCATCATGGATCCGTAACCCGTTTGCATGCAGGTGATTCAGGTCAACTGCGGGTTCTGAGTATTAACGAGATGACGCACATCACTAGGGATGCTCACTAATGCATTTGAGCGGAGTTGCCGCGGAAACACCTCATAAGACGGCGGTGGTGTTTGGTGACACGCGGATAAGTTACGGCGCGTTGGATGCGGCGTCCCGCCGGATCGCTGTGTCTTCACGGCATTGTGGATTGAGCCGCGGAGACGTTATGGGGGTCATGATGGCAACCGGACCTGAAGTTGTTGCAGCCATCGCCGCCGCCCAGAGATCAGGACTCTACTGTCTCCCGTTGGGGCCCAAACTGACACCATCAGAACTGCAGTACATCCTCAAAGATAGCGGAGCAAAGCTTCTGGTTACCGACAGAGGTAACGAGGAAAAAGCTTCAGCCGCAGCCGTCGATATTCCAGATCTAACCGTGTCTTCCATTGCCGGCATCGATCATTTGTTCGAACTGGAGGAATGTCCTAATGATCCTGACCCGGTGGAAGGTGGAGATATTCTCTACACGTCTGGGACTACTGGGTTGCCGAAGGGTGTAAGACGGCCGTTAGGGTTTAAACCAATCGGCTCTGACTTAAACAGGGCGCAGAGGCTCCGTAATATGTTTTCCATGGACGCAGACACAGTATTTTTCTCGCCTGCGCCCCTCCATCATGCTGCCCCTTTGCGTTTTTCTATGGATCTACTCCGTCTGGGCGGCACCTTGGTGCTGAACGCCCACTTTGATGCCAAGGCCGCATTACGTCTCTTGGAGAGAGAGCGAGTGACGCACAGTCAATGGGTGCCAACGATGTTCACGAGGCTGTTGGCGGAGCGAGACGAGAATTTCAGCGCGCCATCGCACAGAGTAGCGATTCACGCCGGAGCGCCCTGCTCAGTAGAGCTCAAGAGAGAGATGATTTGTTGGTGGGGACCAATACTTCATGAGTATTACTCTGGCACAGAAAGCGTCGGATTCACGCATATCACTAGCGAAGAGTGGTTAAAAAAAGTGGGCTCAGTCGGTCGTCCATCGGGCTGCGATATACACATCCTGAATGATGAAGCGGAGCCGTTACCTGCCGGCCAGCGGGGCAAAGTATTTTTCTCTGGTCGCGAGGTGGTTGCTTACCACAATGATCCGAAAAAAACTGCCGCGGCACGCTCACCTCAAGGTTATTCCACCATGGGTGATCTGGGCTACGTAGATGCCGATGGCTATTTGTTTTTAACTGACAGAGAGGCCTTCACGATCATATCGGGCGGTGTAAACGTGTATCCGAGAGAGGTTGAGGAAGCTATCAGCACTGATAGCCGGGTAGCCGAAGCTGCAGTATTTGGTTCTCCCGATAATGACTTGGGTGAGGCGGTCACGGCGGTGGTGGAGTTGCAACGTGATTACGAGCCGACGCTAGACATCGCAAAAATGATCAGGGAGCGCCTTCGAGCTCGCCTCTCCCCTCATAAATTACCTCGCAAATTAGCTTTTGTAGATCAGATGCCACTGACCGACAGCGGCAAAATTCATAAAGCGCGACTACGCGACACTTGGGAATCTCACTGTGAGCATGTCTACGAGCGCGCGGCGCTGGATGAGTAATGGGTATGCAGGATCAAATAATTCACGTTTTATCGATTAAGGGCTTTGCGAAGGAGGAGTCCCTTGCGGTTGCGGCTGGGCTAGAAGTCTCGGATGTGGTGTTGATTGCACAAAGCCTTATCGAGGAAGGCCTTCTAGAGAGCTCTCGAATAGGCATGAAGTTGACCGAAAAGGGTAAGCGTGCTGCCGCCAAAATCTTGGAGGATGTTAGAGAAACGACGGATCTAGCGGCTTTGGAAGCTTTTTATCAGGCATTCACACCAATCAATCAAGACTACAAAAAGAGCGTCAGCTCTTGGCAGATCAAAACGGTAGGAGAGTCAGCGGAGCCAAACGACCACGAGGATGCGGAATACGATCAGCGAGTTCTGACAGAGATGTTCAAAGACCATGATTCGCTTAAGCATTTGGTTGCTACTCACCTTGCTTCATGTCCTCTACTGCGAGATTACGCCCGCCGACTCGAAATAGCCTTTGCACAAGTGAGTGCAGGTCATCAGCAATTTGTTACCGGTGCGCTGATAGACAGCTACCACACTGTTTGGTTTGAGTTTCACGAGGCTTTGATTCGTTTGTCGGGTAGGGATCGAGCAACTGAGGCTGCGGCAGGTAGGGCAGATTAAGGATGGCGTTCATCGGGCTTTTGTTGGGTGAGCAACTGGATTTTCCGGGAGAGGAGTTCCAGCGTCTGTCGCCCGTAGATGGCTCAAGCTTGCGGCCTTGGACTGAGGTCGCGCCCGGTGTCTTAGATCCGCTCATTACGCAACTGAAGACGCTAAATCTAAGCGCGGAGGCCGATCTAAAAGCTCGGAGCGCAGCACTGCTTCAGCTTGCATCAGACCTTGAGCGTGACGCGGCCTCCTTGGCACGACTGATTATCATGGAGACCGGCTGTCCTGTGGCTCAATCCGAAGTTTTGCAGGTGCAATCTGCGGTAGCGCTGATTCGATCTCTAGTTGAGCAGGCGAGCGCGTTTGCGTTTACCGAGGAACGGGTGGGTGCTCGCGGCGGCAAAGTGAGAATTGACCGGTTGCCGATTGGCATCGCCCTGGGCATCGTGCCCTGTAATGTTCCAATCTTTCTGGCATGCCTGAAACTTGCCACTGCCCTCCTTGCAGGTTGCCCAGTTGTCTTGAAGCCCAGCCCCGAGAATGTTGACTCGATGGCTCTTTTTAGCCGTTATCTCGCGCGGATGGATTTGCCGACAGGCGCGGTCAATTTGGTTTTGGGCGGCCGTGTTCTAGGTGATCAATTAGTGCGTAACGACGTGTTCCGCAAGGTCAGTTTTACCGGTAGCTCAGCCTCTGGGCTTGCGGTCGCTAAGTTGTGTGCGCAGCGCTTTGCTCGCGTGACGCTGGAGCTAGGCGGTAAATCCAGCGCGATTTTGCTCGACGACGTAGATTTCACCGCGGTGAAAGATCAACTCTGGTTAGCGATGTTGCAAAACAACGGTCAGGTTTGTGGCGCTCAAAGTCGAGTCCTCATTCCGAAATCTCGCGCGCCCGAACTGCGATCAGCCCTCAGTGAGATGTTCGAGGAGACGGTGGTTGGAGACCCTCGGTCACCTGAAACCGGAATTGGGCCAGTAGTGACAGCGGAGGCAGCCAACAGGATCAGAAATACCTGCAACGAGGCCACTAGCCAAGGCGCGTTGCTGTTAAGCGGCACTAGGGAAGAACCGCAAGAATCTGCCACGGTACCCCCAAGATTGTACGAAGTGAAGGATTCTGTTGCGGAAATCTGGAATGAAGAGCTGTTTGGCCCAGTAGCTTGTCTCCGTGTCTACGACACCGTGGAAGAGGCGGCTGGATGGGCAAATGAGTCACGTTATGGTTTATCGGGGTCAGTGTGGTCGGGCGATGCCAACCGTGCGCTAGGGATAGCTCAACGGTTGAAGACCGGTAGCGTCGCTGTGAACTCCAAAAAAATCCTAGATTTTGTGGCGCCTTTTGGTGGTTGGGGCCAATCAGGTATCGGTAGGGAATTGGGAGAAGACGGATTTCGCTCTTATTTGGAGACGAGAACGATTCTTCTACCCTAGTGGTTAAAGTAGTTGTTAAGTGAAATCAGTACTCAATCTTAAATACGTTCAACTCAGGAGCAGTAAATGAAAAATCATAAGTTATCAAAACTCCTGTTGGCCTCGGTGATCAGTAGCCTGACGGTGCCAACCTTCGCGCAGCAACTTGAGGAAGTGGTCGTTACAGCCTCAAAAAGAGCTGAAAACCTGCAGGATATTCCTCAAGCGGTGACTGCTTTTTCCTCTGAGCGGCTTGTGGAACTCGGGATCGTAGAGACTAGCGACCTAATGGGTGCAGTGCCCAATATTCAGGTCACCAGCGCTTACGGGCGGACTCAGCCAAATTTCTCAATCAGAGGTATATCGGTTGCTAATGAGTTTTCCGCGGCAACTGCGTCTCCTGTAGGGGTCTACGTTGATGAGGTTTACCAGAGCTTCAGAGCCTCCCATGGGCAACAGCTTTTTGACCTGGAAAGTGTCGAAGTGCTGAGAGGCCCACAGGGCACGCTCTATGGTCGAAATACGACAGGCGGAGCAGTGAACGTGAACACTATCAAGCCTAGCCTTGGTGAAGGAGCGTCTGGCTTCTTAAATGTCCGACTGGGCAACTACTCATACGCAGACTTCACCGGAGCAGTGGAAGCGACAATCATTCCAGATGTGCTCGGGGTGAGGTTATCCGGAGCGGTATCTGAGGCAGATGGTTATGTGGATAACACCTTACTAGGCACTGATCATCCTCAGACCTCTTCTACTGCGGGCCGCCTCTCAGTTCTGTGGCGTCCTTCCGATAAGACTGATATCCACGCAAAGGTTTATTGGGCAGAAAACGATCCACGGCAAGATATTGCGTTTGGTGTTGGTTACCTCGCAGGTGGCGCAAACGGCACGGGAGTGCCGCTGATTGCGAGCCCAGACATGGAGTCCGTGGCATCTGATACATCTGGCGTATATTTCACCAGCAGCGAGGGGGTTAGCTTGACTGTGGAGCATGAGATTAATGATTCATGGTCGTTCACAGGCATATTTGGTTACGACGAGGGGGAGTATCAGTTATCGCCTTTTGAATGTGACGGCTCTGCGCTTGACGTATGCGCTATCCGCTACTACTCCGAGAGCGAGAGTTACAACGTTGACCTCAGGATTGATTTTACAAGTGAACGTCTGCGTTTTATTGGCGGTATTTACACAGGATCAGATGAAATTTTCACTGCTAACGAACCCGATTTTTTTGGTTTTCTTCAGCCTTTGTTATCCTCGGCCGGCGTGCCCGACAACTACTTTAATCCATCGATTGCCGTAGGCAACTCGTTGTCTATTCTGCCGCTTTTTGCAGCGGTGCCGGGGTTGGACCCGACTGACCCTGCTAATTGTGCGCCACTTAACATTAATCCAAATGGGTTTTTTGATGCGAGATCACTGATTGCATTCAACACGGATGTTGCACTTCTTAACAGCGCTGGCGGAACTGCAGTGCAGGCTGCTTGCGCGGCAGCAGGTGCCCCACCATTTGCAAACATCGACGTGAGTCAAGAGTTCACGATTGAGCGCCCCTCAACCGCGATTTACGGCGAAATATCATTCGACGTTACAGATCGATTGACCACCATAGTTGGGCTCAGATACACACAGGACGATGTGAAGTACAAAGACGCTGTATCTGTTGTAAAAAATCTCGGCGGCACCCCGGTTGCGGCCCTCGTGCCCTACATATACAACGCCGCCAACGTGGCTGCGGGCGCGCCTCTGGATATGAGTTCAATCCCTAGGGTGAACCAAGACGAGTCTACCAACGAGTTGACTGGGCGATTTGTTGCTCAGTATCGAATGAGTGACGATGTGATGCTTTACGGTAGCTATGCGCTTGGCTACCGGGCCGGCACATACAACGCGCTGGCGTATCAGGATGTCTCGCAAGTTTACTTTGTCGAGCCTGAGACGGTTGATGCCTTTGAGTTGGGGCTAAAAGCTCGCCTTCTGGACAATACCCTGCAGGTGAATGCCGCCGCCTTCTATTATGATTATTCAGGGCAGCAAATTGCTCAGATCGTCGGCGCCACATCTTTCCTCCGCAGTGCTGACGGTGAAGTAAGTGGGGGTGAGATAGAGCTGTCGTGGCAGGCTTTGGATAATTTATTGATCAACGCTTCGGCTGGTTTTTTGGACACTGAATATGATGACCAACAGCTGTCCGCTGACGGAGCTAATATCGGTGGAAACGAATTTCCTAACGCCCCCCAAACTAGTGCAAACCTGAATGCCCAATGGAGGGTCTGGTCGGGTCAGAGTGGTGATTTGACCCTCTCTGGAGAGGCGCAGTACATGGGCGATTATTGGTTCGACCCTTTCAATGACTACGGCCAGCAGCCATGCGATAGACCGGCCAGTGGAGCCAGTACGCTGTTGGCCAGCCCGGAGTTAGCTTGCCAAAACCCGGGTTATTGGCTGTTAAATGCTCGAGTGGCCTATACAACAGACAAATACACTGTGGCGGCTTGGGCACGAAACATCTCGGATAAGGGCTATTACACCTATGGCCTGAACTTGAACGCGTTTTACCAAGATTACTTGGTGAGAGGGATGCCGCGTGCTTACGGAGTTGAGTTTCGGCTAAATTTCTGAGCGCATCTGACACGCAACCCTCTTAGGCTTTGGTTATGCATCGCGTGCCTGTGCGTGACGCGAAAAATAAGGAAACCCGGCTTTGTGCCGGGTTTTTCTTATGGCGTGCTGCCCGACGGAATGGGTAACGGGAGATTGGATTTTGCGTTTTGACTTTTCGGATGTCGTCGCCAACAACACCCTGCAAATCAGTCCGCTAGACGTGATCTGTCGGTTGTCTTTGGTGCTTTGAACCAGCTAAACCCCCCTAACGAAAAACCCCCGCCGATGGCGAGGGTTTGTCATTTGGTAGGACTAGGCGGATTACCCGAAACAGGCTAAAGCCTGTTTCGTCCCTGCGGGCTTCGCGCTGCGGGCGCTCGGTTGCAAATGCTCCTAGAGTCGCATTTGGTCGAACCTCCATTTCGAACCCCCAGCTAGCGCTGAGCCAAATACAAAAAAGCCGCCACAAGGCCGAGTCTGTCGTATTTGCTAGGACCAGCCAGACTCGCACTGGCGACCTCTACCATGTCAAGGCCGATCGGCCGCACCAAGACACGCGTGGACTCGGTAAGTCTGTCCTACTTATCCTTTGAGGAAAATATATAAGCATCCGAAACTATGGCTGGTTTACGGTCGATCCTTAGCACTTAGTTTCTACCCAGCCTGGAAAAGAGAAAAGCGAACTGATCGGCGCGTTCCTGTAAATACTGATCTCGAGTTGAACCAATTCCGTGCCCCGCCTGAAAATCTACACGCAATAAGACGGGATTATCGCTTCCTGTGGCGGCTTGTAATCGAGCTGCCATTTTCCCTGACTGCCATGGTTCTACCCGAGGATCGTTGAATCCGTGGGTGAGCATTACAGCAGGGTATTCCACGTCATCCCGCACGTTGTTATAGGAGCTCATTGCCAAAAGCGCGTGAAAACCGGCTTCTTCTGTGACCGTCCCGAACTCCTTAATGTTGGGTACGCCGTTGGTTGTGGTTTCCGCTCTGATGGTGTCCAGAGAGCCCACGTCTATGATCGCAGCTCCAAAGAGATCCGGCCGTTCGGTGATGGCTCTCCCTGCGAGAATTCCTCCCGCGCTGCCTCCCCAGGGGGCCATGTGGGCTGGGCTGGTATATTTTTCCCGAACCAGATATTCCGCGGAGGCGATGAGGTCACGCCAAGTGTTTGGCTTGGTCTCCATGCGGCCTGCGTAGTGCCATTCCTGGCCATACTCACCCCCGCCACGGACATGAGCGATCGCCCAGACGCCACCTCTCTCAAGCCAGGCAAGTCGAGTCGTGCTGAAGCCGACGTTCATCGACGAACCATAGCTACCATAGCCATAAACTACTGTTGGATTTTTCCCATGAAGCGTCAAACCCTCCCTGTGAAGAATCGTGAGAGGAATCATGACACCATCATGAGATGGGATAACCAACTCCTTGGCCACATAACCTTCGAGGTTATCGAACTCCCCCACGGGAATCATGCCCGTATCTGCGAAGGTCGCAGTTTTGGGATCGTAGGCGTAACGAACACCCCCCTGAATCCAGGTCGTCTCGTAAATAAGCGCGCCAGGTATGTCAGGTGCAATTGACGAAAGGTAGGTAGCGCCACCCCTTGGCGGAGACAACTCTTCGAGTCCAACATCGGGCGCCCATCGCATAACCATCCCTATGCCATCTCGCTTTGCCGAGATATAAAGGGCATCTGCGGCCACACTCACGCTCTCGATAACCAGGTCTCCAGCTGGAACGACGTCTCGTGACGATGCCATATCAGGATCATTCAGACTCATTTCGACTAGCTTGAAACGCGGCGCTTGCTTGCCGGTAACGAGATAAATTGTGTCACCGATCACAGCAAAATCCGTAACCTGGTCAGACTCACCACAGAGCTGTGACCACGAAATATCCCCGCTTAATAGTTCAGCGCGTGGCGCAGTGAATAAACTAATTTCATTGTTGTCGCCGTGCTTTACCTTCAGCACCGCATGGGAAGATCTCGGGCTCAGCCAGACGCTGGGGAAATCGGTTTCTAATATTGGGAGGGAAACTGAATGTCCGTAAGCCGCAATCACGCGATCATTTTCGGCACCAGTATCAAGTTGATGAAACATCACCCGGGTTTGTTTGTACTCTTCTGTGGACGGAGCATCGTCAGTAAGAGCACGTCGCCTGCTGTAGAAAAACCCCGATTCGTCCACTGACCATTGCGGCCAGTTATAAGCTGTCTCAATGTTATCGATGGGGCTTCCAATGACAGCCCCGCTAGCCACATCGAGAACATAGTAAGTGGTTTGCTCGGATCCTCCCTGAGCTAAACCATAAACGACGAAGTCTCCAGAAGGGGAAGGCACATAGCCCTCGAGGCTGTAATGCTGCTCTGAACCACTACTCATCGATTCGGGATCGACTAGGAGGCGCTCCTGACCATTCTCTGAGGTACGAAGGTAGAGCTTGTATAGATTTTCACCACGATCACGACGCAGATAAAACTGCATGCCATTGGACAAACGCTGCACACTGCCAGTAGTAAACGGCGCACCTTGGTCCAGCTCCTCTAATCGATCAAACAGGCCTGCGCGAGATTCCAATCCATTGAGATACGACTCTGTATAGCTAGCTTGCGCCCTGAACCATGTCTCGACCTCGGGATCCTCGAGATTCTCCATGTATCGGTAGGGATCTCGTACCTCAACACCCCAATGTGTATCCGATACAGATACGATTTTGGCCTCAGGTTGAGTCCCCCCTTGTGAGCTGAGGTAGCCTTGGTTCTCTATTTCCAATCCATCGCAGCCGGTTACTGCAGCCATACTAATCACTCCCAATAATCCCAAGGACGCCAGTGGCCCAAATGCTCTGTTATTTAGTGTTTTCATAAGTGTTTCTCTGACTCACAAATCCCTGCGACGTATTTGCGCTAAGCCCGTGGATAGGCGTTCGCCTGCAACAATCTATCCATTCTGATGGATTTGTCTCCATTCTGAATCGTTGATTGTTCGACTACCGCCGCCATGTCAAGGCCGATTGGCCACACCAAGACAGGTGTGGAGGCGGCGAAGATTAGCAGTTGACTAGTCAAGTGACAGCGCTTTTGAGTAGACGGCAAGGTCGGGCACGCAGACCGCAAATCCTGCGTCAATGGAATCCATTGATATTTGTCTATGTTCTGGCAGGCAGGTAATTTGAGTGAATACACTTGGATAGATAGTCCCTGGAGGTAACGTGATGGTCAAAAGGAGAGTTTGGGCGTTGTCCGTAGCCGCACTCATCGCGAGCGCCCTGACCGCATGTGGAGGCGGTGGCAGTCCTGCTACTACCCCTCCAGCCCCGTCTGCAACCACGACGCCGAGTCAAACCGGATTCTCGGTGGGTGGCAGCATTACGGGATTGAAGTCAAACCGGCCAATCGTTTTATCTCTCGGCGATCAGCAACTTTCGGTTCGAGAAGGCGGGTCATTTGTTTTTCCGGGTGAGCTGGGGGAGGGTGCCGAGTATGAGGTGATAATCGCTGCTGAACCGCCGCGCTTTGACTGCGAAATATCGAATAATTCTGGGACGATCGCTGAACAAGATGTCGACGATATTGATATCCATTGTGAAACGAACGACAGCTTCGAACTTTTCTCGCTTAATCGATTGCACTCCATAAAACTCACAATGACCGTTGACGAATGGCAAGCATTTGAGCTCGACACCATCAGAGCCAACTATTCGCTTGAAAATGCCGACGGACGTGCTAATCCACTGACCTCTTTCTCACACAGCGAAGTTTATCGTCAGGCAGATTTCGCGTATCTGGACGACGATGGCACCGAAATAGCATCGATCCCCAAGGTCGGTTTTAAGATGCAAGGAAACACTAGTCGGCAGTACCCCATTGACACCTCGGCAGAGCCGAACAAGCCAAGAAGATTTAGTTTCTCAATCAAATTCGATGAGGAATTTGATGAGGATGAAAGTGTCTACGCCTGTATCGATTACAACGGCGTGCCGGCCGCCGTTGAAGGTTTTCCTTGCAAGGGAATTGTTGGCCAAGACGTAGCCGACTACCCAGACGCCGATGGAAGAGAGTTTATGGATGTGGAAAAAGTGCGGTTCAGATTCAATCGGGACGACCCCACCTACCAGCGAGAGGTGCTTACCCACGAGCTACTGAACGATATAGGTATCCCTGCAGCCCGAGCGACACATGCGAAGGTTGAATTGGTTGTGACTGGGGACTCCGATCAGCGACTTTTTGGCCAACCATTGCCGCAATCTTTCAACATGGGTGTATTTACCATGATGGAGCAGATTGATAAGCCCTTCCTCAAACTGTTTTTTGACAAGAATGGATATCTGTTCAAGGTTGGCGCCCCAGGGAACCTAGCTGAGCCGGATGCCACAGATGAGAGTTGCTCACCTTACGAAGAATCAGATCTGTTTTACGATGAGAGTTTCTGCGTCATTGGCCGTGAGAAGTCTGATCCAGATTCGCGGTTGGAGTGGCTTGGGGAAGATAATTACCTGAATCCCGAATTCGTTAATTCAAACATCAACGGTGGAGGTCCATCAGGCCCGCTATCTCAGTTTTTACCCTATCAACCCACCTATGACCTTAAGACTAAGAAAAAGTCTCTGGGCGAAGCGCGGGAAGCATTGCGAGAATTCGCGAAATTTGTGCAGTCGCGTCCCAGTGCACAGGCCCTAGCAGAAAGATTTGATGTGCCAGAGTTCATAAAGGCCCAAGCCCTGGAGATTGTAGTCGGCGCAGTTGACCATTATGTGCGTGTCGCAAACAACTATTATCTATATTTCAATGAGGACACCGGCCTATGGGTATACATACCGACGGACTTTGATTACACGTTGATTGATACGCTTGGGCCAAACTGTGAAGCTAATCCCACGCTGGAGATCTGTAATCAATTTCTGAACTTCGAAGCTTTTACGGATATTGCGTCCATGACAGCATTTGATGTTGGAAGTGAAAACCACTGGGCTGGCAGATTCTTCTATCCGAATTATCCACCAATATTGTGGGAGATAGTTTTCTCTTCAGATACCAATCGAGCAGCTTTGTATGAAGACATAAAAATAATTCTGGATGACTATTTTTCATGGGATCTCATCCAGCCCCGACTTGAGCTAAGAAGAGACAGGGTAGAGGCAGTGGTGGTCTCCACGGATGCCTCAAACCCAGAGGTGCTGGGAGGGGGAACGTGCCCTCAACAATACAACCCAGACGAAATAGCGAGTGACTCCTCGTCTTTTTGTGACAAAAACAGGGCGTCAATCCGAGACTTTATTGAACGGAGACGGAGCACTTTACTTCAGGAATTTAACTCACGATGAAGCGGGTTTGTATTTCTACCTCTGCAAGGCGCTTGTAAGACTGGTAACTATCTTTACGCGGTAGTGTCCGCGCGCAAAAACACGCCAAAACGCACGATTCTGAGAGAATAAAGTCTCATAAAAACAGATGCTTAAAAATTTGGTAGGACCAGGCGGATTCGAACCGCCGACCTCTACCATGTCAAAGCACAGGTGTAGCAGTGAAAAAATGACCGCGCCTCTGAAAGCAAGCAATGGCGTGCCTCTCAGCGGCGCTACGTTTGCTGTCTGCATTAAAATCCAATGATTCCAAACGAGTTTCGACACAAACGATGAAGCGCTGACCCTTAAGGTAGGTGGCGTTGCCCAAGCCATGTGACTATGAATTTCTTATTTGGAGTCCAACAGGTCTTATTTAAGGAGGCTCGCTTTCTTATGTTTTAAGGTCTCTATCTCATCGATATGGCTCACTCTGGTGGTTTCTCCATAGCGGCATCTCTGTTGGATAGTAAGAGGGACAATGAGAAATCCTACTGTGGTATCTTCCGGTTTGCTTATAAGATTTTAGTTTGATTAAAGGAGGGGTTCATGCCTGAAACGGCAAGCGCCATGCAATCGGAAGTGAAAAATCTGGAAACGGAAATGGCAGTGGGTCACGGTAATATCAATAGTGATTCGGCGGATGGCAAGCGTTATGTCTCAGAGCGAGGTCCCTTTTCAATCCAAGCCAACCATCAAATGAAGCCCACTATTCCCTTAGGAACTTTTGAAGGTAAAAAGCACGTCGCCGAAAACTGGGACATATCCAGACTTCTGGATGATTGTGACAACAAGGAAAAGATTTGCGAAATGTTGGGTGAGATGCTTGAACTCGCAGCCTCTGGTTCATCTGAACATCGGTTGCAGATGCAAGAGGGAGAGAATGGCATGCGTTTGGCACATGTCTGGTTCGGACCCAACTTTCACCTTTTTCGTCATAGTCATCCCTTAGGGGATTGCACTTATTACGTCGCTGCTGGCGAACTCACAATGGGCAAAAGAACCCTAAAGGCAGGCTCCACTATTTTTGTACCGAATGAAATGCCCTACAAATTTGTAGCAGGACCGGACGGTGTTGAGGTGCTGGAGTTCAGGTCTGGGGGGCTTATACCCGGGAAGCCAAAAATGAAAATCGAAGAGACTTCGCTTGCCTCGATTCAAAAGATCATTGATGACTATAAGGCCAACCAGCACCTCTGGAAAATTCCGCCCAACTTCAGCGACACAGGTCACGTGAAACCTCATGAGGGTAGCAAACAGCTTGCCCCATAAAAAATGATTCCAAAATTAGCTTCGATCAACAAATAAGAATGTCTTAAAACAAGGGTCTACGAGGTCTCGTAATGCCATTACATGTTGTTATGAGTCGGGGAGTGCGCGAGGCGTCCAGCGAGCGAAAAAGTGAGTAATTATGCGGCTCTGAGTGGTAGGACCAGGCGGATTCGAACCGCCGACCTCTACCATGTCAAGGTAGCGCTCTAACCAACTGAGCTATGGTCCTAGTGCGCGCGCAGTATAACGCGGGTTCTGCAAGAGGAAAACGGCTCAGGTAGCGCCCTGAGCAAACATAGAAAGGGCTAAATCGATAGGCAAGTGAAGCCGCCGTCTGAGATTGCTCGGACGGCTCAGGGTGCCTTATTGAACTGTTCTTCCCGGTTCGTGTGGTCTAGAAAAGAATCGACCGCGCCCTGAGACTGAATCGCATCCAGATCGGCCGACATCAATACGCCCGTAAGCTCGGTCATGGTCGCCGCCTGACTCACAAACAGCTCTTTATTCCATCGCTCGATGGTGGCCGCTGAGCTCCAGTAGTGACCCAAGAATCCGCCGAGGCCAAATCCGGGTATATCCAGGCAGTGCCAGACGTCGCAGTTGAAGTAACCCGTGTCGGCTAGCCCTAGTACGCCCACGCCCCACCACACCTGTTGCAACCCGCCGCGGCTACCGGCGCGCTCGGGTACAGAAACTTGCGCGCGCGACCAACCGTATTTATTAACGGCCTGTTTTGCGGCCTCAATTAAAATGTCATTGTTGCGTGTCCAAAGATAAGACTGCTCGGTATATCCGGTAGGTTCTACTCTGCCGTCCACTTCGCGGTAATCCATTTCTCCTAGGTGCTCGGTTTGGATCATGCCGACGATTTTGCGCTTGGCTTCTGGATGGCGCCTGAACCAGTCCGCCTCATTATGAGCTGACTCCATCCCCGGCATGTAATGTCGACCGTCCAGAAAAATCTTCAGCGTTCTGGGGCGCTGAGCCTGTGGGATATTTGAGAAATATTTGACAATAGCCAATAGTCCCAGAGCACCATTGTCTTGCGTGATGGAAGGGCCGTCGGTGTGGTTGACCAGCACGATCTGTTCGTCTTCAGCTGTGCCGTAATTAGCACCCGGCAAATATGTAATGTATTGGTAGGCGGTGCTCGTCTCTGTTTCGGCTTCGAGCCTCAGGGTCGCGCGCTTTCCTGCCTTTGCATTCGTGATGACCTCGGCCCCGTCTTCTCTGGAGAGCACGAGTGTGGGCGACTTGTATAGCCTCGGAACCGGAAAGGTATAGAGTCCCTGAGTGCGCTCGAAGGCCATGTCATAGACGATGATGGCCCCCGCTGCGTTGCCATCTCTTGGAATCTGGTCGAGACGCTGCGCCAGTTGCCACCAAATATCAAAGGTGAAGCTATCAGAGGGGTCGACGAACTCGAAGGGTACTGGCAGCGTTTCAGCGTCGGTCGCGTGCTCGTAATCATTAAAGGTGTAATTGATCAGATAGTCTTCGCTGAATGGTGCCTGCGGGTGTGGCCGGGTGGGTATGACGACGATTTTGCCTTCGATGTCTTCTGGCGGGTTATCGTGATCGTAGTAGATCAGCTGGGCCGTGATGCCCTCCGAGCCGGTCGAGCCCGAGTAGGCGCCGTAGCTTGCGACTCTCACCGCTGAGCCGTCTGAAATCAAAGACCACTGACGGTTATCTTCCGAGGTGAACCACCGCTCAAACTCCCAGTAGTTCTTGACCCCGTCAACGGCGCCATAATGGGCCAGCATTTGCTCTAGAAAGGCCATGTAGTCCTGCCATTCCGGGCTGCCGGTCAGTGTCGGCAGATTGTCATTCTTTACCAAGGCCCACTGATAGGCCTCATCGGCGGTGATCACCCAATCGGGGTTCAGCTCAGTCAGGTGAGGATGGAGAAGCTTTGTGTGCGGAGCCCCAGCCCCAAAACCTGGGGTCGCTAAGAGAAGAAGTGACCAAAGAGAGCGACGCATGACTATTTTTGCGGCCGTTGTTGTGTGACCAGTTGATCCAAGTGATCTCGGGAAAGCAGCTTTCCTTGATGAATCACCCCTTCAATACTCCGGGTGTTGAGTATGTCGTCCATTGGATCGGCAGACAGGAGCACCGCTTCAGCAAGAAACCCTACCTCAACCTGCCCCATCTCCTTTTCGAGCCCGAAAAACTCGGCCGGTTTCACCGTGGCAGAGTGCAGCGCTTCAAGGGGTGTCATACCCACCTCAACATATTGCTCGAGCTCGGTGTGCAGGCTGTAACCCGGAATGCTCCAGCCTATGGGTGTGTCTGTGCCGGCTGCGATCGGCGCACCCGCAGCATGCAGCTCGCCGGTGCGGCGCAGTGACCACTCCGCAAAAGTGGTATCGACCGGTTCTTTAGACGCTGCTAACGTGTCGCGGGCGTCACGCCATTCCTCACTAACGCTGGTCGGGATCAAATCCATGGCGTCATCAAAATCATCTCGATCAAACGGAACATAGAGATCCATTGAGTTCATGCGCAGGGTAGGCACCGTGATGGTGGCTTTGAGCGCCTGGGTGGTCTCGGCGCATACCTTAGCATCCTCATTGGTGATTGCGGTCAGCCGTTGAAGCGCATGCAGTCTCGATCGCAACACGTTGCCTGGTGCGTTGGCCACATTCGCCAGCTCAACTTGCCTGGTAGCGAGCCACAGCTCCGGATCACTGACGCAATCCATTTCGTAGTTGCGCAAGTGCTCAAGAGATTGCACCTGTGGTGCGACATCACGGGCGCGCATGGAGAGCGGCACATGGCCATCGATGGGGAGGTTTCTGGCGCCTGCTTCTTCCACGATCGCGGCAAAGACCTCGGGCGTAACCATCTCGTAGATTTTCAGGAAGCTCGCCCCGGCTGCATGAATCTCGGCAATGTTGGCGCGGGCCGCCGCGGGGGTGGGGTTAGCGATACCCAGCCCGGGGAAGTTCACGCCGTCGTACACCACGTCTTTGCCATCTAGCAGCGGGCCCGAGTACCAGATGTTGGGCGCGTTGCTGCCTGCGCTGCGCAGGGTGTCGACGACGGGCAACAGATCCTGAAGGAGCCCGCCGGTATCACGCACATTGGTAATGCCGTGGTAAAGGAACAGTCCTGCCATGGCATCGGTAAATCTTTTGTCGAAGGTGAAGTGAACGTGAAAGTCCCATAAGCCAGGGATGAGGTACTGCCCGCTGGCGTCGATTTGCTCTTTGGCGGGCGTTTTGGGAGCAGTATCGCTGTCGACAATATCGATGATTCTACCGTCGTCGATGAGCACGGTTTGATTGCGGCGGACCGGGTTCACAGTGTCGACCACGGTGACGTGGGTCAACGCGAGATCTACGGGCTCGGACGCGTTCTGTGTGCAACCGATCAAGAGCGCGGAGCAAAGTGAGAGGGCGGAAAGGGCAGAGACTTTGGTGAATGTCATGATCGCCAACCTTTATTGCGGTGACTTGTGGTTATTTTAGGACTACGTGGGTGCGCTTTGGTCTGGTTCGGCCGGAAAACGCTCCCCCGGCTGTCCGGATTCCCAGCGCGGATACTTGGCCATTATTGCCGAGAACAACGCGCTGTTCAGCCAGTTTTCCAGCCAGTGCTTGACCTTGGGGTAGGATGCTTTCTGCCACCACGATGGGTCGACACCTGCAAACTGGCGAATAAACGGAAACAACGACACATCTACGGCATTGGCTGCGTCACCATTGACCCAGTCGCAGACCGACAGCTGATCTTCCAGTTTCTGGATAAAACCCTCGGCGTTTTTACGGTAGTCCTCAGCGGTGTGCTCGGTGTGCCAATCAGCGTATTTGTAGTGGTCCAGCCAGTGCTTGAAGTCGCCATCGCATTGATTGATCCATTCTGAGTCCAGAAGGGCGTTATCTAGCCAGCCGAGCGGATCGTTGCGCTCTAGCGCCCACTGCATGACGTCGAGGCTCTCCTCAATGACCCGGCCGTCTGAAAGCACGAGCACCGGCACAGTGGCCTTGGGCGATGCCGCCAACAGCTCGCGGGGTTTGTCCTTAAGTAGCACCTCTCTGAGCATCACTTTCGTGCCCGATGCGGCAAGCGCCATTCGTGCCCGCATGGCATAGGGGCAGCGGCGGAATGAGTACAGAATGGGCAGGTCAGACATCCGTTTAACATAGCTTGGCGCCCGCTTTTGAACCAGCGCAGAAAATCCCCCCAAGGGCCGCGACTTTAGTACTATCCAGAGTCCTAATTTAACAATAAACGGGGACAGATCATGGGGAGATTAGCGGGCAAAGTGGCTTACGTGTTGGGTGCAGCAGGGCGCGGCAACATGGGCCAGGTAATTGCACAGCGTTTTGCTGAAGAGGGCGCCACCGTTGCTGTAGGCGGCCGGCACCCTGAAGAGCTCCAGTGGCTCGCCGGCGAGATTGGCGGTATGGCAGTGACCTGCGACATCACCAAGATGGAAGACAACAAGTCATCGATCGGTGCGATCATGGACGCTCACGGCAAGATCGATATCGCGGTGAATGCCACTGGCCTTGGCTTGCTTGCTCAGTTTGAAGAAACCACTGAGGACGAGCTGAACATGATGATGGACCTGCAGTTCAAGGGGCCTTATCAGTGGATGCAGGTGCTAGTCGGTGTGATGTCTGATCCCTCCTCGATTATCCAGATTTCCTCCGCGACGGCGACCATTCTGGTGGGTAACCACCACGCCTACATTGGCACCAAAGCCGGTATCGACCACGTGGTGCGCGGCGTGGCGGATGAGTACGGCGCCAAGGGTATCCGCGTGAACTCGATCTCACCGGGCCTGACCGCCTCACCCATGGCTGCGCCACACCTTGAAACCCCCGGGTTGCTGGAGGCATTCCTCAAAAACTATCCGCTGGGTCGATTGAATACGTCTGAAGATATCGCCGCCGCTGCGGTCTTTCTCGGCAGCGACGAGTGCTATATGACGGGTCAGAACCTGCAGGTGAATGGTGGTTTGACGCTCCGCCGCAATCCGCTGCCCTCTGAAATCGAAGAGGCGGTGATGGCTGCCATGGCGGCCGGGCAGGCGGAGTAACTATTCGGGCGCGCCAGTCGAGTGGCTGAGTGCGCACGAGGGATCTTTAGTTCGGCAGGGCGGATGCGATGCAACGCCACTGCCTTGACAGAATAAGAGAGGACAACTGATGGCTGGCAAAAGAAAAGACGTCTATCTGGTAGTTGGTGGCAAATATCACGACTTCGATTTCGCGCGACTGGAACTGCTGAAACTCCTGGCGGAGCATGATGTGATTCGGGTCAAGGTCGCCAATGATTACAGTGATGTCGATGCGATGTGTGAAGCTGATCTGCTCGTGACCTACACCTGCGACGAGGTGCCGGATGCCGCAGGTCAGGCGAAACTAAAATCCTATGTGGAGAATGGTGGTAAGTGGTTTGCGCTCCACGCCACCAACTCGGTGCTGGAGTGGTTAAGCCACGACCCGCCTTTACTGCGCGCGCCGCGGGATCATCCCGATTTTATGGAGGTACTGGGGAGTCAATTCCTATCGCATCCCCCGGTAGAGCCTTATCAGGTCGAAGTCACTGCGCCAGAGCACCCCATGATGGCGGGCATTGAGGCTTTTGAAACGCGCGGTGACGAACTCTATCTCTCTGAGTATCACGGTGAGCGCGAAGTGCTACTGCACACCCGTTGGACGGGCAAGGTAGACGCGTTCCAGGATGGTGAATGGGAGGAAGACAAAGAGCACGCAGTGATGTACTTGCGTGACTACGAGAAGGGCACCGTGTTGTACTTCACTCTTGGGCACTGCAGATCTACCTACGACATGCAGCCCTTAGTAGAGGAATACCCGGAGCTCGAGCGGGGCAGTTGGGATCTGCCGGTATTCTACGAGTTACTTCGGCGTGGTATCGCCTGGGGTATTCGGTAATCTTAAGTCCGAGGCTCGATCCGAGGACGCTCCTTGCGGCGCTGATGCCGCTTTAACTGACAACTGACTGAGCTCATGGATACCCGCTGGATCGACGAACTCGCCGCCGAAGTGCTTGACATGGGGGTGCTTCGCGAGCCGCACCAGATCAAGCGCTTCACCACAGGGATTCGCTTTGGTCAGGGCCCGGCGCTGGCAATCTTTGAGCCCGCCTCCCTGCTGGCGTTCTGGAAAATACTCAAGGCCGCCGTGGCGGCTGACTGTATTGTGATCTGCCAGGCCGCCAACACCGGCGTAACCGGTGGCTCGACCCCTGACGGCGACGACTACGATCGTGAGATCGTCATCATCAGCACACTCAAACTCGATACCTGCATGCCGTTGTGTGACGCCCAGCAAGCGTTGGTCTTTTCCGGCGGCACTCTGTATCGGCTGGAAGAAATGCTGGAGCCATTCGGCAAGAACCCTCATTCAGTGATCGGCTCTTCTTGTATCGGTGCCTCAGTCATTGGCGGCATCTGCAATAACTCGGGCGGCAGCCTGGTGAAGCGGGGGCCCGCCTACACCGAGCTCGCGCTATTTGCCCGGCTCACCGAGCACGGCGAGCTTGAGCTGGTCAATCATCTTGGCATCGACTTGGGGGAGACCCCGGAGGAGATACTGGGTAACCTCGACGCGGGTCGGTTTGATCTGGATGCTGCAACTCTCGACGGTAGCTTGGCCTCGGACCCCGAGTACATTGAGCGTGTGCGGGAAATCAACGAACCGACACCCTCAAGATTCAACGCCGATCAGCGCCGGCTCCATGAGGCTAGCGGCAGTGCGGGCAAGTTGGCGGTGTTTGCGGTGCGGGTCGATACCTTTGATAAGCCCAAGGCGGAGCAGGTGTTCTATGTGGGCACCAATGATCCCAAGCAGCTCAATGAGATTCGCCGGCGACTGCTCTCTGAGTGCAGTGAGCTCCCCGAGATGGGCGAGTATATGCACCAGAGTTGGTTTGACGGGGCCGACCGCTACTGTAAGGACACGTTTCTGCTCATCAAGCACTTGGGCACCGATTTTTTGCCGCGGCTCTATCGCATTAAGGCAGCGCTCGATCGCTGGCTTGAGAAGGTGCCAGGCCTCCCCAATCGTCCGACCGATCATCTGCTACAGCGACTGGCGCGGTGGTGGCCCGATCATTTGCCCAAGCGGATGCGCGAGTACCGCAAGGCTTACGAGCACCATATGATTCTGGTGGGTGCCGATACGGCCATTGCCGAGATCAGGCAGGTGCTGCATGAGGTCACCATAGAGGGTGATGTGGGCGCCTTTTTTGAGTGTTCGCCGAAAGAGGGCGATGCCGCGTTATTGCATCGGATGGTCGCAGGTGGCTCCCCGGCGCGTTACAACCTCATCCATGCTAAAGAGACCAATGGCATCGTCACGTTTGATGTGGCGCTGCCGCGAAACTATGCACAGTGGTATGAGTTTCTGCCCGAAGACCTACTCGATCAATGCGCCGCGCCCTACCGCGGCGGGCACTTTATGTGCCACGTGTTCCATTGGGACTTTGTGGTCAAGGCTGGTGTGGAGCCGGAGGCGGTAAAAGAGCGGATGATGTCTTTACTCGATGGCATCGGCGCCAAGTACCCCGCTGAGCATAACGTGGGGCATTTGTATTGCGCCGAGCCCGATCAGGCGGCGTTTTATCGGGAGCTGGATCCGACCAATACTTTTAATGCTGGCGTGGGCAAGATGTCAAAGTACCGGGGCTACCACTAAGCAGGCATAAAAAAGGCCGGGTTGCCCCGGCCCATAAGCCACAACGCTAAAACTTAGAACTTCCAGTTTATCCGCAGGCCAACTTCGCGCTTATCCAGCGGAGAGACTGCAACGCCCTGCTTGGCGGTCAGGAAAGCAAACTGCGACGGACTGGAGAAGTCGGTCCAGCGAGCGCCGGTTTGCCAGGCTTCTTCGTCGGTCAGGTTCATGACGAAGAGCTCCGCCATCAGGTTCTCCCAACTGAGACCAATACGCAGGTTGAACAGGTTGTAGGAATCCAACTTGGCCAGGTTAGACTCATCCACATAGGATTCGCCCTGGTGGAACCAATCCAGACGCCAGTAGCCACCCTGGTTAAACAGTGAGAAGTCATGAGACATATAGGCACTCATGGTGTTCTTGGGCTGGCGAGGTGTCTGATTTCCAGACATTTGCGAGAAGCCGGCTATCGGTGCCACGAAGTTAAAGGTGTAGTCGTCGTACTCGGACTCGATGTAGCTGATGTTGACACCGACTTCAGTGCGATCCGTGATGGCTGCCTTACCCTCAAACTCCACGCCCCAAATATCGGCATCACCCGGAATCAGGATGTTTCGAGAGTTGAAGAAGGGTACGGGGTCACTACCATCAGCGGGATAGGTTCCCTTGGGCTGGCCCAGTGTGCCGTCAGGACATTGCGCGCTCCCGATATCACTGGCGCGGCAGGTCTCGTTGATCAAGAAGGAAGATCGGCCCTTGATGTTCTCCCAGGTCTGCATGTAGACCGCGATATTCATCTGACCGCGACCATCCCAGAAACGCTGCTTCCAACCAAACTCGATCGCTTCCAGTGTTTCGGCATCCAGTAGCTCGGCGACCGTGGAGTCTTGCTCAATGTACTGTGCTTTTTCGCGATCGTCAGCTTGTGCATAGAAGGTGTTGAAGTCGCCCGCAATCTGACCCTCAGACCAGCTCGCATAGAGCGTGGTGTTGTCAGAGGGTGTCCAGCGCACAATGGCTCGAGGCAGGAAGTCATCAAACTCTTCCTCAAGACGGGTGTTGCCGGTGCCTGCTACAGCATTACCCTTAATCAAGGTGTCCTCAACAAAGCGGCCTTCCAGAATAACGGTCAGGTTGTCGGTGATGTCGAAGTCGATAGAACCGAAGACCCCGGATACCTCCGCCTGATCGGTGTTGGTGAGGTTGTTTCCGAAGATGCCCAGCGCGTTACCGGGTCGACCAATGCCCAAGCCACCGATAGCGGGATCAAAGAAGCTGTAGACACAGATATCGGGATAGGCATCAGAGTAGCCGTAGAAATCGAAAGCGAAGCATGAGGTTGCCGCGTCCCCGCCACTACCCGATGCGAGGAATTCCTGCTCATAGTAGCTGTAGCCGACCAGCCATCTCAGGCGCTGGTCCTGCGGGCTGGTAAAGCGAATTTCCCAGCTCTCGTCATCCATGTTCTGAGGGTCACGTGACCACCAGCCTAGACGATCAGACAGGTCGAAGTCGCGGATCCAGTTAACCTCTTGCTCATTTTTGCCGTAGCTCACGTCGATGCTGTAGCCCGAATCGAACTGGTAGCCTGCAGCGATAGAGAAACGCTCGCTTTCACGCTTCATGCCGATGGACGTGACGCCCGGGACGCCGTCGATATTGGTCGTCGGGTCGGTCAGGTCTGACATATCAACTGGCAAGATGGTGTTAGAGGAGATGATATTGCTGCCCGGATCGACAGTAACCGCGTTGCCGAAGGGCACGGTGCCGCAAATGTAGTTCACCGGATTGGCTACGCCTTCAGCTGAGTTCACCGTGGTGCCTGTGCAGGTGTCGTTCATGATGCCTGACACATAGCCCTGACTAGGTGCACCGTCATCGTCTTCGGAGGTGCTGTAGCGCATCTTTAGCTTGAAGTTATCGGTTGGCGTCCAGTTGATCACACCGTTGAAAGTCGTGGTCTCCTCGTCGCCGGTTCGGCCACCGTCTGTCGCGGTGAAGTGCCCCTCTTTATCGTAAAAGCGTCCGGATACGCTGAAGGCCAGCACATCCTTGATGATCGGCCCCTCAATCAGGCCGCTGATATCGGTGCGACCACGATCCGACATACTGGCCGTGATTTCACCGCCAAACTCCTCGGCGTTGGGGTCGCGGGTGATCAGGTTGACCGCGCCGCCAAACGTGTTTCGCGCAAAGTAAGCCGACTGGGGTCCTTTGATGACCTCGACCCGCTCAAGGTCCATCAGGCTCAGTGAGGTGCCGCCATTCAGCACGTATACACCGTCAATAAACAAAGCACCCGTTGCGAAGCTGGGCGAGAACTGAGCGGTCGTCAGGCCTCTGAACTGCAGCTGCGTGTTGTAGCGACCCGGCTGCTGGTTGCCCTGATTCATGAACTGGAAGCCGGGTGTGTGCAAGGCCACATCTTCAAGATCGCGCATGTCGGTCATCAGAATGTCTTCTGCACCGAATACCGATACCGCAACAGGAATTTCCTGTAGGGACTCGTCCCGTTTGCGAGCGGTCACAACGACTTCTTCAAGTCCCGCTGATTCCTGCGCCAAAGCAACAGTACTGGGGATTACGCCGGCGACTGCGAGTGCGACCGCCGAAGAAAGCGTGAATCGAGTACTTCTTTTCATGAGAGTGCCTCTGTTTTGTTTATAGATGGCTAACGTCTGGGCAACGACCGCTAATTTTCAACGTTTGTTGGCCAAATTAAGATCTATTGATATACCAATAGGCGTAAATGCGCAAGGGTTGATGTTGCCCCTGAAAGAGGACAGTTGTTCTGTCCGGCTAGTGGGTCTCTAAGTCAATCCCGGGCGCGGCTTTGCCTTATTGATATAACAACCGATCAAATTTACTCTGAACTAACGTTCTAGGGGGAGAAACACGCATGCGTAATGTGACGGTTGCGGCACCGGGTGGACCAGAAGCACTGCAAATGGTCGAGTCTGATACTCCCGATCCGGGGCCGGGTGAGGTGCTGATCGAGGTCGCGTACGCGGCATTGAACCCGCTCGACAACCATGCGCGTGCAGATCGCATCAAATGGAATCACCCCGGTTACCCGTTTACCCCGGGGTTTGAGTTCTGCGGTGTGGTCGATGCCGTCGGCGAGGGTGTCGATGAGTCATTGATCGATCAACGTGTTGCCACTAATGGCCAATGGGGCGGCAACGCGGATTTTGCCATCGCCCCTGTGCACTCCCTGGTCAGCGTTCCAGATGAGTTTGATTGGCTCCTTGCGGCCTGTTTCTCAACCTGTGCCTATACCAGTTGGCTGTTGGTTCATAGCGCCGCTAAGGTGCAGCCTGATCAGTGGGTGGTAGTGCACTCCGCGGCGGGGGCAGTCGGCTCACTGGTCATGCAGATCGCCAAGTCGGCCGGCGCACAGGTAATCGGGCTGGTGGGGGGTGAGCACAAGTTTGATTTTGCAGACCAGTTCGGGCCCGATGCGGTCATCGATTACCTGCGCGACGACTGGCCGGATGGTGTCAAAGCGCTGACCGATGGTCGCGGCGCTGACGTGATTTTCGATGGCAACGCCGGTGATCGCGCCCCGATGAACCTCGATGCTGTGGCGCCGCTGGGTCACATCGTTTACCTGGGCGCCAGTGCCGGGCAGGCGCCGCCTGTCCCACCGTCCATGCTGATCGGCAAGAGCTGCTCGATGTCGGGCTTCGTTCAGTACTTTCATCAGGCGATCAGCGGCGGCGCTGAGATTGCAGAAACCCACAAAGCCCTTGCTGCAGGCACCTGGCGAATTCCGATTGGGCGTGAGTTTGACCTGACCGAAGTGGCTGAAGCCCATCGGGGCTGGGAGGCACGGGAATTGCTGGGTCGCAGCGTGATCCGGGTGGGCGGCGACCTCTAAGGCAAACCATGAGTGTCGTCAGTGGTCTGCACGAGTTTGTCTTCTCGGCACATGTATCGGAGCGCGAGCGGTTGCTGGCGTTTTGGGCAGGGCTGGGATTTAAGCCCGATGCCGAGGGGGCGCTAAGTGCCGTTGATGCGGAGGCCCTGTACGGCCACGGCGCGGCCCTCACATCGATTCGGCTTCGCCACTCAGGCTGTGCTGCCCATGAGACCGGACTGGTCAGGCTTCAATGCTGGGACAAGCTCGCGGGCGAGGGGCTGGGTGCCCGCAAGCCGTTGGTCTTGGGGAGCCGGTGGATGGGCATGTATACGGCCGATATCCTCGAGCTCCGAGACAGCTTGAGTGATTACAACCGCTTTACCGAAGACCGCTGGTTGTCGGAATTGATATCGGCGCCGATGGCCAATCCACCCCCCACAGTCACCTGGGATAGCCCGTTCGTGGGGCTCAGAGAAACCCTGTACTTCGACCTCGACGGTCGCGTCGCTTTTATTCAGCGCGGCGGGTTTGACCGCCCCGGGTTTGGCAGCATCGATGTATCACTGCCCTATAAAAATAGTGAGGGCAGTCACGCCAACGTGGTGCAGCCCAGCCGGTCATTCGATACCGACTTTTATAAAACCGTGTTTGGCCTCGAGTCTGCGCCCTACGGTGAGGCCCATGATTCCGATGATGAGCCGCCCACACGGCGTGCGCTCAGGTTAGAAGCGGGGCAGCTCTTCCGCGTGGAGCGATTACGGGCGCCCGAGTGCCCGACTGGACTCCTGCAGGTGTACTCGCCTTACTTTGATACTGGCGATCATCGGGCTTTGAGTCAGCCGGGGCAGCGGGGGCTCTCTGCCTACAGTTACCAGGTGCAGAGCGTTGATGCAGAGGCGCTGCCCGGCGTCACGGATTACCGGGCTGGCCAGAATGAGTTCGACGAGCCGGCCTGCACGTTCCGCGCACCCGATGGATACAGCTGGATGTGGGTCAGTGTCTGACTCTGTTCGAGGCTACCCCCTGCGTGCCTTTGTTATTTGCCTCATTGCCTACACCATGGCGCAGATGGATCTGGCGTTATTTGGTTACGCGGTGCCAGCGATTCGCGCCGAG
This sequence comes from Halieaceae bacterium, assembly GCA_902518075.1. Next base: position 40,499 of record CABYEX010000001.1, on the reverse strand, counting down.
TTCGGGCTGACGCTGAGTGAAGTGATGGCCATTGTGTCTTCCGCTTTTTTATTAGGTGGAGCGCTATTAGTGGTGCTGGGTTGGTTGGCCGACCGAATGGGGCGGCTGCCTCTGTTTCAATTTTCCCTGCTGGGTTCTTCCTTTCTGGTGGCGCTGATTAGCATCGCGTCGGGTGTGGCGACGCTTACAGCGTTTCGCGGAGCGAGCATTGCGGTGGGCGGGCTGACTTATCCGATCACCGGCGCCATCATCACTGAAGAAATGCCGGCCCGGCTCCGCGGCTTGTTTATGGGGTTACTACAAATTGGCTATCCGCTCGGTTGGACGCTGGCCTCACTGTGGTCGATGTGGTTACTCACTGAATACGGCTGGCGCCAGTTGTTTTGGGTGGGCCTGGTCAGCCTCCCGATGGTGTGGGTCGTGCGGCGTTACTTGCGGGAACCACCCCGGTCGGTAGCGGCGCGATCAACGGAGTCGCCGCCGCGGTTTTCCGATCTGTTTGCAACTGGCATTCGCGAGCGGGCGATCACACTATTTATCACGCAGTTTTTATTCGTCTGGGCGTATGCGGCGTCCATTTTTTTGTTCCCGAGTTTTCTGCGCGAGGTTCGCGCGCTGGATGCCTTCAATTTTTCGCTGTTGATTGGCGCGGGCAATGCGATTGGCGTGCTGGGTTACGTGCTCGCGGCGTGGATTGGCGAGCGAGTGTGGACGCGTCGCAATACAGTGGTGTTGTGGACACTGTTGGGGGCGATGTTGTTCCAGGTACTGGTCTGGGTGCCGACCAGCTTTGGTCAGATCCTGCTCGTGTACGCGCTGATGAGCATGTTTTTTTATGGCTCGGCGGCGGTGAAGTTCGCGTACTTGGCGGAGGTCTTCCCCACGCGTATCCGTGCCCTTGCCATGGCCTGTTGCGGGTCGCTGGCTGTCACCTTGGGGTCGGCAGCAGGGCCCTACACCGTGTCATTGGCCATCGAGTCCTGGGGCTGGCACCTGGGATACGCGACATTAGTGGGCGTGCCGCTCGCGCTGGCAGGGCTATTGTATTTGACCCTTGACTCCCTCCCTTCGGGGCTGGAGGTCGAGGATATCGTCAATCGGATAGGTAAGGAGGCGCAGCCGAGTCATGGCTAAGGGATATCGCGTTGCAGCGTTTGGTGGGCCAGAGGTGATGGTCTGGGAGGCACTTGATCTGGGGGAGCTCGCGCCACAGGAGGTCAGGGTGCGGGTGCGCGCCAGCGGCATCAACTTCGCCGAGACACGCATGCGCGCCGGGGACTACAGCGGTCAGGAGTTACCTTTTGTTATGGGCATGGAGGTCGCAGGCACCGTCGAGGCCGTGGGCGCGGGCGTTACTGTGTTTAATGCAGGTGACCGGGTCTTTGGCCGTGTCCGTGGTGCCCACGCGGAAGTCGTGGACTGCGACCCCGACCACCTGATGTTGCTGCCCGATAACCTGAGCTTCGCCGAGGGCGCAGCGATACCGGTAGGTTGGTTAACAGCATGGCACGCTCTTTATACGTTAGGGTGCATGAAGGCCGGGGACCGCATTCTGGTCGAGGCGGTGGGCGGCAGTGTGGGTAGCGCCGCACTGGCACTGGCCAAGCAAGCCGGATGCTGGGCCCTGGGCACGGCGAGTCGTGATGACAAGTTGGCACACGCGACCTCGATGGGTTGCGACGCGGTGGTCAATTACACCAGTGACTCGGTGTCGGAGCAGGTGGCTGCGTTGACTGATGGTCAGGGGATGGATATTGGCCTTATGACCATTGGTGACGCGACGGCCGATGACCTGATCGACTCCATGGGAATGGACGGCCGGGTGGTGATGTTCGGTAGTACCGGCGGTCGCGATATCACCTTCAACCTGCGGATCGGTATTTTGAATATCCAGCTCCTGTCGATGAGTATCTCGACCAGCCAGGCGTTCATGACCGAGACCATGCCCGATTTTCGTGCGAGAGGGCTGCCTTTGTTTGCCAGCGGCGAGTTGGTGCCGGTTGTCGGCACCGTGCTGCCGATGTCTGAGTTGGTGCGGGCGCATGAGATGGTTGACGAGCGCACTCACTTTGGAAAAGTGATACTGGTGAACGACGAGTAACAGCGACGTCACCGTCGCGGGATGACTATGACGATTAATGCACACAATGACAATAAAGAGGGCGAGACAATGAAATCAACACTTAATAGATGCCGCGCACAGGCGCAGCACTTTCGCGCCTCCCTCGCTGTTTTTTTGAGCGTTATCGCGAGCGCGGCATGGATCGGCGGAAGTCAGGCACTCGCCGCCGAGCCGATTACGGACAGGCCCTGGCGCGAGGCGGTGCTCAGTGTCACAGACCCTGATGTGACCGCCCGCTTCTTCAAGGAGATCGGCGGCTACGAGGAGCTGGGGCGCGGTAGCTTGTCGGCTTCCTCGATTGCCGCGTGGGGGTTAGCCCCCGAAGCCCGCGGCGATTACTTGTTACTGCGCGCGCCGATGGGCGGCGACTTCGGCCATGTTCGGCTGGTGAGTTTTGAAAATGCGGGCAGGCGGATGCCGATGCGTCCGGGCGCCAGAGCCTGGGATACGGGCTGTTATTTCAGCGTGATGATTCGCGTCAAAGACATGCAGTCGATTTACGATGACGCTATACGGCTCGGCTGGTGGACCGAAACGCCGATTACCGCGCTCAACTTTGGCACGTCGGATCTGCGCGTGGTGATCTACCGCGGGCCCGACGGAGTGCAGGTGCAAAGCTATGATCGATTAAGTCCGCCGCTACCCGAAGCCATTCCAGACTTCGAGCGCATGACCGCGCCCTTTAACATGATGCAAATGGTGGCAGACCGCGACGTCGCCTATGACTTCTTTACCCAAATCTTGGGGTTCGGCACTTTTTACAAGGGCAAACCCTACATCGCCAAAACCCCCACGCCCACGCCGATTGGCATCCCGCTGAGTCTGACCACCTCGGTGCCCTACCGTGCGGGCATCGTGTATCCGGTCGCTGGCGAGTTTGGCCGGATGGAGATGATCGAAGTCATGGGGATCGAGGGCTTTGACTATTCAAATCGGTGCGAGGCGCCTAACCTCGGCATTCTTGCGGTTCGCTACCCGGTGGACGATATCGACGCCGCGAAGGCGCTGATCGAGGCGCGCGGCGGCAGCCTTTGGCGAGATACGGGCACCGCTGAGTTGGGCGAGATAGGAGAGGTCGAGCTGTTTTCGGTGAAGACACCGGACGGGTCGATCATGCAATTCTTTGAGAAGTGAGCTAACAGGAGACGCGTCAATGCTGCAGTATGAAATGAAAGCCATGGTTAAGCACAGTATGCCCTGGCCACAGCTTATCGGCATGGCTCTGCTGTGTTGTCTGCTGGCCGTGTCTGCCGAGGCGCAGACCTCCCGAATCAAGCGCATCTCGCTGATGACGCCAGACCTCAATAAGTCGATTTCTTTTTTTACCCGAGTGATTGGCTTCACGCTCAATTATGAAGGCACGTTACCGCCGGGCGGCGAGCCATTTTTAGGGCCTGTATTTAACATCGATGCCTCCAAACCGATTCGCCGGGCATTGTTGTCGACCTCCACTGAAGCTCGGGGGTTGTTTTTGATTGAGCACCCCGAGGCCCCAGGGCCGGACCCTGACGAGCCTAATTCTGTTGTCACAGTGGTCGAGGTTATTAGTATAGATAACACGCTGGCGCTTGCCGCAGCCGCGGGGGCGCCAGTGAGTGAGACGGTGACGGACGTCACCCCAGAGGGTATGCTATTCCGCGAGGCGATGATTACCAGCCCGGGGGGTCATGCCATACTGTTGTACGAGCTGAGTAACGCGCCGTAGCGCAGGGGATCACACCTGGTAGTAGTCGCGGTACCACGCCACGAAGTGCCCGAGCCCGGTGGCGAGATCAGTGCTGGGTTCGAAGCCCACCAACGCCTTCGCCGCATCGATATTAGCTGCGGTGCGATAGACATCGCCGGGCTGCATACCCGCCAGCTGTTTGTTGGCTTCTTTGCCTAACAGACCTTCCAGCGTGGCAATAAATTCCGCGAGCTTAACGGGCTGATGATTGCCTAGGTTGAGCAAGCGATAGGGTACTTCAAGATCTGACGGCGGCGTTGCAGCGGCCGCTACCACACCACTCACAATGTCATCGATGTAGGTAAAGTCTCGCTCGAGCTGACCTTCGTTGAATACCTGAATCGGCGTGCCTCCGACGATGGCTTTGGTAAAGCCGAAGTAGGCCATATCAGGCCGTCCGGCAGGGCCGTAAACGGTAAAGAAGCGGAGCCCGGTCGATGGCAGACCATGGAGATGAGCGTAGGTGCTGGCCACCATCTCGTTGGATTTTTTGGTCGCCGCATACAGGCTGACCGGTGTGTCGGTGGGGTCCGTCTCGGAGAACCATTCCCTGTCGCTGTTCCCGTAGACAGAGCTGGAAGAGGCGAATACGAAATGCGCGGGAGGCTTTGCGCGGCAAGCATCAATGAGGTACTGGAAGCCGACTATATTGCTTTGGATATAGGCCTCTGGGTTCTCCAGAGAATACCGGACCCCCGCTTGTGCCGCGAGGTGCAGCACGCAGTCAAAATCGTACTGAGCAAAGAGCAAGTCAACGATCTGACCATCAGAGAGGTCACCCTGAACAAAGGAAAACCTGGAGTGGTCGATTAGAGGTTTCAGTCGATATTGCTTGAGACTGACGTCGTAATAGTCATTGAGACTGTCGACGCCCACAACCTCACAGCCCGCCTTGAGCAGCGCTTGCGCAACACTGGCGCCAATAAACCCAGCGGCGCCAGTTACCAGATATCGGTTCACGTGGAGAGACCTGTATTCATGCTGGCATTAAACCATGCGTATACGAACACAAAATGGTGAAAATGAGAGGCGATGCCTGTCGGTGTAATGTGATCAGCCATTCCTTCGCGCTTTGGATCAGGGGGTATTGAGCCGGACAGGGCTTTTCCTTAACATCCGCGGCCCGTGCCGGTGTAGCTCAGTTGGTAGAGCAGCGCATTCGTAATGCGAAGGTCGTAGGTTCGACTCCTATCTCCGGCACCATATTAATCCTATAATATATATAATTCAGTCACTTATAAATTAGTTAAGAACGTCACTCCCCAACTCACTCCGCGATATCGGGGGTAAAGACCATCGATCGCTGCAGGAATAACCCTCGCCGGTTGTGCAGAGGCGTGCTGTACTTTTGGCGTGTCTGAGGATTTTTGCAGGGGGGGGAGGGGGCTAACCGCCGTTGTGATTGTGAAGATTACCGCCTCAAGATATTTAGGTCACCTTAAAGGCGCGCCTTCCGCCTATTTTTTAAGGGTAAGCGGAGTAAAAGTAGTCTTTGTCCTCTGATTGCCTAAAGGTGTCTCCATCTCCATCTCCATCTCCGGCGAGGGCTTGAGTAATTAAAATGGAACTGACAGTAGACCAAGCATTGCATCAAGCCGTTGCGACACACACAGAAGGTAAGCTGCAAGAAGCTGAACGCTTTTATCGTGCAATCCTGCAAGCCCAGCCCAATCATCCTGATGCCAACCATAATTTGGGTGCGTTGGCTGTGGCGGTTGGTAAGCCTCTTGAAGCTATTCCCCTCTTCAAGCTGGCTTTGGAAACTAATCCCCAGATAGAGCAGTTTTGGCTGAGCTACATAGATGCGCTGATAAAGCTGGAGCGTTTTGAGGAGGCCAAGCGTGTCTTGGTTGAGGGAGAGAGGTCTGGAGTGTCCTTAGACAAGCTGCACGCTATCAAACAGCGGCTAAAGGTCGGTTCATCAGGTGCAGAGCCACCATATAGTCAACTCAACAATCTTCTGGAGCATTATCAGACGGGCAAATTGGAAGAAGCTGAAGAACTCGCCAAATTACTCACTCAACAGTTCCCCAAACATCCATTTGGATGGAAGGTGTTGGGGGCTGTTTTCAAACAGGCTGGAAGAGTAAACGAATCATTTTTGCCCCTGCAGGAAGCTGTAGACCTATCACCACAGGATGCTGAAGCCCATAGTAACTTGGGTGCCACGCTCGCAGAACTAGGGCGGTTAGAAGAGGCTGAGGCTAGCCTTAGAGAAGCGATAGCACTGAAGCCTGACTATGCTGAAGCCTACTATAACTTGGGTAACACGCTTAAGGTACTGGGCAGACTAGACGAGGCTGAAGCTAGCGATAGAAACGCGATAACACTGAAGCCAGGCTATGCTGAAGCCCACTATAACTTGGGTAACACGCTCAAGGTACTGGGCAGACTAGACGAAGCTGAAGCCAGCTATAGAAAAGCGATAGCACTGAAGCCTGACTATGCCGAAGCCCACAGTAACTTGGGTGCCGCGCTCAAGGCGCTAGGCAGGTTAGACGAAGCTGAAGCCAGCTATAGAAAAGCGATAGCACTTAAGCCTGACTATGCTGAAGCCCACAACAACTTGGGTAACACGCTCATAGAGCTAGGAAGGTTAGACGAAGCTGAAGCTAGCCTTAGACAAGCGATAGCACTGAATCCTGATTTGGCCGAAGCCCACAACAATTTGGGTAACACGCTCCTAGAGCTAGGAGGTTTAGACGAAGCTGAGGCTAGCCTTAGACAAGCGATAGCACTTAATCCTGATTTTGCCGAAGCCCACAACAACTTGGGTAACACGCTCCGAGAGCTAGGAAGGTTAGACGAAGCTGAAACAAGCCGTAGACAAGCGATAGCCCTGAAGCCTGACTATGCCGAAGCCCACAACAACTTGGGCAACACGCTCAAAGAGCTAGGAAGGTTAGACGAAGCTGAGGCTAGCCTGAGACAAGCGATAGTCCTGAAGCCTGACTATGCCGAAGCCCACAACAACTTGGGTAACACGCTCAGAGTACTGGGCAGACTAGACGAAGCTGAAGCCAGCTATAGAAAAGCGATAGCATTGAAGCCTGACTATGCCGAAGCCCACCGTAATCTGGCGACCACGAAGAAGTTTTTATCGGAGGATGAGCAGTTCTGTCAGATGCACGCGCTTTATCGTGACCCTGTTAGTTCTGAGAAAAATCGTTGCCACATTTGCTTTGCCTTAGCTAAAGCCGCTGAGGATCTGCAAGATTATGCCACTGCTTTCCAGTTTTACGCTGAGGGCAATGCTCTGCGCAAAAAACAGTTGGGTTATGAAAAAGCACAAGATAAGAAGTTATTTGAGAGGCTCAAAGCGAGTTACCCACGCATGGTTGGACATACTTTTGAGCCAACAATTGTTGCCACTGAACCTGCCCCTGTTTTCACAGTGGGTATGCCTCGTTCCGGTACGACATTGGTAGAGCAAATCATTTCATCGCATCCGCTGGTCACGGGCGCAGGAGAACTTCCTTTTGTATCCCAATTTGGAAGTTCATTGGTGGTTGATCAAACGCCAATCGATAGAGAAGCTCTCACGACCTTCAGAGAGCAGTATCGAAATGCATTACAGAAACGCTCAGAAGGCAACGCCATCGTTACAGATAAGATGCCACAGAATTTTCGCTTTCTCGGTCTAATCGCAACGGCCCTCCCAGAAGTTAAAATAATTCATGTGAAAAGAGATCCAGCGGCGGTCTGCTGGGCAAATTACACACAATATTTTGTCAATGACTCTCTGGGCTATTGTTACAGCCTTGATGACATTCTGCACTATCACGAGCTATATCAAGATCTAATGAAATATTGGTGCCTGACGCTGCCCAACAGAATCTATGACCTGGATTACGACGCGTTAACAGAGAATCAAGAGGAGGAAACCCGCAACCTAATAGATCATCTGGGGCTTGGGTGGGATGACGCTTGCTTATCGCCGCAAAACAACATTAGAGGCGTTGCTACAGCATCTGCTATGCAAGTTCGGCAGAAGGTATATCAGGGAAGCTCAGAAAAGTGGAAGCGATACCTGCCCTTTCTTAATGGCGCCTTAGATCATCTAAGAGTCGATAACCAGTGATTAAGTAACACCCACCGCTTGCGCAACCACCTGTAACCCCCAAAAACGTTACCAGAGAGTTATCTCAATGTGAGAGGTCATGTCAGAGTACATGGGGTACCTGGGGGGTCTAACTGCTTTTGTAATCGTGATGATTACCGCCCAGATACATTAGGGGGTGGAATTGCCCACCGCCCATGTTTGGCCCAAACTCAACCGACTGGCTTAACAAAAAAGAAGGAAAAGATATGAGTGCTGATCATGGAAAAGTAATGGAGTTGTTTGGTAGCGTTTTTAATGATGTGGCTGGGTCAGTCGCAATCATGATGTCCTATCTTGGAGACCAAACTGGTGTTTATCGAGCCATGGATAGACTGGGACCCGCGACGGTTTCAAGCATAGCCATTGAATCGCAAGTTGATGAGCGCTACCTGTTGGAGTGGCTGTCCTCTAACGCTGCCAGAGGTTACGTTACATATGACGACGATCGTCAGTTATTCAGTTTATCGCCTGAGCAGGCAGCGGTATTTGCAAGAGAAAACGAGCCGACCTGCATTCAAGGATTAATACAGGGAGTTGTTGGTCAATTTGTAAACCAAGATATCGCAATTGATGTCTTCAAAACAGGGAGGGGAAGGCCCTGGGGCGAGCATCATGAGTGTTGTTTCTGTGGGACAGAAAGATTTTTTCGCCCCGCGTATGCAACTCATTTGTTAGAAGAGTGGATTCCTGCGCTAGAGGGAGTTGAAGAAAAGCTAAGGAACGGAGCAAAAATAGCTGATATCGGTTGCGGGCTCGGCACCTCTTCGATTTTGATGGCAGAAAATTTCCCAAACTCAATCATACATGCATACGATTTCCACGCGCCCTCAATAGAGGAGGCTCGAAAAAGGGCAGAATCGCAAGGTTTAAAAAATGTGGAATTCTTCGTCGCAGATGCAGCAGACGTAAGTAACGAAGGTTACGATCTGGCGTGTATTTTTGATGCCTGGCATGACATGGGAGATCCCGTTGGTGTTGCTAAAGCAATACGGGAGAAGCTGACAGATGACGGGACCTTTATGGTAGTAGAGCCGATGGCATTAGATGGCTTACAAAATAACATTGAGAATAACCCCGGCGCCGGAATGTTCTATGGATTTGGTACTTTGGTTTGCGTCCCCGCCTCAAAAGCACAGCCGGTTGGTTTGGGGTTAGGGCCTCAGGCGGGACCAAAAAGGCTAATGGAATTGCTCTCGTCAGCGGGCTTTTCGGACGTGAATCTTGCGGCGGAAACGGATAATAATTTAGTTTTGCAAGCCCGCCGTTGAAATTGGAGTCGCATACCAGAAGTGGCGACCCCAATTGTTTCGGGTGACGCAGACTTTTTCCTACATATACGCAGCCCCCCCCCGGGGGGGGCTAACCTTCGTTGTGATTGTGATGGTTACCGCCCAGATACATTAGGGAGTGGAATTGAAAAAAAGCGCTCGGATCAGTACGGTAATGTCGTATGACTGACCCACTGGGCCTCGCATGGGTGTTTTAGCCTTCAACCACTTCAACATACGCGCGCCGAGGCCTGTGTTGGAGGATGTGAGGAATTTTTACCTAGAGGTCATCGGTCTTACTGAGGGTTTTAGACCAGATTTGCCGATTCATGGTTATTGGCTTTATTTGGAAGACTCACCCGTTTTGCATTTGATGGAATGGAACGTCATCGCAGAGACTCCAAAATTTGAAAAGGGGTACCTCGACCACGTCGCATTTTCGTGCGTCGGCTTAGAGGCGTTTATTAACAAACTTAAAAATCTACACGTGTTGTATACGCGCCGAGATTTCAATTTGGGTGGCGGAGTTTTTACCCAGATAGAAGTAACTGATCCTGTCGGAAACGGCGTCGAATTGAACTTCAGTCAGTGAATTTGTGGACATCGTTGCGGGGCAGATACCTTAGAAAGTGATTCCCTGCGAAAAAACATCCCTCCCGAAAAAACGAAAGGGATGGACGTATTTTACTCCGAACCTCCAACTGCGGTGTAGAGGGCGGACGGACCACCAAAACACTTCATGACTGGATCATAGAGCTTATTCTCCAACTGCACGCCGCCGTTTCTAACATACAGATCATTATCGCTGCCCTTTGCTGCGAGTGAGTCATGCCATCGTGCTTGATAGAAATCCAAACCGTCGGCCGGATTGCCTTGCATCGGGTACCATCTATAAATGCGAGCGGTGATTCCAACTTGATCAAGGAACTTGTTCATTTCCGCGTCCGCAGCTGCCATTTTTTCTTGGGTGGCTTCGGGTAACCACGAGCAACCTGCAAAATCAACTACACCAGTGCTTAACGGAGCTTCCGCAACATCCCTGACTCTTACCCAGGCGAGCTGTGAGTGAGAGTTGCATGGAATAACTGAGTCAAACTCTTTTTGGAGGTCGCCACCTTTTTCTAACCACTCTTCAAGAACGATACCTTGGTCAGAGAAGCTATCAGAGAATCCAACCCAATAAACGCCAGCATCAGATCCATCAGAGAAAAAGGGCGTTAGAACATGCCCGGCGTACGCCTTTGAGTGATTTTTTTTTGCCCATTTATCCCATTTCTTCGCAACTTGCATCAGGTCATCCATGTCTTTGCCTTCTGCAAAGTCACATGCATAAACCTCCACGCCGCCATAAGCAGGCATCGCCGCATGATTGTCCGCTTTACCCAACTGAGTAGCCATTAAGGCACTTAAGACTAAAAAAAACTGTAGTACTGATTTGACCATCAAAGGTTACCTCTCTTTCTTACTTAGCTAATTGCCCTTCTGCTGCTAGGGAGCAAGGACATCCGTCAACTAAACTATCACGCAACCTCTCAAAGTGAATAAAGTTTTCGTGACAGCCTAAATTATCCGCGTGCATGCTGGAGACAAACCACCTGTCGGGCGGACGGCTAACCGCCGTTGTGATTGTGATGGTTACCGCCCAGGCATTTGATTAGCAATGCGCTGTTTCCACGGTAACGCATTCATGCTGCTGTGAACCCGCCGTCGGCCATGTAGACTCCACCGTTACAAAAAGACGAGTCTTCTGATGCCAAAAAAACCGCAAGTTTCGCAATCTCGTCTACGTTTCCGTAACGCTGCATTGGAATTGTGGATATGACAGCGTTCTTAAAAGCCGCAGGGTCCTCAGAGTTAGCTTGTGATCCAACAGATTCCATCATTCGCGTGTCTGTAGGTCCCGGTGCTAGCGCATTAACTCTGATACCGAAGCCCGCATTTTCTAGGCAGGCCGTTCTGACTAACCCATTCACCGCATGTTTACTCGCTGCATAGGGACACAAGCCAGGGAAACCAACTGTGCCCGCACCCGAGGATACCGCCACAAAACTACCACTTCCCCTCGCACGCATTGGGGGAAGTCCATGTTTCAAGTAAAGCCATACGCCTGTAACGTTGACGAGAAGGGTTTCGTTGAATTCCTCGACTGAATACATTTCCAGAGGCTGGACTTTCCCCTCTGTCCCTGCATTCGCGATGATCGCATCGATGCCGCCAAATTCTGCAACACACCACTCCACGGATGACAAAACTGCGGCCTCGTCTAAAGCATCTACCAAACAAGTTGTCAGTTTCACTCCGGCGCCTACGGATTCATTTATGTCTGCAAGCTTTTTGGCTGAACGGCCAGTAATACATACTGAGGCCCCCTCAGCGAGAAATTGTTGTGTCATCGCCGTGCCAATCTCACCTGTTGCGCCAGTTATTAAGACAACTTTTTCCTTCATTCTCATAGTGTCCCCGCCATCCTTTGTTCGTTGTTTGACTTTGTTTCACGCAAACATCGCTGTTTCCCAGAGAAGGTATAGTGCAGGATCCACTGCGACAAGCCTCCTGTCGTAGTGAAGGTATATCCGGCATCACCCCTTCTTTAAGTCCTTTAAAAAAACCCTTTAGTTTAAAAATAGGGAATCAAACTCTTGTTTTCGTTGCATAAACGCAACGGTAATAGACAAAAATATGACGCCTGTCGGACTGACTTCTGTAAGTTATTTTTCTTAATCTCAGCATCAGCTACGAGAGCTTCATTAAATTAAGAGCAAACAGGGGATTATAAATATGTACCGAACGATTGTGTCTTTGCTATGCATCTTGCTGTCCACGGGTAGCTTTGCTGCGCATCATGAAGAGCCAGAGCCGATGGTCGCAGAGGTCTATGAATGCACACTTAATGCCGGTTTCACTGCAGACGATGTTGCTGCGCTGGGTTCCAGTGACTTTGCGGACCTCGTAGCCAAATATGACTTGAACATGACTACTTTCTTGTGGGAGGCCGTTGCTGTAAGTCCGCCATACGGCGATGCCGATGTTAGATGGGTGAACTATTTCCCGACCTGGGGTGATTACTTCGCTGCTGATGCGGCTTGGCGTGAGCATGGCGGAAAGGTTGGCGCAAAGATAAATAAGCTGGTGACCTGTGGTCGGCCAGATTTAGCTGGCTTTATGCAAGCTGGAGAGCCTGCTCCAGATGCACCTGTTAAGCCTTTATACATTCGTGTTTGCGAGTTGAAACCCGGTAACACCCTTGCAAACGCTATGGCCTACCGAAAGGCTGTGAATAGTACTCAAAATGAGCAAATCGGCAGCACCGTTGGCAGCTACATGTTTACTCCGGGCTTCGGTAATCCCGGTTTTGATTACGGAGCCATGGTGACCGGTACGCCTGAGGATATGGCGAAGCTGATGGATCATTCGCGTGATGGTTCAACAGGAAAGCTCTTAACCGAAGCTGGTTACACAGAGCCAGGCAACTGCAGTGTTGATCTGCATCGTTCACACATGATGGTGTCGCAGTAATAGCGTTTTAGTTCTGGGTAATCTGATTTACGGAGAGCCTCGGTTTCGACTGGGGCTTTGCGCGTTTGGACAGTCGGCAGCCTGATCGGGATAGCGAATGATCGTCAGCAGGATTTCGCCTACTCCAAAACCATATTTGCGCATCTTCGATTCGTTAACTACTACGTTGTCGCTGACTCGGTACATCCTGTCGTCGATCCTCACATCGATTGGGCCGTTTTCCAGTTCGATGCGCAGGGTGTAGTCGAGGAACATCGCGTTACCTTGCCAGCGGGCGAAACCCTCGCCGACCACGTCACCGGCAGTGCCAACGTAGGTTTGACTGCCGTTGGGTGTGAGTGTCCAGACGCGTTTCTGTTGTTCACCATTGTCAAAAACAAAGTCCTCATCCAGTGTCCCGACCCCTTCTGACCAACAGCCGATGATGTCGGCCCTGAAGTGGCGGATCGCGGTACCGGAAAAATCTTTCACCACGCCATGCGCTGTCAACGCACCATTGAAAAAGTCCTCGGGTGAGAAGGCAGGCTCGCGCGTCTGATAGTCATCTATAGAAGCACTGCCGCAAGCCGTGAACCCTGCGAGCACGCCGAGTACGGCAAATCTGCGGCTCAAAATCGCGAGACGTCCTAGGGGACGGCGCGCGTCTGAAAAGCGTTGCACGGAGTGCTTCGCAATTGCGGGGCAATGACGGCTGCTGGTGAGGGCGAGGCGCATAACAAGGCACACCACTGGGGAAAATGTATAGCCGTTACGAGTTGGGGTCGGTGTCGGATCTTCGGCACCTGCGCTTTAGGTGTGTTGTCCTCACAGCTTCGTCAGGTTCGCCTGCGTCATAGAGGTCAGTGGTCAGCGACGAACAGCAATTGCACAGGAATCAGTAGCGTCAGCATTTTCAGGCTGATGCACGCTATTTTCTGAAAAAGCCTCGCAGTTGACCGGTTGTCAGGGTGCGCACTGTGTTGCCTTTCTTTTCCAGCTGTTCGGTCAACTGACCGTCGGGCGCGCACAGCTCAAACACTACCAGCGCTCCGTCGGGTCCGCCTTGTTCCATGTGCACGTCACCCGGGGGTTTTTTGGCGTAGTCCCCGACGCGCCTGATGGTGGTGTCGCCCAGTTCGCCATTTTCGAAGGTTTTCACGTACAACTCTCTCTCGAGAACGAGGGAGGTGGTGGCGCAGAGATGCCGATGAAAATGACAGAAGTGCTCGGGATCCCAGCGTTACAGCACATTTATATGACCCGCGTCATCAATATCCAAAATGGGCCCCAGTAACTGACGGGGAACAAGTAATCCGCGTCCTCTGAGTAATGTGCCCAAGTCAGATTTTCTTGTTGTAGAAGGTTTTCTTTCATTCCGATGAGCTCCGTCTCCCGGGAAATTTTGTGAGCGCATGATGATGCGATTTGCCCTTCAGTCAACTGCCTGGAGGAGCTTGTCAGCTATAGCTCCTTGCGAGGGCAGAGTGTGCCGGGGCGCTGGGCCCAAATGCCGGCCGCGAAGGCTGTTTTTCAGCACGATGCCGCGCGGTTATAGACCAAACCATCTGTGATAAAGGGCCCATCCACGCAGATCCGGCGCCCGTCAGGCGAGGCACAGGCGCCACAGATACCGACCCCGCACTTGGTCATGTAGTCGATGGCGCTGAAGATACGATCCGAGGAGACAACCTCTTTTTGAACCGCCTCGCTCGCATGAATCATGGGGGCAGGCCCACAGTTATAAAACAGCATCTTGGCAAGCTCCTCAGCGGGCTGGTCAGTAAGAAAGTCTGCCAATGCGTCGCTCACCCGGCCCTCAAAGCCAGCACTGCCGTCATCGGTGGCGATGGTGACGCGGGCAACGCCCTCACATTCGTCACGGAAGTAGAGTCGATTCGCCGAACGGGCGCCCACAAAAATGTCGACCGGGTTGTAGTGGCTGCCGAAGTCCTCGGCAATCTGATACACCGCGGCCAGACCGGTACCGCCAGCGACACACACTATGTGGGCATCTTTCGGCGGTGTGACAGCAACGCCGTGCGGGCCGCGCAGATACACCGCGTCACCCGGTGAGAGTTGGTAGCAATGGTCGGTGAACTGCCCGACATTGATTACCGCCAAACGTACCGGGTTATGGGTCAGGCAGGAAAAGGGTTTTTCACCCACACCGGGCACCCAGACAAAAACATATTCTCCGGCCTGAATATCCAGGTCGCCATCCAGCGTGACCACGGTAATGTCATCACAGACGATATCGTTGGCAACGACGCGATAGGGCTTAAAGCCCATGTCTACATCGAAGCGGACCTGTTGCGCTGCCGCATCGCCGCCTTCTGAAAGATCTCGGGCCAGGTCGGCAAAGTAGTGCTGCACTTCCTTGGTGTTCATGCCGGTCAGTCCGGAGCCAATGCCCAGAATATTGGCCCCGCAATGGATGGCGTCCCGGCAGTCTGCTGCGGAAGACAGGCCGCCGCAGCCAATGAGCGGCACGTCCGTCTCGGCGCGAAGCGCTTTCAGTGCCTTCAGCGTGGTAGGGAGCACGCCTTTGCCCGATATGCCGCCCATGCCATTGCTGAGCACCGGGTGACCGTGGCTCTCTGTGTAGCCGGGCCCCGACGTGTTGATGGCGCACAAAGCCGACGCACCCCCTTCCAACGCGGCGCGGCCAATGACTGCGATGTCATCGACGTTGGGTGTCAGTTTGGGGATGACGGGTATCTTGACTGCGTCGCAGACCGCGGTGACGACCTCACGGACCACTTCGGGATCTTGACCCATGGCCATGCCGTAGCCCTTGGCGTGAGGGCAGGAGAGATTCAGTTCCAGGCCATCGGCGACAGGGGCAAGTTGTTTCGCTACCGCGACAAACTCGTCCACGGATCCGCCAAAAATTGATACCAACAAAAATCTATCAGCCGGCACGGAGAGTTGTTGTAAACCCTGCAGTGCTTCCTCGACCCCGGGGTTGGTCAGGCCTACGGCATTCACGAAGCAGCCGGGCGCGTACTGACTTAAAACAGGCTCCCGGTTGCCGAGGCGTGGTTCAAATCCAATGCTCTTGGTGGTGATGACACCGACCTCGGGCATTGTATCCATCACGCGCTGAATGATAGCGGGAGCGGTTGTCACGATACCCGAGGGGATAGTGAAAGGGCCTGATAGTGGCTTGCCGAGAAACTCGGTGGTCAATGGGGTCTCTCCGTATCGGATGCTGAATTATACGGTGACCGGTCCGGCCCCGTCATGGTCGTGCACTGACTTCCGCCTTCTGGGTGCCTCAGGTACCGCAGAAAGTGCGGGTCACGCGCTCCTCGGGCTCGGGTGATCTGGCCCACTCCACATCGCCCGGCTGCCACTCGAAGGGCCGCTGGCTGCGGTCGACCAGCGACCTTACCCACGCCAATTCACCCGACTCAGTTAGGTCGATGGCTTTTTGCACGAGATGGTTGCGGGGAATGATAGTCGGATTCACAGAATGCATAGCGGCGGTGATGGTCGACGGATCACCCTTATTTACTTTGCGTCGGCTTTGCCAATCTTCCACCCAGTTAAGCAACGCTGGGGGTGCCGTGAAGATCTCGGGTAGCGGTGTGTGGTCGAGGGAGTCATTGGCCAATTCGGCCAGCCACCTGAACGCCAGCGTCAGATCTAGGCCCTCGGTAGCCAGCAGTTCATGAAACGATTGAATGAACGCGCCGTCTGCTTCAGTCACCGCATCAAGCCCAAGTTTGGCGGCGAGCCAGCGCTGGTGGTGGGCGTGAAAGCGCGCCGGGTAGCGATCGACGATCTTCTGCGCAACCCGCTGCGCCGCCTCGGCATCCTCATTGATTAGCGGCAGGAGGCACTCAGCCAAGACGGCGAGGTTCCAGTGCATGATGCCCGGCTGGTTGGGCCAGGCATAGCGCCCCTGTCGGTCGATGGAACTGAAGCAGGCCTTGGGGTCGAAGTGATCCATGAAGGCGCAGGGACCATAGTCGATGGTTTGTCCACACAGGAGTGCGTTATCGGTATTCAGGACGCCGTGCACAAAGCCAAGCACTTGCCAGTGTGCGACCAGCCGTGCGAAATGTTCGCAAACGCCCTCGAGCAAGATCACGGCGGCAGGTTGGTCGCCAGCCTTCGCCGCGGCGCTGAAATGGCGGTTGACCACGTAATCCACTAGCGCCGCCACGTCATCGCCGCCGCGGGTCATGGCAAAGTACTGCACTGTGCCGACGCGCAGATGACTGCTTGCTATCCTGGTCAGAATGGCGCCGGGTTCGATCTGGTTTCTGATTACGGGTTCGCCGGTGGCGACGGCGGCGAGTGCCCGGGTCGTGGGGACACCGAGCGCGTGCATGGCCTCGGAGACGAGATACTCACGTATGACAGGGCCGATCGGGGAGCGCCCGTCACCGCCTCGGGAGTATGCGGTCGGCCCCGCGCCCTTGAGTTGAATGTCGAATCGCGCCCCCGAGGGGGTCAGCCATTCTCCGAGCAGGGTGGCGCGGCCGTCGCCGAGTTGCGGGTTGTACTGCCCGAACTGATGACCGGCGTAGACGGTGGCAATGGGATGACTGTCCGGCAGAGGCGTGTTGCCTGCTAGTGCGGCGAGTTGCTTAGGATCGGATTGTGGATCGCCGCACCAACCCAATGTGTCGGCCAACGACTGATTCCACAGCAACATTTGCGGCTCGGACACCGGATCCGGTGCCTGAAGGGTACTGAAAGCTGGGCCCAGGCGCGCGTAGGAATGATCAAAGCCCGGGTTCATAGCCCCCACCCCCCCCGGGAAAGGCCAGCGTGTTCAGTCACCGAAAAGCTTCTTGATAAAGGATCTTGCTTTTTCTTCTATTGCGTCCTGCATTTGCTTTTGCGCCTCGTTCTTCAAGATCTGTTCCGCAATGCTCGCTATGTCTATCTTACACGCCGCGCCACTCTCTGACGCCAGATTGCCGGCGCAGTCCACTGGCCAGTCGACGCCAGCGTAGCGCTGATCAATCACGCAGAGCGGACTCACTTCCATAATGTCTTTATTGACCTGTCCTTCCATCCGGAAACCAAAATCCATTGAAACTAGATCGATGTCACCCGAGCCTTTTAGCTCCGCGCCTGGTGTCGACAGGCGAAGCTTCTCGATGTCGCCCATGCCGTCATCAAAATCGATAGCTAGCGAGAGATCCGTTATTGGCGTGTTGGTCGGTAAGCCAGCGATTGGCGGTATCTTGCTAACGATTGCCACCGCTCTGCAAATCAATCCTTGTACTGAGACTCTCTGCAGGACCAAATCTTGACCGTTGGCTGTCACATCGCCGTCCAGCGCCGCCATCAGATCATCAGTGGTGATGGCCTCGGTTTCGAGATCCCAGCTCACCTCAATACGGCCGGACGCCGTGTCGGTATTGCCAATGCTGGCAAGCATGAGGTTCATGTTCGCACCCTTGAGGCCGCCCTCGACTCTAGCCTTCACGACTGGGCGCCGCGCATTCAACATCACACGCGTATCAAGCTGTCCCTGATGCAAAACACCCCGAATGTAGTCGATGTTGACAATCCCATCGCGAACGCGCATGAAGACCTGTGCGTCGCTGATAGTCTGTCCGCCCGCGATGAGCTCATCTGCCACGACACGCATTTCGAGATCGAGATCACGTAGCGGCCCCACGGGTAAGGGTGCGGGCGCATTGCTTCCCGCCTCATTGCCTGCAGACCCCGGCGGCGCCTCCGTCGCAGGTGCGCTCACTGTCGCAGCGGTTACGAGCGCTGCTGCGGCTTGAATTTGATCTGCGTAAAATCGTGCCGTGTTGATATTCAGGCTAATTTCGGGGCTCTCCAGCGCTGACCAGACTAGTTGTCCGTTGATATCGCCTCCAGGTAAGCTTGCGGCAAACGCGAATTGAGCTTTCGCCGGGATAATCACAAACGCGCCGTCCAGCGTGCTTTCCACCCTTTGGGTGAGTGCGCCGACTAAGTCGGTTTTGAGGCCTGCTATTTCAATTTTGCTGAAATCGGATGCAACGCGGATGGCGCCATCCAGCGTAATGTCTAGGGGTACGGTTGAGCCATCACCGAGCACGGTCAGCGCCCCTTCCAGTTGCATGGGTTCGTTCCGAGTATTGACGTCGGTCAGGCTCAGGGCCGAGATACGAATTTCATTGCTCAGTTGGCCATCGCGGGTGCGCTGCATAACCGTGATGTCCTCTATCTGGATCGCCTCCGCCAGAATGGCGATGCCAAAAACACCGCCGCCCTCATTAAGCTGCCTTTGGCGCTCTTCCTCCTTGGTCTGTCGTATGATTTCGCCGCGTTTCTCCCAGTCTCTATCGCTCATGACCGGCCGTGGCTCTGGAGTGGGCGGGAGGGCCTGCGGTTCCGTGATGTCTGCGGTGACACCCGCAATGACAATCGTGCCGACATCAACGTTGCCGCTCAGTAATGGAAGCGGTGATAGCCCTACGTGCAGTTCGGCAATCGAAACCTCAATGTCCGGATCATACTCAGTCTGGGCAGGCAGGTTCAGTACGGTGCTCTCCAGCCTCAGTGCAAAGCGAGGAAATAAGCTCAGCTCGGTCTCACCCTCGACAACCAGTTCCCGGCCTGTCTGGGTTTGGACCTGCTCTAGTACCATACCGAGCAGTGCTTGCTCGTCGATAAACATGGGCACCAGCAGTACCGTGAGACCTACGGTCGCCACCAGCGCGCCCACAACCCAAAGAATCACCAGCACCTTGCTTACCCCTGACAGTTCATAAACCCCAGCATATTAAAGCGTTTCGAATGGGAGAGCGTTATCGCACGTTGCCCCGCTCTACATGGTGATCGAGGATGCGAGCTTTCTCTCGCCGCACGCTGTGATCCGATTTGAGCTGCCACAGAGCGTCCCTGGCAAATGGGTAAGAAACCTTCAGGTCCACGATGGGTTCGGGGTAATCGATGGGATGTAGCTGTCGCTCCATGGGAGATAGGAGCCAGGGCTGGTGAATGAGTGGCGTGGGCAAGCCCGCCAGCTCAGGGACCCATTCGAGGATAAAGGCGCCCTCTGGGTCATGGTCTAGTGATTGTTTGACCGGGTTATAGATGCGAATGGTATTGATGCCGGTGACGCCCGCCTGCATTTGCATTTGTGGGTAGTGGATTCCTGGCTCGAAGTCGAGGAATAACGAGCCCAGCCAGGCCGCACCCAGACGCCAGTCCTGCCAGAGGTGGTGCGTGAGAAACGATACGACCATGGCGCGCGCGCGGAAGTTCAGATACCCGGTCTGCATCAGACAGCGCATGCAGGCATCGATCAGCGGATACCCCGTGCGCCCCTCACGCCACGCGTTGAGCCGGTCGGGATCATGACGCCGGGGATGCGCCAGATACCCCCGGTTGAGATCTTCAAACTCCATTCGACACTCCATCTCAAACTTTTGGATGAAGTGGCAGTGCCAGTGCAGTCGGGATTCAAAGGCTGCCAGCGCACGCGTCCAGCCGCCCAGGTCCTGTCGTTTTTTTAGTGCGTGGTATGCCTGACGCAGACTAAGATTGCCCCATGCTAGATAGGGCGACAGTCGAGAACAGTGCACCCGGCTGCCTGCGGGCTTTGAGATGTGGCGCTGATAGCCATGACCTCGCTCGGCCAAAAAGCTCTGCAGCACTTCGCTCCCTGCGATGGCACCGCCGCGCTGAAAGGCCGCATTGTGCTGCTGCCAGCCCTCGATACGCTCGCTGCGTGCGCCCTCCATGGCGGAAGGCAAGGGCTGACACAGCCGCGACATCGCAGTGAGATCCAACGGTATTTCGGCATCACTCATGACACGCTGCCAGCCCCTGTTCCAGCCGCGCCGGTCGCGTCGGCCCCTTTGAATGCCGTTAGTTTGGTACTCGTGCCACGCGATTCCCCTCGCAGCGCAAAAAGCTGCGACCTGACGGTCTCGCTCAAATGTCACCTCCACACCCGTCTCTTCGTGACTGAGTAGGTGGCCAATCGGTTGTAGCTTATGCAGGGTGTTCAGTAGCGCAACCGGCTCCCCCTCCAGAATTTGAATTTGCACACCTAATGCTGTCAACTCATTGTTCATCGCTTGCAGAGACTGGGCGATAAAGTGCCAGTGCCTGCCACGATAGTGGGGGTCTCTCAGCAGCTTGGGCTCAACGATGTAAAGGAGGAGCAGTGGCTCACCGCGATCGATGGCAGCCGCCAGCGGGGCATGGTCAGCCAGTCTAAGGTCCCGTTTGAACCAGACGACGTTCACAGAGCAGCCTGTCGTTGTGCGACCAGTGGGTTAACCAGTGGTTGTTGGGTTAGGGCATCCTGCAGCGCAACTCGGCCGCGACAGATAGCACTGTAAATCAAGCGGTAAGCGTCCCGGTCGAAGGCGGTGGCTGTGGGCTTACTCAATGCGCTTTTCGCATCCTCTTGCGACTCAAAGCAACCGTGCCATGCCCACTGATCCACCAGATGAAATTGCCGAGTCGGTTGGTGCTCGAGGGGATGGATTGTTTGCTCCGCCAGCAGCAGTGGTCCATTGAAAGGCCAGGCGGCGATGCGTTGTCGATCTAACTGATCCAGTAGCCGTGCGTTGTGGGAGTCGGAGCCTTCCTGACCGGCGCAGGCGCCGTCACAGCGTCCTAGTTGATGCTGAAAACACGCGCCTTTACTTTTGTCCAAACCCATGACCCGGAGACACAAAGCGTGATCTCTGGCGAGGTTTTGTATGGTCGTGGTGATGCGGTATTTGTTAGCAAACAATCCGTAGGTGTCAGTTTCTCGCGCCCCGATAGGCGCGAAGTCGATGGCAACCGGCTTCAGGAACCCGTCAATGCCAGGCTGAAGCTGGATGGTCCAGAGGCGACGCAGTTGACGTTGGCGTCGATTGAACAGCGGCACCTCTGACTTGATCGCAGCGTTCTCAATCAACAGCGCGCCGATCTCGCCCGCTGTGAGCTGACAGTCGATACGCTTAACCTGCGATATGAGCCGCTGATGCCGGCCAGGTTTGCGGCCCTCGTTCAGGTGTTGCGTGACCCGGCTGTGAATATCGACGCTTTTGCCCACGTAGAGCAGTGAGCCGTCGTCATCGAAAAACCGGTAAACGCCGCTGCATCGCGGCAATGCATCGAGCGGCTCACCGGCGCGCGAGAAATCGATGTGCTGCGTTATTTCGGTCATCTTGCGACTGTCTCTGGATCGCTGCGGGGGCGGATACTGTTCGGATTCTGTCGCCCTTAATCGGGCGAGATTGTCAAAACACCAAACCACCGAAAAGTAGGAATCGTAGCTTTTGTTGGCAGCGTGACAAAGTGCCTGCCCAAGTCGTGGGGGTTGGCAGTGAGGATGACACTACAAAGGCAGGATTCGGGGTAAAAGAGATGAAAGTATCTGTTAGCGATCTGGGCAATTTGGGCATCTCCGAAGTGATCATCGAGTCCGTCGATTTAAGCCTGTACATCGCCCATGCTCGCATTGCCGGTCAGGAGCATGTGATTGCTGACCGTCAGGGAAAAGTCCTGAAGACCCGTAACTTGCTCGAAATGCAGCGCATGCTGCGAAGGGCGGTCACCTGCGAGTTCTTTTTACGACAGCGCAGTGCCTACGATGAAATGGTGGGGCATGCCCATCAGCCGGCCGATAACATTATGGAGCTGCCGCTGGGGCGCGAGCCTCTGCCTGAATGGCTGAATTAGAGGGCGCTCAACCCAGCTGACTAACTGTGAGTGCAGCGATGCATCCTGTTGGCTGGTCGTCGCATCACTCCTAGGTATAGAGGTCATCCTCTCCGAGTTCGTGCCCCCAATCTCGTTTGGCCTTTAAATACTGAAGGTTGTGATCGTCAACGCCCACAACATGTTTGACTCGTTCGATATTAGGCACGCCTGATGCCGTAAGGTCCTCCTGCTTTTTGGGGTTATTGGTTAATAGGCGCAGCTTGCGGCCGCGTCCGAAGTACTTAAGCAGCACCGAAGCGTCGGAGAAATCACGTGAATCGTCGGGTAGTCCCAAAGACCGATTCGCCTGATAGGTGTTCTCCCCGGCGTCCTGAAGTAAATAGGTCGCGGCTTTAGCCCACAGGCCAATTCCGCGGCCCTCGTGTCCCGCCATATAAATCAGATAACCGCCCTCGGCATCTTCAGCGATACGGTCCATAGCGGCTTCTAATTGGGGCCCGCACTCGCATCGTTGCGACCCGAGTACATCGCCGGTGAGGCAACTTGAATGCACCCTGACTAGCGGGCTATGGCTGTTTTCAGGCTCACCAATTACCAGTACGCTATTGACCGCCATACTGGAGGCCAAGTGCGAGAAAAGATGTTGGCCTCCCCGCTCTCTCAGAGTGCTTGCGAGGAGCTCGACTTCGCTGAGCTCGCTACTCCTGACACTCGCATACCACTGCACGGTCGGATGTCTTTGACCGCGCGCCAGCGGCAGGGGAATTGGCCCCATCAGGTTGAGGTGCAGGCCTGGCCCTGGCGCTTCCGTCATCTCTACTTGAGCGCCATCGGCGTTGACACGGAACAACTTGCCGTCTCGAATCAGTCGCTCGCGGATGTCTGGATTGATGTAAGTGAACATGGTTGGCCGTGGCTTGGCGTCTGTCCGATGATAAAAGGGAGCGCGGAGTATAGAAGGATTTAGCCGACTCCGCTTGGCTGTTGCTGGGTGATGCAGTGGATGCCCCCGCCCATGGCAAACAGCACTCTAGCATCCAGCATCCGAATATCTCGGCCGGGGTAGGCATCCTCTAGCCGCTCACGCGCCGCGTCATCCCGAGGATCATCGAAGCTCGGGCAGATGACGGCACCATTACAGACGTAGTGATTAATGTAGCTATAGTCGACCCAATCACGGTGATCTTTCAGCGTGAGAGGCGCCTCGAGCGGCAACACTTCAAGACCTTCTTTTCTGAACTGCTGAGCAAGAGTGTCCCACAAGGCGAAATCTGGATGATCCTGGCTGGTTTGTTGGTGCACCAGCAGGCAGCCGTCTGGCGCGAAGCACGCCACGATGTCGACGTGACCTTTGGTACCGTTTAGGAAGTTGTCCCGCCACAATCCTTTGCAAAGCCAGATGGCGCGGTTTGTGCCCAGCGCGCTGTGAACGCGTGCGGTGATGCTATCGCGGTCGTGGCCCGGGTTGCGCGTTGGGTCCAACTGTACCGTGTCGGTGAGGAGCACCGTGCCTTGGCCATCCACATGGATGCCGCCCCCTTCGTTGACGATCTCGCTGCGCTCAGTAGACACCGCTAAGATCTCGGCAATCTGCCGGGCAATGGCATCGTCATCGTCCCACTCAAACTCGGTATTTTGGCCCCACCCGTTGAACTGCCAGTCGATGGCGATGAGTGCCTCGTCCTCTAACACAAAAGTGGGTCCGATATCGCGGAGCCACGCGTCGTTCAGAGGCACAGGTATCAGGTCGATAGATTCAGAGAGCCGGCGTTTCGCTGCTGCGAGATCCTTCGGGTGGCATAACATCTTCACCGGTTCGTGCTCGCTGATGGCATTGGCTACTGCCGACCAGGTGTCTTGCGCCGCTTCACGGGTCAGGCCGGAGTCAGCGTAGCTGCCTCGGGGGAACCCCATCCAGGTGGCGGCATGAGGTGCCCACTCTGGTGGCATATAGCGCGCGCGCGTCACTGTTTGATGCCTGGAATGCCCCCGTCCTGCGCGTCGCCCTTGGGTTGTAGGGGGTTGACCTTGTCATCGGTCAGCGTGCTGTAGGTGTCGGGCCTGCGGGTGGTGAAAAAAGGGAACAGCGTGAGCCAATCCTCGCGTTGCCCGACGTCAATTTCTGCCACCAGCGCAACCGCTTCGTCCCGCGGTGCTTCGACCAGCACACGACCAAAGGGGTCGATGATGCAACTGGCGCCGTAAAAGTTGAGCAGCCCCTCCCAGCCAAACCGATTTGGCAGGACAATAAAGAGCCCATTGGCCGCCGCATGACCGGTCACAACGCGCCTTAGTAGCGGTGCGGTGTCGAAATCCGGGTAGTCGGGTTCGGAGCCGATGGCGGTGGGGTAACAGAGCACATCAGCGCCGGCCAGAGCGTAGCAACGTGCCACTTCCGGGAACCACTCGTCCCAGCAGGTTGGGTTACCCACCCTGAGGTCCACGCCGTCCATTTCGAGACTGTGCACCGGGTATGGGTCGTCGGTTGGCCCTTCCGTGAAGTAGTGATCCTCGAAGTATCCCTCGGTGACCGGAATATGGAGTTTGCGGGTGCGTCCCACGCACTCACCGTTCGGCGCAACAATGATGGAGGTGTTGAGACCGCGTTGGTCGGCTGCCCCGGAGCGCTCAAACAGGGAAATCTGCACGTGCACGTCACAGCCGCGGGCGAGTTCACGTGCGAGCGAGAGACTTGGCCCACTATCTAGATCTTCAGCGGAGGCGTCTGCGGGACCCTCGGGGCGCTTATCCGCGGGATAGCGACTCAGGGTCAGTTCGGGCAGGAAAACCACGTTTGCGCCTGCACCAGCACAAGCGCTCACGCCCTCTCGCAACTGTTCGGTAAGGACATCCGCGGAGTCGTACCACCGCGTCTGGGCCAGACCAATGCGGGTCGTTCGGGGCTCGCGCCCCGGAATCGGACACAGACTGGGGAGCGCCGCGCTGGTGATAACTCTCATGATTGCCGCCTCACTGTGAGGCAATAAGATTAGGGGGCGACGCGCTATGTCTCAAGTGCCCCCTTGGGGGTAGGCGGCACTGTTGGGTAGGGCCGATTAGCCGACACACTGAGCGAATGGACCGTTACCTCGCATGGCGTAAAGGGCGATGAACAGGGCGGTGGTGAGCTGCATCAGCTTCTCACCTTTCTTCAAAGACTGAATTGAACGCGCGGATCAAAGAAGTGGCGTTGGCGCGGCATCACAGTGTTCAGGGCGCACGTTGAGCAGGCCGCCGCAGGACCCGAAAAGGACAAGTTGATCGGCAAACAAAACTGCCTGCCCCTGCTCCTAGCCGGCGCTACGATAGGCTCTGCCGCGGAGCTGTCTGACACCCGAGTCACGCTACCTTTAATGGGACTAGTAATGGGCCTAGCTTGGCCCGCATTCGGCCAACGTCGCCTGAATATTGGCAATGTGCGCGCGAATGAGTTCGGTCTGATTGGTCAGCAACTGGTCTCGATCGATTATCCACGCTCGATATCCGGGGCTCAATGCGGGTGAAAGCGGTGTTTCCAGATCTCTGACCGGCGCTAATAGCAGCTCAGCTCTCTGGCGCAGTTGCACCAGCCAGGGCTGTACGGCGCCCACAAAAAACCGTGCCACCACCTGTTCCAACGCTTTGGAGCGATCTGTGGGCTTGCCGTAGGGACAAAGCGGCGCTGTGGACTGAGTTCTGGCGAGCAGCGTGTTGGCGCGCTCCAATTCCCGTGACACCCGTGAATGCGACGCGAGCAGGGCGCCGCCGTCACCGGCGCGGAGGTTGCCGAGTAGCAGTTCGAACTCATGATTACTGGCCTGCCAGTTGCCACCCAGCCAGCCTTGGGTCAAGTCTGCAAGCCGACTTAGCGACTCGGTAATGGCACTGTTTGTGTCGGCCGGGTAGTTGCCCAATGTCGCGGGTCGCTCCCAGAACAGCCGCCACTCAGGCCCAATGAGTAGCGCTCGGGCAATGGAGGCGGAGAGCTGTGCCTCGCGCTTGACGCTGACCGCCGCCAGTGTGCTCGCCAATTCATCGTCACCGCGTTCCCGAAGTAGGGTGATGCACTCAGGCGCCAGATCCATGAACTCAAGATCGAGTAACAGGCGTTGAGACGGAGACGCTGTGCGCCCTAATTGGGTGTTTCGGCGCCCCAGATTGACCTGTAGTTCGCATCCAGATAATGACAGAAAGTCGATCAAATCAATTTGACTGGAGGCGGAAGATTCGGTGGACTGCTCCCGAGGCAGATCGAACCGGCCGGATTCATTGGGCGCTTTGGGGATCAGCTCGACGCCCGTGACGGCCGACAGTCGCTCGAGGTACTCATCAAGATGAGCGGGGCCGGTGTCGGGATCACTGCATCCCATCAGTGGGAGCAGGCAAAGCCACCACGCAGAGCAACGCGTCACTCCGCCATGGCCGCTTTGGCCTCGCCGCGCCATCGATGCAGATGGGTCAGGGATTCGTCAGGGGTCAGTCGGGCGCCCCATTTTGCGAAATCAATTGCCGTCAATAAATCGATATCGGCAAAGGAAAAAGCGTCGCCCGCTAGGAAAACACTCTCCGCCAATAACTCGTTGATGATTTCCAGACCGGTTATCAGTCGAGTGCGCCCACGTTCGACCAGCTCGGGTAGCTGAGCGACGTTGACCGGCCCGGGCAGCGCGCGATCGACATAGTTGGGGTTTCCATTACGAAACGCATCGGCCGCGGCAGCAAAAATCTCGCTGTAAAGCCGGTGGTTCCAGTTCAGGACACGGGCCCGCTCTTCCGGCGTTCGACCGAGCAGTGGTTTGTCGGGGTACCGAGATTCCAGGTAATGGGCAATGGCAATTACCGAGCACAGCACCGTGCCATCATCGAGCACGAGCGCGGGTACCGTGGCTTCCGGAACAATCGCCAGATAGGCCTCGCCGAGCTGCTCCTCGGCCCCGAGGTCGATCTGGACCGTATCGAGCGTAATGCCTTTGTATTGCATGAACATGCCCAGCCGGGCGGGGTTGGGGGCAGGGTCAAATGTATAAAGCTTCATCAGGCGTCTTCTATTTTGCGGGCAAGCAGTATAGCGGTGCGCGTATTGTTCTGTTTTCGATCGTTTTCGCAACCGCTATACTCCGCCCCCCACTGACAGGAGTTAGCAACATGCGTTTGTTTTTTATCCTTATGTTGGCGCCGTTGGCGGCGGTCGCACTTGATCTGACTGACCAACAGCGGGCGGACATCGAGGCACGGATTCAGCCTTTCTCAGCCGTCTGTGTACAGGGAGAGACCTGTGGCGGTGGCAGTGACGCCGTGGCTGCTGCCAGCGCCGGCCGCTCCGGGGAGGACATTTACAATGCGGCGTGCATGGCATGCCATTCAGCCGGTATCGCCGGTGCACCCAAGGTGGGTGACCAGATCGCCTGGGCTGGCCGCATCAGTAAGGGCGTGGATGCGCTTTACGACAGTGGAATCAACGGCGTCGCCGGAACGGGCATGATCGCGCGAGGCGGTTGCGCAGACTGCTCCGATGATGAGATTCGACTTGCTGTCGATTTCATGGTGGACGGCAGTCGCTAAAGTCATAATGCACTAACTGGGTTGGTGCCTCACGAGAGGGCAGCGCGGTGTTGATGTGTGACATTGGCACCCACTCCTCCCCCGCCCTGTCGCCGTGGGTTCGTGCAACACGAAGTCGCTGATGGGGCATCTTCGTTGGTGCGTTATCGATAGTCAGTGACTCGATCAACCCGGCCGTCTCGTCCAGGTCATGTGGAGCAACTTGGAGTATAGTCTAACGGCCTGTCATGGCGGCCATATTGAAATGCGGTCGGGGTTGACACCCTCCTAGGGTTCACTCATTTTCCCGCTGCTAGTTTGCTTACAACCCATCATCTAGGGCGGCGATTTTCGCCTCCAGCGCTTCCAGCCGTTCACGCGTGCGCTTGAGCACCGCAGCCTGCGCGTCGAACTCCTCCCGGCTGACTACATCGAGGCGGGTCAATGCAGACTGCAACAGGCTTCTGGCGTTGCGGTCAATCTGCTCAAAAACCGGATCATCAGCACGGTTCAGCCGCTCAAAGAATGAGGTGCCGCCGGGCTTTGCTGAGTGATCGTCTGCCATGAACTGATTCGAACTGCCGAAGGTAATACGCACAGTAATGTAGCTCACTCGAAAGTGACCTGACAGGTCTTATCCCGCCAAAAGTGGTGCGCTGGCTGCACTTTAATGGTGCAGAACCGGCCCGGTATCTGACAACTACTTTGTCATTCGAAGCTAAGAGATCCGGTAACTTTATGTTTTGAATGAATTTATTAATTCTTGGCCTGAGCTTGGCAAAGACATATTCGGGAACGCGGGCTGTGTGTCGATGATGAGCGACGTTTATACGATGTTCCAAGAAAATTTTCGGCCAAGCGCCAATCAGTCAGTCGCCGTCTCCCAGGAGCGGTTTGTTTGGAGGTTGCCATGAAATTGGTTACTGCAGTCATTAAGCCTTTCAAGTTGGACGACGTGCGTGAAGCACTGTCCGCGATCGGCGTACAGGGAATCACGGTCAGCGAGGTCAAGGGCTTTGGTCGTCAAAAAGGCCAC
Organism: Halieaceae bacterium; assembly: GCA_902518075.1. The sequence goes on along the minus strand of CABYEX010000001.1, from coordinate 11,600 downwards.
ACTGAGCTCTACCGTGGCGCGGAGTACGTCGTGGATTTTCTGCCGAAAGTCAAGATAGATATAGCTATCAATGATGATTTGCTCGATCAGACTATCGAAGCCGTTACGAAGGCCGGCCAGACCGGCAAAATTGGGGACGGCAAGATTTTTGTTGCGTCCCTAGAGCATGTCACCCGCATCCGAACCGGCGAGACCGGCGAGGAAGCGCTGTAAACCTGAGCGTTGGAGAACTCTTTCATGGAATACAATATTTTTCAGTTGCAGTATGCGCTGGACACTTTCTACTTCCTCGTATGTGGAGCCTTGGTCATGTGGATGGCCGCTGGATTCGCTATGCTCGAGGCCGGATTGGTCAGGTCTAAAAACACCGTCGAGATCTTGACCAAAAATATTACGCTCTTCGCGGTAGCAAGCATTATGTACATGGTGGTGGGGTACAGCATCATGTATGGAGGAGATATCTTCCTCAGCACGATCACGGGGTCTGGCGCTGTTGAAGGAGGCGAGGAAAATGCCACCTATGCTCCCTCGGCGGACTTCTTTTTCCAGGTAGTCTTTGTTGCCACAGCGATGTCCATTGTGTCGGGTGCCGTAGCCGAGCGAATGAAGCTCTTTGCCTTCCTCGCCTTCGCAGTGGTAATGACCGGATTTATCTACCCGATGGAAGGTAGTTGGACGTGGGGCGGAAACCCAGTTTTCGGCATGTACACTTTGGGCGACCTTGGTTTCCTGGATTTTGCCGGAAGTGGCATCGTTCACATGGCCGGTGCAGCGGCAGCATTGGCGGGAGTTATATTGGTCGGTGCGCGCAGCGGCAAGTACGGTTCAAATGGCGAGGTAAATGCTATTCCGGGGGCTAACCTGCCCTTAGCAACGCTCGGCACCTTTATTTTGTGGCTCGGTTGGTTTGGGTTCAACGGTGGTTCAGTCCTTGCAACCGCGACGGTTGATTCAGCCAATGCGGTGGCAGTGGTGTTCATGAATACCAATTTAGCTGCAGCTGGAGGCTGTATAGGCGCGCTCATCCTGGCGAAAATTATGTTTGGGAAAGCCGATCTTACGATGGCGTTGAACGGATGCTTGGCCGGGCTAGTCGCTATCACCGCTGGACCAGACACTCCCTCAGCCTTACAAGCCACGATTTTCGGTGCTTTGGGCGGCTTGTTGGTAGTTTTCTCCATAACCACACTAGACAAGCTAAAAATAGACGATCCGGTCGGCGCGATTTCGGTCCACGGCACTGTCGGCCTCTTAGGCTTGTTACTTGTGCCCGTAACTAACGGCGACGCTTCATTTTCTGGCCAAATCATTGGCGCTCTAACGATCTTTGGTTGGGTCTTCATCACTTCTTTGATTGTTTTCTTCGGGATCAAGATGGCGATGGGTCTTCGCGTCACTGAAGAAGAGGAGTACGCGGGCGTTGATGCAAGCGAGTGTGGCTTGGAAGCGTATCCGGAGTTTTCGGCACTCAAGTAGTTACCCTGTCCTCTCATGGCAGTTTGGGCCCCTCGGGGCCCTTTTTTTTGGCGGGTTTTGAATGTCCGAATGGCTCACGGCCTGGCGACCGCAGTGAGCCGTTGATCTTTGACAAGCGGTCGCCGCGGATTCTGTCACTATCAGGCATTGCCAAAAATCCATTCAGCCGGATAATGGAATCTCAAAATATAGAGGTGATCTCATGAAACTGGTCACAGCCATTATCAAACCGTTCAAAATGGATGATGTGCGCGATGCACTCTCAGATCTCGGCGTGCAGGGTCTTACCGTTACAGAGGTGAAGGGTTTCGGCCGACAGCGGGGACACACCGAGCTTTATCGGGGTGCAGAGTACGTCGTGGACTTTGTGCCTAAGTTGAAGTTAGAAATAGCTGCACCCGAGGAGCAGGTCGAAGCTATAGTCGAAGCTATTATGGCGGCAGCCCAAACTGGGAAGACTGGCGATGGAAAAATTTTTGTAGTGCCACTGCAACAGGTAGTTCGCATTCGAACGGCTGAAACTGGCGTCGACGCCATCTAGCGCTGCCTGGTACAGCCTCTGGAGCCTAGGACTCGTCCGATAGCACTTGGTAGGTCAGATAGGCTTGGAATCACCTCGGATGCGATGTCACTTACACCCCCCTCTGGCTTCAACCAGATAGCTCTTGCGCCTGCCGCTACTGCGCCATCTACGTCATTATGGTGGCAGTCTCCAATATGAAGAACCTCTTCGGGAGTGACACCCGCTTGGGCGAAGGCTGCGTGAAAAAAAGCTGGATGAGGTTTGCTGACCCCAAATTCTTCTGCACGCCACGCGAAGTCAAAATGTTCGCCGATTTCCGTTTTTCTTACATCAGCATTTCCATTCGTCAAAGCGCCGATTTGGTAACGCTGGCGCAGTAAGGTTAGTACCGACTTTGCATTAGCGAAGAGCGACACTTCATGCCGGTGAGATATAAATGCGGCGAACGCGTCGCATGCTGCAATCGTCGATTCGCTGTCCGATACGCCTTGGCTCTGAAGTAGCCGCTTGATAAAGGTTTCTCGAAACAGGCTGATCTTATGGACCAGTTCTGGCCGTTCATGAAGAAGCGCCTGGCGAACATTTAATAGTGTCTCTTGGGACATTGTATCGAGCGATAACGATGGGAATCGGGTGCTCAAATATGACCTCTGAGCCGCCTCTCCAGCCTCAAGGGCAGGGCGCGCATCCCACAATGTGTCATCGAGATCAAACGTGATAAGGCGGATAATGGCCATCACTACGCATGACCGTGCGAGGTAGACGTGACGCTAGCAACACAATAAATCCAGGTGCACGTAACCAAGCGGCTGCTCGACAGCAGACCGATAACTTTAGACAGGTGCTTGAAAAGCAAGAATCCATCGAGCCCCCAGCCGCGCATTGTATTTCCTGACCTGAACCGCGATGCGTCGATTTCGTCCCCGCCCGCAAGAATTGATGCCCATGTCACTGACCTATTTGCTCTACTGACTCCATCAACTGCCTGCATTCGACTAGGGTTCAGTATATTAGTGAAAGAGCACCTCCGACGAATTAGGATGCTGGTCAAGGCTCGATACCCGCGGAGCTTGGCGTCCAGCACATGCCAGCCAAATAGGGTCATATGGCTCTTGAGGCTTTGCCGAACCTGCTGTATCCAACCCCGGCCTAGTGCGGCGCAATCTGCTACGGAGACAAAAACTAGAATCCTGCTGAAAGCAGCAGTGGAGAGATGGGCGTAATCTTTGCGAACACGTGACGGCTCGCCCTCTCGCTCGCAAGCGTTTTGCAACTTCCCCACTGGGCTAAACTGACCGTCCGTAAGGGGGCTTATTCTTTTGTCGCTGCTGGGGGGGATGACCACAGTCAGTGACCGATGGTGCTCTCGCAAAAGATCACTGCTTACCACCATAAAGTCCGTGGTTTGCGTTGGTTTGAAGCTACCAGCCATAAGCAGCATAGCTAGTATTGTAGTTTGTTGGGATCAAAGCTCAGCACTCAATCTCGATTGCCACGTATTTTTACAGCGAGTAAGTAGTGGACGCCGTCGCGACGGTTTTTGCAATTGAGCCTACTCAGCTGCCAGCTCTTGTGCACGGTAGCGCCCGACGATTCTTGCCGGCGTTCTGAAAAGTAACCCCTTCTGCGTAAGCGCATCTGCTAACGCTATTCGGCAGTTAGATCCAACAAAATCATTTCTTCGCTAGCTGGTGCCGAACGAGCGGTACCCGCTATATCCTGAAGGCTACCATGCTTTCATCTGCTTTCGATATCGCATGACCTAGGAGGCCAGCGCAGTCCGTTTAGGGGAGGCAAGTGGCATTGATAAGTATTTTCGGAATACTCTGTGTGTAGAACACAATCGCCATTTTCGGGACCTAACAATAGCCAGCAGATTTTTCGCTTAATTTCACTGGGGAGCATCGCACTTTGACACCTCACTCAAAAATAACTGCTCTGAGTGGATGCGAAACCCTGCCATGTAGTTCCCAACTCGATGTAAGTTTTATAGGCTTAGTAACTGAATATCGCTTGATTTTCGTTTTTGCACGCAGGCGCTGGCGCGCCAGGTGATGGTTCCTCCAATTTCCGGCGTTAACGACTGAATGAGGAGGGCTAGCGCCCTCCCAATTTATCTGTTTAGCGAGTGAAGCAGGCCTTTATATAGCCTCTACTCCTCGGTAGATGATGGATTTTCTGTTTTTGTCCATTTCGGGCGCAACTTTCCGCTCACTGGAACGAAAAGCCACTCCGCGGTAGCAAAAAACTCTGTCTAAAGTCGAGCCGCGAGATGTTGCTGCGGGCTGATATGCGATGCCTCTGTAAATATGATTAATCATATGATCCTCCAGTTTTCGTATCGATCAATGGTCAATGCATTAGCTTATGACCCTCTTTACGCGTTCCTTCGGTAGATTGTCGGTCTCGTTCCCACTTCCTAATCTCTATTTTCAGCGGTACTTGCTTACCCCTCGCATCGAGGGAGGTTTTCCTATCTTCCTACTTCCGTTCCACTCTATTGACTGATGGGTGGAATGAACGTGCGAATAGCTTAACAACAGTTGATATACGATGCAAAAATAAATTATATAGGTACACTAATGCAACGATTTTATAAATTACTGATTTATAACAATATAATGGCAAATTTTTGTTGCAAAATCGTAACTTTAATGTTACATATAAATTCAGAAATGCAACACAAGCTTGTTTTTTTTTATTTTTGCCTCAGAGGGAAAATTTATCTCTGGCTAAACGCGCAAAAGTGGCGACGAATCCAAAGGATCACATAGCACCCCGACGTGCCGAGTAAGCGCATAGGTTTTTTGCCTAACTCCCGGAAACTTCGTAGATTAATATTCAGCAGCTAACCAGAACATTATTTGCAATCGATTCCAATCGTTCTGCAACCCAAACCGAAGACAAGATCTAGGTCATTGGTTACCCTAGGTGCACTCGACAGATTCATGAACCCTATTGTTAGTCACGGTTTCGAAAATAATGTAGCTAGCAAGAATCTGTGGGCTATTTTGCGCTAAGCGAGAACTCCTAGCAGTTCAGCAGTCAGTGACCATTGGGAGCGCGCAGTGCGGCCGACTGTGAGGTGTGTTGTATTGTGAGCGCAGGGCATGGGGAGCCGTTTGGTGCTCGAGCGGAGACCCTCTAAGGGCGAGCGGCTCGCGCGTGTCGAATTGATAAAAGGTTACAACGTAGGCATTTAAGGTCGTACCCTGTTATGTCGGGGCGAGAATGGTCGATGATTTAATAGACTAAGTGCGGCTGGCGGGTAGTTGTCCGATCACTTCTGCCAGGTATTCCAAAAATATGGTGCCGTCCTCCTGACGATAACGCACTGAATCTCGGGCCCCTACCGCGAGAACACCGAGAATATCAGAGCCGTTGCGAATTGGTGACAGAGCAGCAGAGCCCTCGGAGGCGTCGCTGGTGAACAAAGCCTTCATCTCTTCTGGGCGCAGCACGCCAGAAAAGCTTTCGCCCTGCCCAATCAGCTTGCCCGCCACCGACTCGGCGCTATTACTATTTGGCTCACCCGTAATCCAGACGAGGGCGCCCAGCTCAGCCTCGAAGGTGTTCGCGACCTGCACTAGCCAAATCTGCGCGAGTTCTTGTCGGCTGGTGCCGCTTAACAGCGCGAGTACGGTGCGTCTAGTCGCCTCCAGTAACCGGTCATTTTCCCTGCCAATGTCCGAGAGCGCATTGATCTCTTGTCGGGAGACTATGTTTCGCTGACGCAAAACGCTCACTTGTCGCTCGACGAGCGACACAGCCCCCTCGCCCCCATGGGGCAGATTGAGGACGGCCAGCAGGCCTGGTCGGTCCTGCAAAAAATTCGGGTGGGCTCTCAGAAATTCCTCCACGTCTTTAGGATTGAGATCGATTGCCATCTTCAGATCAGCCTTTTATCACCATGCTGCCTTCGAATACTGTGGCGGTGGGCCCACCCAACCATACGCGCGCGTCACCACCTTGCCAGCTGACCATGAGCTTGCCGCCGGGGACGCGCACAGTAACTTCCCGGTCCAGTAGTCCCAGCTCCATACCGTGGATTGCTGCGGCAGAGGCGCCGGAGCCGCAGGCCTCGGTCTCCCCGACACCGCGTTCGTAAACCCGCAGTTTCAGTTCAGTGCGCGAGACGATCTGCATAAATCCCACATTGACCCGGTCTGGAAAACGCTCGTGGGACTCAATCAACGGCCCCAGCGTATTGACCGGTGCCGCGTGACAGTCGTCGATCATGAGAATGGCGTGGGGATTGCCCATCGACAGCGCGCCGATTGACAGGTTTTGCCCCTGCACCTCCAGCGAATACTGGGGAGCCAGCTCGGGCGCAGAAAAGGGAATCACGGCGGGATCAAATCGGGGTGCCGGCAGCCCGGCGAACACGCGTCCGTCCTCCGAGAAGCTGAGGGCGATTGGTTCGCCATCGGTCAATAAGCGGAGTTCAAGCTTTCGCGTCAGTCGCTTCTCGCGCAGAAAGCGGCCCACACACCGGGCACCATTTCCGCATTGGCCAGCGCGGGAACCGTCGGCGTTGAATATGGTGTAGCGAAAATCGGCGTCGGGGTCATCGGGCGGTGTGAGCACCAGGATCTGGTCGCATCCGATGCCGCGTCGACGGTCGGCTATGCGTTTCAACTGTGCAGTGCTGAGACCGACCGACTGTGTGACACCGTCGATCACCACGAAGTCGTTGCCAGCGCACTGCATCTTGGTGAAGGCCAGCTTCACGACGCGGACCCCTCCGGGATGCGCTCCCGCTGCCAAAGGTCGCCCAAAGCTTCGCGTTGACCGACCAGATGCAGGGATTCGCCTGAAACCATCACCTCGGCCGCCCGGGGACGCGAGTTATAGTTGGACGCCATCGCGAAACCATAGGCGCCCGCCCCCATCGCAGCCAGTAAGTCGCCCTCAGACAGCGCCAGGTGTCGGTCTTTGCCAAGAAAGTCACCGGTCTCACAAATGGGGCCGACGATGTCCCAGGGTCGTGACTCACCTTCATGCGGGGTCACGGCCTGAATGTCCTGCCATGCGTCGTAGAGCGAGGGCCGCAGCAAATCGTTCATCGCCGCATCGACTACCGCAAAATTTTTTGCATCACTGGGTTTCAGGTACAGCACTCTGGTCAATAGGGCACCCGCGAGGGCGACGATGGAGCGTCCCGGCTCGAGCACTAACTCCAAGTCCCGAGATCCCAGCTTCGCAGCCAGTGCGCTCATGTACTCCTCAATCGCCGGCGCATTCTCCTGATAGTTGACTCCCAAGCCGCCCCCGATATCGAGGTGTCGCAGCGTGATGCCCTCTGCAGCGAGGTCATCGATCAATGCCAGCAGGCAGTCCAAGGATTCCAGAAAAGGTGCGATGTCCAGGATCTGACTGCCGATGTGGCAGTCAATGGCAACAGGTTCTAATGCCCGATGGTCATGGGCGACCTGATAAAGGCGTCTGGCGGTCTCGACGTCGACACCAAATTTGTTTTCGCGCAGGCCCGTCGAGATGTAGGGGTGGGTGCCCGCATCGACATTTGGATTGACCCGCATGGATACCGGCGCCGTCTTGCCGCATGTAGCGGCGACGCCCGCCAGTGTCAGCAGCTCGGATTCCGATTCGACGTTAAAACACCGGATCCCGTGTTCCAGCGCCGACAGCATTTCTTGCTTTGTCTTGCCGACGCCAGAGAACACCACCTTGTCTGCCGCGCCCCCTGCGGCGATCACACGCTCGAGCTCACCGATCGACACCACGTCGAAACCGGCGCCCAATCCGGCCAGCACATTGAGTACGGCCAGATTGGAATTCGCTTTTACCGCATAACAAATGAGATGAGGGCGATCTGCCAGGGCATTTTGGTAGGCGAGGAATGCCGACTCGATGGTCTGCCGCGAATACACGTAGGTCGGTGTACCATGGGCTTCGGCGATGGCTTCGAGCGGGACGCCCTCGCAGTGGAGCGAGCCTTGCTGGTGCTTAAATACCGACATCAGTCAGCGATCGCCGATGCGTCATCGGGCTCAGCCGGGCGCAAGGGCCCCGGCTGACCGCAGCTGGCCAGCCAAGCGCAAAGCAGGACAATGATAAAAGTCCTCACAGTTTGACCTCTGCAAAAGGCGCAGTATAACAGCGCAGTGTGGCGCTCTCATGATGAGGCGGCCTATGGCATTGTGTTCGGGAAGCACTACAAATTCAGGGGGAGACGCCAGATATGGCAAGCAGTGATTATTTCGAACAGATCGAGGTGACCTTCGAGGCAGTCGAGGTCGCCCTTGAATCATTGCCGGATGATGTCGATATCCGTGGCGCCGAGGGAGTGATCAACGCCACTTTCAGTAACGGCGTGGTCTTTGTTTTCAGTAGGCAACCCCCCACCGAACAGCTCTGGCTGGCGACTCCCGGCGGGGGCTTTCACTACACTTGGCATAACGACACGCGCACCTGGCGCGACACCAAAAGCGGTGAATCTTTTCATGCTTTTTTGGTAAAAGAGTTGTTGACGCATACGGGACTGACATTGACCTGGAATGACCATGAGGACACTCACGGCTAGTGCACTGGCTTGCTGTGCACTGGCACCGCTAGCGGCGTTTAGCCAGTCTGAGCCGCTGCAGATCACGAACCTCTCTCCACTCGCTTCCCTGCGCGCCATACCGGCACAACGTAGTGTTGACACTGCCCGTGGATTCAGCTGGGCGGCTTCCGCCACGCTCTCCAATCACTTCACCATGGAAAACGAAGGTGAGGAGTCACTGTTGCTGGACGGGCAGACCGATGCGCTGACGCTGTCGCTCCGCTACGGCTTGCCGCAGCAGTGGGACGTGGAGGTGACCGTGCCATGGCGGCATCATTCAGGGGGGGTTACGGATAACCTCATTTCGAGCTGGCACCGTTTGTTTGGGTTGCCCGATGGCAATCGCGACAGCTATCCAACCGATGCGCTGTATTATCAGTTGTCCCAGCCTGAGCATGACCGTCACCTGCTCCGTTCTGTTTCGGGTCTGGGTGATATTCATGTCGCCGTGAGCCGGCCGTTGCGAGCGATCGATGGCGGGCAATTGGGCATTAGCGCGGGGGTGAAAACGGCCAGCGGGCAAGCCTCAGACTGGCTAGGCAGTGGTGCCACGGATATATACGCCCTGCTGCGTTTCAGCGGCCAGCAGCTGGGCGGCTGGCCCTTGTGGTGGCACGGTCAGGTGGGCGGCACCCGGGCAGGTGACAGCGATTTTTTGGGGCCTAAGCAGCGGAACTCGCTGTGGTTCGCAGGATTGGCGGCAGAGTGGCGTTTTACGCCGCGTTGGTCAGCCCTGATGCAATACGATGGGCACAGTGCGTTGCTAGATGGGGCGCTGGAGGCGCTGGGTGAACCCGCGGGCATGCTCAGTATGGCGGTGCGCTGGCGGCCGACAGCTCACTGGATGATTGATGCGGGATTTAGCGAGGATGTGGTGGTCGAGTCTGCGCCCGATATCACTTTCCTATTGAACTTACGTTACGTGCCTTAGCGTTCAGCACCTCGCTAACGCGCGGCGAGCAGGGCCTGCGCTGCCTGCACGGCGGCTTTCACCTGATTAGGCGCGGTACCGCCAAAGTGATCGCGCGCCGCGACGGAGCCATCCAGCGTCAGTACCTCAAAAACATCCTCTTTGATGTCGCCATGAAAAGACAGCAAAGTTTCCATCGGCAGCTCCGCGAGATCGCAGCCGGCGGTCACGCAATGAGCGACGGCCTTGCCCACGACTTCATGGGCGTCGCGGAATGCCACCCCGGCGCGCACCAGATAGTCCGCCAGATCGGTTGCGGTTGAGAAGCCCGCCAGCGCGGCCTGCCGCATTACCGTCTCGTTCGCTTCCATCGCCGGAATCATGTCGGCAAAGGCCCGAAGACAGTCACCCAGTGTGACGACGGTATCGAACAGGGCTTCTTTGTCTTCCTGATTGTCCTTGTTGTAGGCCAGCGGTTGCGACTTCATCAGCGTGAGCAATGCCACCAGATTGCCGGTGGCGCGCCCTGATTTACCGCGCACCAACTCGGGCACGTCAGGATTTTTCTTTTGCGGCATGATCGATGAGCCGGTACAGAATCGATCGGGCAGGGTGATAAATCCAAATTGCGCCGAGGTCCACAAAACCAGTTCCTCGGAGATACGTGAGAGATGGTTCATCAACAGCGCAGCGGCGGCGCAGAACTCGAGCGCAAAGTCCCGGTCGGCAACGCTGTCGAGGGAATTTCGTGTAGGCGCATCAAAACCGAGCATCTCAGCAGTAGCGTCACGGTCGATCGGGAAGGTGGTCCCCGCCAGTGCAGCGGCGCCCAGCGGCGAGACATTCAATCGCCTCCGGCAGTCCACCAGGCGACCGTAGTCTCGCTCCAGCATCTCGTTCCACGCCAACAGGTGGTGGCCAAAGGTCACCGGCTGGGCCACCTGCAGGTGGGTGAATCCGGGCATGACGGTGCTCACGTGCTGCGCTGCCAGTGTCACGATACCGGTTTGCAGACGCGTCAGCTCGGCGCTAATGGCATCGAGTGCGGCGCGCAGGTACAGGCGCAGGTCGGTCGCGACCTGATCGTTGCGCGATCGGCCCGTATGCAGCTTTTTGCCGACGTCGCCAATCAGTTCGGTCAGTCGCGCTTCGATGTTCATGTGCACATCTTCGCGTGCGACGGACCACTCAAAAGCTCCTTGTTCTATCTCGGCCATGATATCGGTGAGACCCTGCTGAATCGCGGCATTTTCATCCGCAGTGAGGACGCCCGTGGACATCAGCATCTCGGCATGGGCCCTGGAGCCTGCGATGTCGTAGACGGCGAGTTGACGGTCAAAGGCTTCCGATGCGGTAAATCGCTGTACAAAGGCGTCCGTGGGCTCGCTGAAACGCCCGCCCCAGAGCTCTTGACTGTTTTCTGCCTCTCGATCGCTCATGATCTGCCATCGTTCCGAATCATTGCCCGACGATTCTACCTTGGACATCTGGCCACCGCCCTGTTTGAGAGCGGTGAAATGTCGCCCCATGCTAAACTGCGGCCATAAACAGAGGGAATATCGTGTCTGAAAAAATCGTGATCGCTACACGGGAGAGTCCGCTCGCCCTGTGGCAGGCGGAACATGTGAAATCACGCCTCGAGGCAGCGCATCCAGGTATGGAGGTGTCGCTGCTCGGTATGACCTCGCGTGGCGATCAGCTCCTCGACAAGCCGCTATTCAAAGTCGGTGGCAAGGGCCTGTTTGTGAAAGAGCTGGAAACGGCTTTGCTGGATGAGCGCGCCGATATCGCTGTTCACTCGATGAAAGACGTACCGATGTTCATGCCCGATGGCCTGACGTTAGGTGTGATCTGTGAGCGCGAGGACCCCCGTGATGCACTGGTTGGCTGTGCGGACTTTGACCAGCTTGCAGAGGGCGCACGCCTTGGCACATCCAGTTTGCGTCGCAGCTGCCAGTTGAGCCGGCACCGCCCTGACCTCGAGATCGGCTTTTTGCGGGGCAACGTTAACACGCGCCTTGCGAAACTCGATGGCGGAGAATTTGATGCCATTATCCTCGCCTGTGCGGGCCTGATTCGTCTGGGTTTTGAGGACCGCATTGGTGCGGCGATCGACCCGGATCTGT